>JAQVCV010000094.1 GCA_028689615.1 Bacteroidales bacterium | reverse complement strand
AATCCTCAAATCCTCAAATCCTCAAATCCTCAAATCCTCAAATCCTCAAATCCTCAAATCCTCAAATCCTCAAATCCTCAAATCCTCAAATCCTCAAATCCTCAAATCCTCAAATCCTCAAATCCTCCCCTTCTTCAACATTTTTTTCAAATCTCCACAATAAATCCTACATTTGACCCATAAAAAAACTCTTCTACAATGGAACACCGTATTTGCATGATTGGCCTCGGTTATGTAGGCCTGCCTCTGGCCGTCGAATTTGCCAAACATTTCCCTGTTGTTGGTTTCGACATCCATCAGGGCCGTGTTGATGAACTTTACACTGGCCACGACTCTACCCTCGAGGTGGAAGACTCCAACCTCCAGTCGGTTCTTGTCAGGCATCAACCCGAAGGTAAAGGGCTTTACCTCACTACCAAACTCGACGAAATCCGCGGTTGCAACACTTACATCGTCACAGTGCCCACACCGGTCGATAAAAACAACCGCCCCGATCTTACCCCGCTTGTCAAAGCTTCTGAATCCATCGGGAAAGTCATCAGCGATGGCGATCTGGTAATCTACGAATCTACAGTCTATCCGGGCTGCACCGAGGACGATTGCCTCCCCGTGATCGAACGGGTCTCAGGGAAAAAACTCAACGTTGACTTCTTCGCGGGTTACAGCCCCGAACGGATCAACCCGGGCGATAAAGAACACACCGTAACCACCATCTTCAAGGTCACTTCGGGCTCTACTCCCGAGATTGCCGAAGTGGTTGACCAGCTCTACAAGAAGGTGATCAAGGCCGGTACTCACAAGGCACCCAGCATCAAGGTGGCCGAGTCGGCTAAGGTGATCGAGAACTCGCAACGCGACATCAACATCGCCTTTGTCAACGAGTTGGCCCGCATCTGCGCCCACCTCGGCATCGATACCCGCGACGTGCTGGAAGCCGCCGGAACCAAGTGGAACTTCCTGAAGTTCTCGCCCGGACTGGTGGGTGGCCACTGCATCGGTGTCGATCCATACTACATGGCTCAGAAGGCACAGGAGGCCGGCTACCACCCCGAGATCATCCTCGCCGGCCGCCGCATGAACGACGGCATGGGTGCCTGGATCGCCTCGCAGGTGGTGAAACTCATGATTCGCCGCGATTTACCCGTCAACAATTCCCGCGCTTTGGTGTTGGGAATCACCTTTAAAGAGAACTGCCCCGACATCCGCAACACGAAGGTGGTGGATGTGGTGCACGAGATGGAAGCCTTTGGCGTGAAGGTGGACGTGTTCGACCCCTGGGCAAAAGCCTCTGAAGTGGCTCACGAATACGGCCTCAAACTCATCCCTTCCTACCACCTGACCGATTACGACGTCATCATCCTCGCCGTGGCACACCACCAGTTCCTCAGTCTCGACCTCTCGGGGCGCAAACCCCTGAGCGTGGTTTACGACATCAAAGGACTCTGGGACAAAGAAAAAGTTGACGGACGACTTTGATAGGTGCCCGTTGTTCAATAACAATGCCCTGCTTTCGGAGCTTTTGTTAAGCTTCGGAAGCAGGGCTCTTTTTTTCCCCCTTGCCGATCAGCAGGCGGCTTCTCTGCGCCCGAGGAAATAGAAGTGGGTAGTGGGTATGGAGTGTGGTTTAGGAAGTTGAGAGGGTTTAGAGGGACTAGGGGCGAGGGATTAGGGGCGTCCCGGATAGTGATCGGGAGGCGTCCCGCATGGTGAGGGGGAGAGGGGGTTCCAATAGCTATCGGAAGGGAGATAGGGAGAGGGGGAGATAGGGAGATAGGGTTCCGATAGCTATCGGAAGGGAGAGGGGGTTCCGATAGCCCCGATCGCTATCGGGGGAGGGGGAGACAAATTGAGACTGTTAACACAAAATTATTTTTTTATGATTCTGAACTTTGTTGTTATATGCAATATATTGAATGTGTGTTGTGTAGTTTTTTTTGACAAACAAAAATTCAAAAATTTTGACATCTTTTTTCCACAGGCTGGAGCATTTCTTTGGAATCTATGTATATTTGATGCTGATTAGGAATCGTAATATTTATTCGTGGTAGATTATTTATTAATTTTTCACTCTTATGAAAAGACATTTATTCTTAAACTGGGTTAAAGCGATCTTACTTTCTGCTTCAGCAGTTATTTTAAATTTCTCAGGTTTGGCTCAGATTGTTGCATTTGATTTGACTTCAAATGGCAATGCTAGCGCGGGTCTTCCCGACAATCTTGGTTGTGTAATGTCAACCAGTGGCATTACAAGTTCTGGCTATTCCGGCACCAACGGCCAGACCACATATAGTTGGAATGCAGTTGGAACCGATTGTTGGAGAACCACTGCTTTCACAACAGCAGGATATGTAAGTCTGACGGGGTCATTTCAGATGAAGTCAGCTACCAATTTAGGTCCTCGCGATTTTAAAGTTCAATACAGTTTAAATGGATCTTCCTGGACTGATGTTGAAACCGGTAGCGTTATTGGTAGCCCGAATGGTTTGACAAACAGTCTGGTTACTTACAATTTCTCCTTGCCATCTGTTTGCGATAACAAAGCTACTGTTTATGTGAGATGGGTTCTCAACTCGTTGATCAGACTGGATGGAGGGGCTTTGAGCACAGGTTCTGGTTATAACTCATCGCTCAAGGGGGTTTCCATTGCCGGAAATCCTTTCGCTGCACCTTCTACCCAGGCTTCCAATGTTTCTATCATTTCCGTAACTCCCACAACCATTAAGATTGGTTGTACAAATGGTAACGGGAACAATCGAATTATCGTGATAAACAATACTAACAGTTTTACCGATCCTGTAGATGATTATTACCCTGCTGCCAATGCTACCTATAGCGGAAGTGGCGAGCAGGTCATCTTCAACGGTTCTACTTCCTCGTTAACGGTTACGGTGCCAAGCTCCACCAACGAGTATTGGTTCAGGGTTTACGAATTCAACAAAATGGATAACCTTACCAGGTATATTACATCTTCTGCTAGTTACAATCCAAAACAATGCCGCCTGGAAACCATCCACTCTCCAACCTCAGCCAATATTAAACTGGTCACTTCAACTTTGGGTGCAACTATAACCACACCCACAACGGGTACTATTCTCGAGAGAGGCGTTTTCTGGAGTACTGAAAGCGGGGTTGATGAGACCGCTAACCTCTATTCTGTTGCCAGCAATTCAGGTGGTGTGTTTACCATTGATGATGTTCCTGTTGAAAGGGGGGCAACGATTTATTTTAAAGCATTTGTTACCAATGAGTCAGGGACTATTCTTTCGGAGGAAGCCAGTTTTTCAAATTTCCCGGTATTTACCGGAACAGGCAATTGGGAAAGTGCCGCCCGCTGGAATGTACAGGAAGTCCCTGGTATGAATGGTGATGCCACCTATGGCAGTGCCGACGACAGCCCCATTATCAACGGCACCTGCACCCTCACCGCCGAGAACACGGTCAACAACCTGACGATCAACAACGGTTCAGGAAGGCTGCTCAACATCAATCCCGGTGTTTCTCTTACTGTAAATGGAACCCTCGACAACAACAACGGGCAGGGTGGCCTCGTCCTGAAGTCGGATGCCACAGGTACCGGTTCGCTCATGCACAGTTCTGATAATGTTGATGCCACCGTGCAGCGCTATATCAGTGGAACCTCCGATCTCGAAGCAAAAAAATACCACCTGGTTTCGGTTCCCATCAACAGCGACACTTACCTGTCAGAAGTGTGGCTCTATTCCTACCTCTTCACTTACCTCGAAGCCTCCGATACCTGGTTTGCCTGGGACGTACCCACCACCAACATATTGAATACTAAAGAAGGGGCTATGGTTTACTACCCAAATTACGTGGGTGGAACCACCTCGCGCACCTACAACATCTCCGGCCAGTTAAACAACGGCCCCTACAATCCCACGATCACTACAACAGGAAATGGCTACAACTTGATCCCCAATCCTTACCCCTCAGCTATTGATTGGAATATGGTAACCACAACCAATGTGGGTACTTCCATTTGGATTTTCAACCCCGACACCAAATCGTATGGTGCTTATGTCCAAAACAGTGGCTCAGGTACCAATGACGTAACCAGTATGATTCCTGTAGGTCAGGCCTTTTTTGTTAAGGCTTCTGGTAGTGGATTGACATTCGGTAATGGAATCAGGCTGCATAATCACAAAGCTTTTATGAAATCACAACAAGCGGTTGCCGATGAGTTTCACCTGAAGGCTGTAGGCGGTCAGGGTTCCGATGAATTGATGATTCGCCTTCACAACGAGGCCACCTTGAATCACGACGACCTCTTTGATGCCACCAAGTTCTACAGCGACCTCAGAGTTCCGCAGATCTCCTCTTTCACCGAATCGAATGAAGATTTGCTGAGCATCAATACAGTTCCGTTTACTACCGGAGTTGTCACCATCCCGGTTCGTTTCGATCTGAGTACTGCCGGCGAGGTTACTTTCATCGGAAGTGGTTTTGAGTCGTTTGGCGATGTGTCTGTTCGCCTCGAAGATAGCAAAGAGAATCGTCTCGTGAAGTTGGAAGAGGCTCCTGTCTATTCTTTCCAACACGAAACCGGCGACGATCCCATGCGTTTCAAACTCCATTTTGTTTCAACTGTTGGAATCGACAACCCGGGCGGCGTTCAGGGCTTTGGTGCTTATGCAACAAACAGGAAGCTCTATTTGCAATATCCTGAAGGTCAAAACTCCGGGTTTGCTTCCCTGTTTGATGTGCAAGGGCGTGAAGTGTCTCGCTATCGCCTCACCGGATCGGGCAGCGATGCCTTCTCCATCCCTGCCTCCAATGGAGTTTATGTTGTGAGGTTCAGCGATAAAAGCGATGCTGCCTTCAAAATCATCGTCCGGTAATTCTTTTCATGTCGCCATTATTTATTAGTTAATTGTTACATAAATCAATATGAAAAAACTACTCTTTTTCGTAGCTTTCCTCGTTGCAGGATCTCTTTATGCTCAACAACCCGGTGGGGTTCCTGTCGATCCTTCTCTCCCTAGCGGTGGTACACCTACCAACGGCGTCGTAGGTGGCGGTGCAGCCGCTTTGGCCGGCGGTGTCTCGCTGCTGGTGGGGCTCGCTGCCGGTTATGGCGGACTGAAACTCTACCGCAAATGGCTTGAGAAAAAACAGACTATCACTGAGTAGTCGGCTCTCCGTCTCCCCCTGTTTTTGCTGTTAAGTTATTCTTATTTCGTTGCTTGGCTGTATCTCCCACTACAGCACAGTGGTACTTGGTGTATCCGGCTGAAATAATGTAATTCGAGTTACTGTTTCAAATGTTTCCTTAACCCGTTGTTTTATCTATGTCAGAACAAATACAAGCGAAACCTGATGCTGATAGTCTCAACAATGCCCCTGCCTTGAATCCAAAACCATCGGGCGTTGACGAGGTGCAGGATCCTTCTTTCGACGTCATGCGCTACCTCCAGATTCTCTACATCCACCGGTGGCTGTTCGCCTCGGTGGTGCTGTTCGGATTGCTGGTAGCAATAGCTTTTGCCATCAAACAGCCCCGGTTTTACAAAACAGAGTTCGAGGTTTTTTACAACGAGTCTATCAAAGAATTCGTGGTGGAAGCCAACGTGCCTGTTATCAAAACCGACTTCGATAAAAACTATTGGCTCAGCGTGATGCAGTCGGAAGAGATGGCCCGCCTTACCCTGAAAAACAGTGGCTTGCCTTACAATACAGCTATCGTCAAACGCCTTTTTAAGGTGGAGATGGACAATAAGAGGAAGGACGACAGGGTGCCCAGTTACAAAGTGACCATCACTTCAAAAGATGCCGACATCATCCCCATCATGATCAAGGCTTACATCCAGTCGCTCAACGACCTGTTGCACCGCAACCAGGTGAACAACTCGCAAAAACTGATCTCTTACCTTACCGATCAACTGGCCGATAACAACAAGAAACTGAGTGTGATCGACCGCAAAATACTGGGCGATGAAAACGGGAACCCGGGCGAAATACGCGATTTCAACAAAATTGCTTCTGACCTCTCTTCTTTCCGCAACAACCTGCTGAATGCCCAGGTTGAACTGGCCTCCGTGCAGGCCTCGAGAGCAAAAGCCGAGCTGGAACTGAAGAACATGGACGGAACCATCGTCAACGAGACTGCTTTCTCCGAACCACTCAAAATGCAGCTCATGAACCTCGAGGTTGACCTGGCACGCGCTCTTACCAAAAACAAAGAGGACCACCCTGCCGTGAAAGCCATTCGCGAAAACATCGTGCAGATCAGCAACATGGTGCGGGATTCTCTCAAACAGAACCTCGAAATCAAGAGCCTGATGCGCAATCCGCTGAAAAGTCAACTCATGAGCAAACTTATCGATTTGCAAATCAACGAGGTGGCTCTCCAAACGCAGGTGGAATCGCTGCAAAAGGTCATCAGCGAGTTCGAGAAAATGATGATGCCCGACACCACCCGCGAAGGGAGTCAACAGATCTTGCAAAACCGTGAACTGGTCAACATGACCATCAACCTGCTCAACTCCCGCCTCATCGAGGCACAGTCGGCAGCCCAGGGCAGCCTCAGCCGCTTCGTGATTATCGACGAGCCTGAAGTGCCCAAAACTCCTGCCAACAAAAGCATCTTTTTCTTCATCCTGGTGGGGCTGGTTGGTGGCGTGGCTCTGGCTCTGGGGGTCATCTACGCCTACGACATGCTCGACAACCGCCTCATGCTGGTATCCGACCTCGAACGGTTCTATGCCATGCCCATACTGGGGGTGCTGCTCCACCACCTCAATGCCGATCATGTTTACACCACCGACGACCCCTCGGAAGAGGAACAGTACAAGCGCCGCAACGAGATCGGCGAAGTGGTGGTCAACCTCCGTCAGGCTATGAAGTGTTCCAAACACAAACTCTACTCGGTTTGCAGCCCTGTGCGTCGCGAAGGGAAATCGCTCATCAGCCTCCGCCTCGCCCGCGAACTCGCTGCCCGGAAACAAAAGGTGTGCCTGGTTGACATGGACTTCTTTGCCTCGAAACTTACCCACAAGCTCGACCGTGACAAGCTGCCTGGTATGAGCAACCTGTTCGAGGGGGAATGCTCGCTGGCCGACATCATTCAGCCAACATCGTCAGAGTACCTTTCGTTTGTAGGGGTAGGAACCCACCGCGACGTCAGCTCCTTCTCGTATGAAGATCCGGCCTTTGTCGATTTCATCAACACGCTCAAACCCATGTTCGACATCGTGCTGTTCGACACACCGGCCGTTCTCTTCATCCCCGACACGGTCAATTTCATCGATCAGGTTGATGGCATCATCGTGGTAGCCCGGCTGGCGCTCACTTCGCGCAAATCGCTTGATAAACTGCTTAAAATATTCAAACACCACCAGAGAAAAATCACGGGAGTTATCGTCAACGATTTGAAAATAAACCCGGTGAACCAATACTCCGATTACTACTATTACCGCTACAATTACGGTTACCGAAAAGGGAACGACGAAGGAGTGAAGGGCTTGAAAGGCCTTGCCCGTCTCTTCAGGAAAAAATCAGCCGTCAAAGAATCTTAAACCTTTCAAGCATGTTTTCTGAAACGGTTTCAATGGGTTTTCTGTTGGTTGTCTCCCTGCCACGTCGTGTTGCGGTGGGCATGCCCGAAGGTTTGCCAGCTCCGCTTCGCGCGGTTGTAGGGGGTGGGTGTCGTCAAACATACCGAAAGGAGTTGCCATGGTGAAACAAAGCAACCGCTACAGCCACGGTAATGAAATCCTTTTCCGGCGCCGCAAGCGTTGGTTTTGGGTTTTCCTCGCCACCGGCATGCTCGCCATCCTCTTTCTTTTCCTGGTGTACCCTTTCCTGAAGCCTGAAGCAAAACGGGCACCCATCAGGGTCGGGATATGCGGTGCCGTTCACATCCCCGCGGTCTATACCATGTTCGACGGTGCCGATCTGGCCATGCTCATCCGTCGCGCCAACGGCCTCGAACCCGGTGCCGACATCTCGGAAGTAAACCTCGATGAGGTGCTCATGAACGATACCATCTACCACATTCCCGCGCGGGGTCCGGCACAACCTGCCGAAACCGACCTCAACCGCGAATTGCAAAAGGTTTTTGCCAAAGCTTACACAAACCTCTCCAACGAGGTGTCGAAGGAGTTCAATCAAAAGGATATCAGGCAGATCAACGTGCTTTACGTGGGGTTTCCGGCTGTTTACATGCTCATCAACTATTACCCCGATTTTCACCGCATCAGCGTTACCCACATCCCCCACACGGCACGGTTTATCAACAACGACTACCGCCTCATCGATGTGTTTTTCACCACGGGCATCGAGGCCACAAAAAAGATACTGGAAAACAGCCTGATGACGCGCATCGATTACTACCTCATCCAGGATCGCTTCTCGTTTATCGATTTCGTGAACCTGGTTGACGGCCTCGATCTGAATCTTGATGGCCCCTACGCTGAATACTACAAGCTTCAGCCGGGTCCCAGCCACCTCGACGGGTTTTATACCTGGGAGTTCATCCGTTTTCTCGATTTCAAGAGGATAGGTGTGAAATATACCCCGGGCAGCAAGGTTGACGTGATACGAACCGACAATTTCTATGCCGATGCCAAAGCGTGGGAGCTGGCCTACGAGCAGCGCAACCACAGGCAACGAACCGTTATTGCCGCGCTTCGCCGTGCCTTTGCCAAACAGGATAAATCGCAGCAGGCCGACATCATTCAAAAGATCATCAAAACCTTCGAGACCAACCTCTCGGCTCAATTGCTGCTCGATGTCTATCAGGATGTGCTCTCCACCCCCGATTTCACTTACGGCAACCTCCCCGGCTATTATGGCACCAACAGCAAAAACCAGCTCTTCTTCTATCCCGATATACCCTCTTTCGAGCTGTTGCGCAAAGAGGAGATCAGAAACATCCTGCTCAGGGCCGGCAAAAAGCCTCAAACTGTTTATTGATTAATTTAGAATAGATCAAACCTCTGTTGTTATGTCCAATCTGAAAAGCCTCTTCCTTACCCCTCTAGCCATACTCCTTTTCATGGCTTGCCCGGGATCGCTTCGCGCGCAGACCATTACCGACAGTTACCAGATTCGCAAGGGCGATGTAATCGACGTCATGGTGATGGAACACCCCGAGTTCTCGCTAAGCGGAACCATCGTTCTCCCCGATGGCTTCATCCAATACCCTGCCCTGGGTAGCATCCAGGCTGCCGGCATGACTTCGCAGATGCTCACCGATACCCTGCAAAAGGCGCTCGAACTCTACGTGGTGAACCCCATGGTAACCATTTTTATACGAAAACTCGAGAACCAGAACATCAACGTGTTTGGCTACGTCAACAAACCCGGCCAATACCAGGTGTTCGAGGGCATCGACCTCCTGTCGGCCATCAGCAAAGCCGGCGGGATAAAAAGGATGCGCCGAGCGAAAACCGTCTTTATCATTCACGCCAACTTCACCACCGAGGAAGTCAACATCCGCGACTTCATTGGCGCCGACTCCGCCACCCTCGCCAAAGTACCCACCGTGTATGCCGGCGAAACCGTTTTCGTGAAAGAACCCCGTGAATGGAACTGGGCCATCGTCTCCGCCGTGGCCTCATCCCTCTCCCTCATCGTTACCATCCTCAACCTGGTTCTCTAAAAAACCTTTTTCTACCCCCCCCCAACGATCCCGCACTCATTCAAGCGCTGGCGTCATTGCGAGCGCGGCGAAGCAACCTCCTTCCAACGTTCACCTCATCCAGGCGCTGGCGTCATTGCGAGGGCTTGCCCGAAGCAACCTCCTTCCAACGTTCACCTTACCCAAGCGCTGGCGTCATTGCGAGGGCTTGCCCGAAACAACCTCCTTCCAACGCTCACCTTATCCAAGCGCCCGCGTCATTGCGAGGGCTTGCCCGAAGCAACCTCCAAACTACCACGCACTTATCCAAGCGCTTGAATCCTTGAATCAACCAATCCCCAAATTCCTTACCTTTGCCCTCTCAACTCAAAAAATGATGATAAACTACCTCACCAACTCCAAAGTATTGGTCACCGGCGGTGCCGGGTTCATTGGTTCCAACCTCTGCGAAAGCCTGCTCCAGCACGGCAACCACGTGGTGTGTCTCGACAATTTTGCAACCGGACACTTTCACAACATCCAGCCCTTCATGCAGCAACCCAATTTTGAGTTGGTGGTGGGCGACATCCGCAACCTGGCCGATTGCCGCAAAGCCGCTGAGGGAGTTTCTGTGGTTTTCCATCAGGCTGCTTTGGGTTCAGTCCCACGCTCCATCAACGATCCCATCACCTCCAACGAGGTTAACATCAGCGGTTTTCTCAACATGTTGGTGGCCTCGCGCGATGCCGGCGTTGGCCGTTTCGTCTATGCCGCCAGCTCTTCCACCTACGGCGATTCGGCCACCCTCCCCAAGATCGAGGACGTCATTGGCAAACCGCTCTCTCCTTACGCCGTCACCAAATACGTCAACGAGCTTTACGCCCATGTCTTTGCCCTCAACTACGGCATCTCCGCCATCGGGCTGCGCTATTTCAACGTCTTTGGCCGCCGGCAGGATCCGCATGGTGCCTACGCCGCCGTCATCCCCCTCTTCGTTAAAAAACTCATGGAATACCAGAGCCCGGTCATCAACGGCGACGGAACCAACTCCCGCGATTTCACCTACATCGACAACGTGCTGCAGATGAACCACCTCGCCGCAACCACCACCAATCCGGCCGCCATCAACACCGTGTTCAACACTGCCGTTGGCGAACGCAACAACCTGGTGCAACTCACCACCCTGCTCAAAGACTACCTCTCTGCCTTCGATCCGCGCATCGCCCAGGTCGAGATCCTTCATGGCCCCAACCGCCCCGGCGACATCCCCCATTCTCACGCCTCGGTTGACAAAGCCCGCCAACTCATGGGCTACCAACCCACCCACACCCTTCAACAAGGACTGAAAGAAGCCGTGGCCTGGTACTGGGAAAACCTCCGGTAAACCAAGCAACTGCTGGACAAGGGAAGAGGGACGAGGGAGAAGAGGGGAGGGGGCGATTGGG
>JAQVCV010000139.1 GCA_028689615.1 Bacteroidales bacterium | reverse complement strand
AATCAGCAAAAGTCTTGTTGGTCTTCAACATATGGTACATAGCGACCAGCATAGCATGAGCTACGGCAATCGTCGCTCTTTTTCCGCCTCTTCGGGGAGAAATTTTGCAATACTTGGCATACTAAAAAGAGCTATGATTTCAAATTCCAGCAAGAGCGCATTCAACCAGGATCGTTTTGAGGAAAACGTCTCCTTTTCGCAATCGACCGGGCATCCGTTTGCCTGCGCTTTCGTTGCAGCCCGGTACCAGGCCCGCCCATGAACACCGGTGAGCGGCCGAGGGAAATGGCTCCATAGAAACGCCTGTTTCCGCAAGTATACGTTACTTGTTCTGCGACCGACGCCCGAAATTCCATCAAGCAGTTCGATTTGCGTTTCCACATCGCTCGTTTTTTTACGTCTTCATCCAAAGCAGCGATTTCCTCGTTGAGGCATTCCATATGCCGCAACTGATGGGTAAGCATTCTGCGTTGATGCTCGCCAACGGAACCGCGTAAAGCTCTGGTTAACGATTCCGTTTTAGCTGCCAGACTGCCCTTTGCCAAGACGCGGAGCCGCTTGGGATCGCTTTACCCGTCCGCAATGGAATGTAGAATCGAAAGGTTACTTTTTCCGTTCATGTCCGTTATAACGCTGGACAGCTTGATATTTGCTCATTCCAAGACCGCTTGAATTCAATTGATTTCCCTTGCTCGTTCTTCCACAAGCGATTGGCGGTAGCGCACCATTTCCCGCAGTTCACACTGCTTCCGGCTGGGAATGAAACTCGCTTGGAGTAAGCCGTGATGAACCAGATCGGAGATCCGTTCCGCATCCTTGATATCCGTTTTTCGTCCGGGAACCGGCTTCAAATGTTATGCATTGCCAACGATCTGCCGAAACCCCCGATCTTCCAACAGATTGTAAATCGGCTTCCAGTATACTCCGGTGCTTTCCATCGCCAGTACGTCGCATTGGTTGTCTTTGAGCCATTCACATAGATCGAGTATATCATCCGTCATGGTCCCAAATGCCCGTAACTCCTTCTTTTTCCCTATGAGTAAACATGCCACCACCTTCTTTTTATGAATATCAATCCCATAGCACCGCTTAAATTTCACTTCCACCCTGATCACCTCCAGTTTAACTCGCTCGCCGATTTTGGTGGGCAGCTAGCTGCCCGCCAAAATCGCGGCAATGCTCTTCCTATGCGACCCCTTGGCTGGTTGTCGCCTGTTGAGTTCCTTCACCGTACCGTTGTCCAAGATGTTAGACAAACCTACAAATTTCATTTCTATCGTTGGAGATGGGATATTGTTAGATGGATAGAAATGTTATATAAAAAATTGCAGTTTCCGCGACTTGGCAAAGCATCAACCAGTGTGCAGCCTGCACACCACAGGATATTCTGATAATGCTATAATACATACTATAAATGCATCTTCAGCAGGAAGCACAACAGACGGCTAAACGGATGATTACAAAAGCAGAAGGAGTACAAAAATGAAAAAAGGATATCTGGTGCTATTGGTATGTTTGTTTTGTATACCGCTTTTTGCCCATGCGCAAAGCGGCAGCGACGTCATCGTTTTCGCCGACCCCGTACTGGAGACGAAGATTTGCAAAGCCATAGGCAAAACAAACGGTCCGATAACCTATGCCGAAGCGGAAAAAGTAACTGAGCTTAACCTCGGTAACGAAACAAAGGACGACGAAAGCCAGATGATCACCGACCTTAGCGGAATGGAGAACTTCCCAAACATATTCAATTTAAGCGCATATAACAATAATATAAGCGATGTAACTCCGCTGAGTAAAATTGCCGGACTGAAATACCTTGACCTTGGTGGCAACAGCATAAGTGATCTAAGCCCTTTTGAAGGTCATTACTTTGAAGCGCTCAATCTTTGGGGAAATAACATAAACGATGTTACGCCCATGCTGAATATCACCGTAAATCAACGGCTTTATTTGAACGATAACATAATCAGTGATGTAAGCGGGCTGACAAGCCAGACTAAGCTTCAAACGCTTATTCTTGGCAACAATTTCATTACGGATTTTAGCCCAATTGCGGATATGTGTAAAAACATTGAAGAAATTGATTTCGATCCTTCAACGCCGCAGGTTTCGTTTACGCTTGATGATTACAGCGTTATCAATGAAGAGATATATTTTCCCGATCCTATGTTTGAAGCGTGCGTACGCAAGTTTTTCGGATTTCCGGACGATATGGCGATAACCGTAAAGGATGTCTGCTTTTCTGGGTTTTTAAAGGCAGACGATTCCCAAGAGGTTCCGGACGACCAAAAAATAACCGACATAACCGGCATAGAGTATTTTTATTCGCTGGAGGGGCTGCAAATATACCACCATAGTATATCGGATATTACCCCTATTGCGAATTTGAACAAGCTTACTTATATAGACCTTGGCGGCAACCATATAAGCGATATAAGCGCTCTTGCCGGCCACTATATGAACAGTGTTTCCCTGTGGGGTAACAATATCACCGACATTACAC
>JAQVCV010000093.1 GCA_028689615.1 Bacteroidales bacterium | reverse complement strand
GCCTGGTAAACCTTGCCACTGTTGAGGTGATTTTTGAACGTGGCGGCAGAATGGAGCTTGCCCAATCAAACCTGCAAGCCAAAATTCTCAACCAGCCAGATCAAATGCCACCTTCCATTCAGGTTGATGCGTTGCAATTGGCTTCTGCAATTGAGGCAGTGCTCGATAAATACGGAGCCCTGCAAAAACCTGTGGTACTGGGCCGAAAATGGGAAGGGGGTACCCTGGTGATCAAGCCCGGCAACGCCTCTCTTAAGCCCAAAGAGATTCCTGTGGAGGTTTTTTTTCACAAGATCGTTATGGCACGCGACAGGCTGCGGGTTCTGGAACAAAACATCAACAGCCACCCGAATCTGTCTGATCAGGAAAAGGTTAACCTTCAGCAATACATAACCCGTATTTATGGATCTTTCACCACCTTCAACGTGCTGTTTGAAGATCGTGACGATTACTTTGCAGGCGAAAAAAGCGAAGCCTAGATGAACCATTCACAGCCTGTTTTTATGAATGCCGGCCAGTGCCGGCTGATTGGTTCCCGCCTCGAAACAATCGCCTTTAACCCCGATTTCTACCACCGCCCCTTCCTTGTTTCTTCAATGGAGGAAGAGCTAAAGCGAAGAATGATTTGGTTTGCCGTGGTGATTTGTCATCAAACATACGCGCTTGGCGATCCCAAACTCAACCTTTTTGGATGGGACTATCTGGAACATGGATTTTTGAACATAGCTTCACGCGCACCACATCTGCTCGACCCCTCCCTGCTGGTTGAAGCCAGCCAGCCTCATCTTGCCGATGAAATAGCCAAATGGTTCAGTCCCGATGGCTCTGTTGTCAATTCAACGCTCGATCGCCGTGAAGAGAGGGTTCGTTTGATGGTAGCTTCTGCCCGTTTTCTGGTTGATAACCACCAGGCAACGGTTGGTAGTTTCCTGGTTTCAACCCAAAACACCCTGCAAGGACACCCGATGGCTTATTACCCTCAATTAGCAGCGGTTGAACCTTTCGCCGATCCACTTCTGAAGAAAGCTACTTTCATGCTTAAACTGTTTGGCGATGCCGCTCTTTTCAGTGTGACAGATACCGGGCATCTGATTCCGGTAATGGATTACCACATGCAGAGGGTGTTGTTGCGCACAGGCTGCGTGCAGGTAACCGACGGAGGTTTGCTCGCCAGGTTGACCCAACGGCAGCCTCTCGATTCTGATTCTGCCATTAGGAATGCCGCAGTTGAGGCAATGGCCGAGATTGCCAGGGTGAGTCGCCTTCCTGTGCTTCAAATGAACGATGTGTTTTATATGCTGGGTAGAAGCTGTTGCCTTGAAAAGCCGCTCTGTAAAGAAGCAAAATGCGATAAGTCTCCGTGCAGTCTTACCCTTGCCCTGAAGTTGCCTGATCATTCACGGTGTTTGTTTGCCGGCATTTGCCATGGCGAGACTGATGACGTTCTGCGCAAGCTATGGCATCCGGTTGTAAAAACCCATTATTATTGACACCCCGACGCAAAAAGGGTACCTTTGCACCATGAATTCTCACTCTTTTCCCGATCCCCTTACCCGCTTGTATGAAATGGCGGGTATGTCTGGTTTGCCTTTTCAACGTCTTGAATTTGGCACCAAGTATTGCTCAGTAATGTTGGCCGATGGACAATCAGGGGTTTGTGCCACGCTTGGAGTTGCCGCGCCTGCTCCCCTTCCACGAAGTTTTGTCGCCGATTTTAAATCTCCGTCGGGACGTGTTATCGCAATGGCAGCTCTTAATGCAGCCTTACCAACCCCGGTAGTCAATTCCGATCAGGCCGATGTTGTTGAGGCTGCAGTAGCATCGGGCTTCAGCCATGTGGTGATGATTGGTCTGTTTCGTCCGTTGATTGAACCACTGAGGGCTGCCGGAATCCGGCTCTCCATCTTCGATCTGGATGAATCAACCCCCTTGGTACGACCGGCCGGTGAACTCGGCGAAGCTATAAAAGAGGCTTCTCTGGTGGTGGTTACGGCTACCTCGATTGCCAACAACACTTTCGCGGGTATAATGAACGGCATTCCCGCTGGTCTTGAGGTTTGGATGCTGGGGCCTTCTACTCCATTATCGGAGGTCTTGCTCCGCGAATGGCCCCTGACGCGTTTGTTTGGAACTCGTTTCCCGGTTGATTGTCACTCGCTTCACGATCTGGTGGCCGCCGGGAAAGGGACCCGAAGTTTTATCCATCTGGGGCAAAAGGTATCGCTGATTCAATAAGTGACAGTTTGTATGAGAAAGTATCCCTGGTTGCGCCTGGTGCTTTTTTTAAGCCTGTTTTTCCTGATTATTTGGAGTGGCTTGAATTTGATGTTTCTTCTTTCAGGGCAAAAAACGGCTTCATCTACTCCCACTGTTTGGGTGGTAGTTCCCCCTTCTGCCGAAGGTTGTTCGTTGTCGTTGGTTGCTTCATGGGGAGCGGTTGAAGGCTCATTTTTGACGGAAGTGAAAAGGGGTGATTTGTTGCTGGATGTTATCAACCGTGACGGTGCTGTGGCAGTGATCGATCTGGTTAACCTCCGCTATGGCTCTGATGAATTTGGCCGGCCCATTGTTTCGAGGCTTATCGAATCGGCCAAAAGGGGCTCCCGGGTTTTGTTTTTGGGCAACCCCTTTCGCAATACGCCACCCGACAGTCTGGCTCAGGAGCCTCTGCCTGCTGGTTTTTATCAGGTGTTGCTCGAACCCTCGGGCGATTCTTTAGTCCTTTGGTCGGAAGAATTGATTGACCGGCCTGCCCTCGATTCATCGGTCACGATACTTGCAACAGCCCGAACCAGCCGCGGCCTGATACCTGTAATCTGGTGCACTCAAACGGGTGGGGGTTGCGTTTATGTTTCAAGGGTTCATCCTTTACTAACACCTGGTGCAGATGCTTTTATGCACCAACTCTTAAGTTTTTCCGATTCTTTGGCATGGTCATCTCCTTCTACAACAAAGCCTCATCAAATCGATCAGCATTCGATCGATTTGTGGCTCGCGGGGATTTCGGCTGACGATGCACCGCTTCAGTTGGAATCAATCAGGATGCTTGTAGAGAGTGGTCACCCGGCTGGCCGGAAGGTTTTGCCGCCTCTTTTGTGGAGTTCTGATCGCAGGGTGGTGTTGGCTGCCGCCGAAGGTTTGTTAGCTCATAGAGCAGCAGAGGCTGTGGCAGAATTGGAATCGGCCGCCAAATTTCAGCCTGAGGAGTTGAAGCCCTTGTTGATGAAGGTGGCTTCCGATATTAAAGAATTGGTGAAATCGTCAGAAAATAATTAAGCTTACACGATGGAATTGTTTGAATATGAAATAGCCGGAATTTCGCTGATGGAATGGGTTGGCTACACGGCGTCGCTCTTCATTCTGATAGGGATGACCATGAGTTCGGTTCGCAAGTTGCGTTGGATCAATCTTGGAGGCAATGTTTTGTTCACCCTCTACGGCGTCCTGATAGGGAGCATGCCTGTAGCAGTGATGAACGCGCTAATCGGTGTTGTCAACCTATCGTTTTTATGGAGTCTTTATCGTCGAAAAGAAACTTTCAGGCTATTACCGGTTCAAATCTCGAACCGCTATCTGGCTGCTTTCATCGAGTTTCATAAGGCCGACATTCAACAGTTTTTTCCTGGTTTTTATCTTGATCCCGACCGGCACAACAGGGCTTACATCGTGCTTCGCGATATGACAGTAGCTGCGGTGATTGTTGGATCAGCCACCCACGAAGGGGAATTGTTTATCGAACTCGATTATGCCGTGGCGGCTTATCGTGATATGAAGCCTGGTTTTTATGTTTATGGTAAAAAGGAAGGGGGATTGGTTTCGGAAGGTTACAACTGCCTTTCGTCGGTACCCGGCTCGAAAGCTCATCAGCGTTATTTGGGGAAATGTGGATTCAGCCCGGTTGCCAACCAGCCTTTTTGGCGCAGGCAGCTTTCATGATGGATGTCTGTTAACTAAGGTATTAACCCTGAAAAACAGTTGCGAGTATTTCTGTTGCAGTTGTTTCTGCCAACAGGTGAACGTTTTTGTTTTTAATATTAAAAAAATGGGTTACCTCTTCAACCAAGGCCGGTCTGACGCTCACCACCAATTTGCATGGCTCTGAAGCAACCAACGTCCGGAAGGTGTCGTGCCATAGTTCCCCCGACAGGTCGATGGGGCCTATTTCGTCGATAAGCCACAAGTCGGGAGGGTTGTTTAGCGATTTGGTCATCTCTTCCTTTCCGGCAGCCAGCGTTGTGGCCGAAAAGTAAAACCGGCGCAGCTTGATCCAACCCGGCATTTCTTCGTCGCGGCAAAAGGGCAGCACACGTCCCGAGGCGAGCAAATGAAGATCGAATCCCGACCTGGAATCCTGACGCCAAAAGCCTTTGGCGATAAACCCACCGCAGGTGATTCCCCTCGAAAGAGCCTCGTCGAATATTTTGTACATCAGGGAGCTTTTTCCCGACCCCTGCTCTCCTGCAATAAAGTGAATCATGGTAATCTGGTCAGATGTATGAACGATTCTGAATTTCCGGCGTAAAGGTATTAATTTTGCCGTTTTTGTTGTCCTATGATGCAAATTGCTTCCAACCGTGTGGCCGATGTGGCTGCCTGGTATCAGAAAATGCTGCTCGATGCTTACGATGTTGTCGAAGCCAGGATTGTCGTTGACTGGGTTCTCGAGGAGTTCACCGGCCGAACGCGTGTTCACCGGTTCGCGCACCCCGAAGATCGGTTGTCGGAATCAGAAATTTTAAAGATACACTTTGCATTCAAAAGAATTGCTTCCGGCGAACCTGTTCAATACGTGTTGCATAAGGCTTGGTTTTATGGACGCCCGTTTTACGTCGATCCGGCTGTTTTGATTCCACGTCGTGAGACTGAGGAGCTGGTTGAGTGGTGTTTATCGGTGGTTCAGCCTGGTTGGAGGGTGTTGGATATTGGTAGTGGCAGCGGATGCGTAGGCATCACCCTCAAACTTGAGCAACCCTTGATTGATGCAACACTTCTCGATGTTTCTAAGGCCGCCTTGTCGGTATCCAGCCGCAACGGCGTGCAACTGGGTGCCGGTATTTCGTTGGTTGAGTCCGATATTTTGAACAGAGATTCCTGGTCGGGCCACCCTGGTTACAACCTGATTGTTTCGAATCCGCCTTATGTGAGGCAGAGTGAGCGAAAACTTATGAACGGAAGGGTGTTGAACCATGAACCTGCTCTTGCTCTTTTTGTTAGCGATGCCGATCCGTTGATTTATTACAGGGCGATAGCCGCTTTTGCAATGGAGAGCCTTTTGCCCGGAGGGGTGCTGTTTTTTGAAATCAATGAAGAGTTGCCCGACCAAACCGTTGGTTTATTGACCGAAACTGGGTTTGAAGAGGTGGAGGTGCGCAACGATATGCAGAACAAGCCCCGTATGGTTATGGGAGTGCGCAGGTAGTAGGAAAAGAGGGTAGGAGAGAGGCTACTCGTCAAGCAGACCGCGGCCGGTTTTAACGATTTTTCCCTCTACTTTCATCTCGTTAACCAAACGATTGAGAAGTCCGTTGACAAACGCTTTGCTGCTGGGCGAACTGAAAATCTTGGTCAACTCAATGTATTCATTCAGGGTAACCTTCACAGGGATGGTTTTAATCTCGGTCAATTCGCAGATTGCCATTTGGAGAATCAAAATGTCCATCAAGGCAATTCTTTCCGACTCCCAATTGTCAGATCTCTGGGCAATTTCAATCAGGTATTGCTGGCGGTTGATCAAGGTCTTCCTGAACATGCGAAGCACATAGTCGCGGTCGTCGTCGATGTTGTTGTCATCAGTTTTCAACAACGCGGGAAGCTGTGTGAACTCGTCGGAAAGCTGGGTGATGTCGCGCAGGAATTTTTCGGTCATGTAAATGGCCATGTAGTAGTCGTTTTCGGGAAACATGGCCGACTCCTCACAGGTAACTTCCATGTTTCCTTTGTTGTCGTTCACATAGCGGTACATTCTCCCTATAACATCTTTATCAACAAAACGGAACAGTTCATCGTTGTCAAACGATTCGCTTCCCGTGATGGTGATGGTCTCGCGCTGGATGTCGGTTGCCCAGTATATGTTCTTTTCTTCAAACAGAAACTGAACAACGGGCATTGGGTGAATGATTTCGTTGAGTAGTTTCCTGATGACATCGCGATGTTCGGTGAAACTAACCTCCTTCGCGTTCATATATTCCTGATAAAACGAGGAGTTGCGCAGTTGGTTGAAAATTTTTCTGATAACATCCTCGTGTTCGTGCCACGAAATTTTCAATTGATCAAGCCCCCTGTTTACCGCGCGATTCTTCTTGAGGAAGGTCACAACAGGGTTTTCAACAAATCGCATGTTTGGATTAAGATCTTCCGGTGAAGGAAGATATTTGGTTTTCCCGTCTTCGATGCGTTTCTCTGCAAAGTGGACTATCTCTAGTACAAGGGAAATGTGATGGAGACTCAGATCAAGGATGCGGTCAATACTCTGAAGCAGTTGGCGTTCAGCCTGATCCATGCGATCGTTTTCGGATTGAATGTAGGCGTACAACGATTGCAGCACCTTGATTCGGAGTTGGCGGCGACTTAACATAGCACGAAAGGAACGATTTAAAAATGGAGTGCAAAAGTAAAGAATTTAATGAAGTTGAGAGCCACCCTCTTTCGATTGTTTTATAAGACGCCAGCTTGAAATCGTTTTAGAAAGATTAATGTGTTTTAATTCAGTCGCTTATAAATTGTAATATTTCTTTCACTGCTTCGTGATCCTGGTTCTCATTCCCGGTTTTTGGGGCTTTCGGCTTTAAATTTTTCTCTCGCTCGTGCATCGGGTTGATTTAGTGAACCAAGCTGCAGTATAGTCAAAAATCCTTGTTCCCAAAAAGATATAACAATTTGTTTTTTAGATAATTTAGTTTTTTTTTGTGGCCCGATGAATGCAACTTTATAAAGTTGTACCTTTGTAGCGAAGTTACGATTATACTGTTTATGGGAAAAGTTATCGCGATTGCGAACCAAAAAGGTGGAGTCGGCAAGACTACCACAGCTATAAACCTCGGGGCCAGCCTGGCTGTGCTCGAGTACCGAACCTTAATTGTTGATGCCGACCCCCAGGCCAATGCTACTTCGGGAGTGGGTTTTGATCCTAAAAACATCAAAACCAGCATCTATGAATGCATTATTGATGATGCTGATCCTAAACAGATCATCCTTCAGACCACTACTCCCAATCTCGACATCATTCCGGCTCATATCGATCTGGTTGGCGCTGAAATTGAAATGATTGGCCTGACCAACAGGGAGTTCATGATGAAAAAAGTAACCGATCAGATCAAGGATGATTACGATTTCGTGATTATCGACTGCTCTCCTTCTCTTGGTCTGATTACAGTCAACTCGCTTACAGCTGCTGATTCGGTGATTGTCCCGGTGCAATGCGAATATTTTGCATTGGAAGGGTTGGGCAAACTGCTCAACACCATAAAAATAGTTCAATCGCGATTGAACACCTCACTCGATATCGAGGGGATTTTACTCACGATGTACGACAGTCGTTTGCGCCTTTCGAAGCAGGTTGTTGATGAAGTGAAAACTCATTTTCAACAAATTGTATTCGACACGCTCATCACTCGAAATACCCGTCTGAGCGAAGCTCCCAGTTACGGCGAAACCATCATCATGTTCGACGCCAACAGCACTGGAGCAGTCAATTACCTGAATCTGGCCCGCGAAATCCTGAAAAAAAATAATCTCGATAAAACAACCCAACCTGTTTAGTCCATGTCGCAAGTTAAGCCTAAAAAAAATGCCCTCGGGAGAGGTTTGAGCGCAATCCTTGAAAGCCCTGAAACAGATATCACCTCCAAAGACATCTCTGGCGAGTTTGTTGTTGGAGCCGTGGCTGCCATCGAAATTGCCAAAATTGAAACCAACCCTTTTCAACCCAGAAACGAATTTGAAGAACTGGCTCTGAAAGAATTATCTGATTCCATTAAGCAGCAGGGGATTATCCAGCCCGTGACTGTCAGGAAACTTGGCTACGATAAATACCAGCTTATCAGCGGCGAACGGCGTTTGCGCGCTTCCATTCTGGCAGGTCTCACCGAAATTCCTGCCTACATCAGGGTGGCCGACGATCAGCAGATGCTCGAAATGGCTCTGATTGAAAACATACACCGTGAAGATCTGAATGCCATTGAGATAGGGATCAGTTACCAACGTCTGATGGACGAATGCAGCCTTTCCGTTAACGAAATGTCGGAACGTATTGGCCAGAACCGTAGTACTATTGCTAACTACATCAGGTTGTTGAAACTGCCCCCTGAAATTCAGGTTGCTATTCGCGATAAACAGATCACCATGGGCCATGCCCGCGCTCTGATTACAGTCGAGAGCCCCGAAATGCAGCTCGGCTTGCTTCGCGATACCATCGAACAAGACCTCTCGGTACGCGATGTTGAAAACCGTGTTAAAGAGTTAAACCAACCGGTGGTGAAGGTTCATAAACAGCCTGTTGATAAACAACCTCTTCCCGAACGTTTTGTGGATGCCCGTAACAAGATCAGCGAGAGAACCGGCACAAAAATTGAAATCAAGCGCAATCCCAGGGGTAAAGGGGCCATCACCATCAATTTTCGGAGCGACGAAGAATTTAATCGTATCGTTTCATTGTTTCAATGATCGCTAAACTTCGTATCCTTGTTGGCCTGGCAGTGGCTTTGACGGTTGCATCTGTTCATGCTCAGGTTAACGATTCTCTGCACGCCCCGGTGTTGCGTTCTTCCGATCCACTGGAAGCCGTTTCCCCTCCTGATACAGTCAGAGAAAAGAAGCCTCATCATTCCAGCGAGTCAGTTGCTTCTCCCGATTCCCTAGTTGTTAAACCGCACTCGCCCCGCAAGGCCACGCTCTATTCGATGATGCTTCCCGGTTTGGGGCAGGTTTACAACCGGAAGTATTGGAAGGTTCCTGTGATCTATGCCGGAGTGGGTGCCTTGTTCTACATGGGCATACAAAACACCTCGGAGTACAAGAGGTGGCACGAGGCCTATCTCTACAAAATCAATCAGGATACCGGCGGCAATGAATTGGCCGATAAATACGATGCAAACCAACTGAAAAGCCAAAGCGACTATTACAGGCGCAACGTGGAGTTAACCTACATTCTTGGTTCGCTGCTCTACATCTTAAACATGGTGGATGCCGCGGTAGATGCTCATTTGTTCAACTACGATATCTCCGATCAACTGTCGTTAAGACTTAATCAGGGGGTTGAAAAACCTGCTCCTTTTGATGGTTCGGTGTTTTCTTTTCAACAGGTTCAAACCTTTTCTCTTACCTGGCGGTTTTAACTTACCTCCACACAACATCCAGCTTCATGAATCTTCTGCTTGCCGAAAACCTTAGTTATACCGCCGGCGAAAAGCTCCTTTTTGCCGATATTACTTTTGGAATTGATCAGGGACAAAAAACGGCACTCATTGCCCGAAACGGGACTGGCAAAACCACGCTGCTTAATGTGCTGGCAGGTATTTTGGCTCCCGATTCGGGAAGGGTATCGCGACGAAACGATCTTAGGATGGCTTACCTGCCCCAAAATCCGCCAATTCCTGAAGGTGTTACAATTGCCGACTACCTTTTTAGCAGTGGGCACCCTGCCAGTGATGCCATCAGCAGTTACGAAACCGCTCTGGCAGTCTTTAATGCACACCCCGACGAAAATGCAACTCAGGCACTTGCCGATGCCACCACCCGAATGGATGCTGCCAACGCATGGGATTTCGAAAGCAGGGTTCGGGAGGTTGCTGACAGGTTGGGATTGGGCCGTTTCGACCAACTGGCCGACAATCTTTCCGGAGGGCAGCGTAAAAAAGTTGCTCTGGCCGCGGTTTTGCTTGCCGAAGCCGAGTTCCTGATTCTGGACGAACCCACCAACCACCTCGATATTGAAATGACGCAATGGCTCGAGAATTATCTGAGTCGCGAAAAGCTTACCCTTCTGGTGGTTACTCACGATCGCTATTTTTTAGATGGCGTGTGTAACGATTTGATTGAACTTGATGGTGGACGCATCTACAGATATAAAGGAGGTTACAGCGATTTCCTGTCGCGTCGTGAAGAGCGTCTGGCCGCAGATGCTGCATGGCGCGAGAAGGCACTCAATTTGTACCGCTCCGAATTGGAATGGATGAGAAGGATGCCCCAGGCTCGTGCTACGAAGGCCCGTTCGCGCGAGGATGCCTTTTACGAACTCGAAGACAAACTCCAAAACCAAACCAGTCGGAACGGCGAGAAAGCCTTTTCGGTGAATATGCAACGAATGGGACGTAAAATTCTGGAATTAAACTCTGTATCCAAAGCATTCGGACCGTTGCAGGTTCTTGAAAATTTTTCGTATATCTTTAAGAGAGGCGAAAAAATTGGGGTTGTCGGAAGAAACGGTGCTGGAAAAACTACTCTTTTAAGGCTGATCATGGGTCAGGAGCATCTCGACTCTGGAACGATTGATGCCGGCGAAACAGTGGCTTTTGGCTATTTTGAACAGGATGGCCTTAAATTGCCATCGCACGAGCGGGTTATCGATCTGGTTAAGGCCATTGCCGAAGAGGTGAAAACTTCAGATGGTTCAATGGCTGCACCGCAATTTCTCAACTATTTTGGTTTCGGTTACGATGTGCAGTTTGCTCCCTATGCCCAACTTAGCGGTGGAGAACGACGCAAGCTGAGTTTGCTCATAACGTTGATGAAGAACCCGAATTTTCTGATTTTGGATGAACCAACCAACGATCTGGATATTCAAACTCTTAATCTTCTGGAGGATTTCCTGCTGAAGTTCCAGGGATGTGTATTGGTGGTTTCTCACGACCGTTATTTTCTCGATCGTGTGGCTGATCACCTTTTTGTACTCGATGGGCAAGGTGCTTTGAAAGATTTCCCCGGAAACTACACCGCTTACAGGGAGTGGAAAAAGGAAATTGATGTAAGGCTTGCTCAGGAAGTTAAAGCACAACCCACTGGCAAAACTGGTCCTGCCCGTCGTGAGGCCCGTGCAACATCAAAACCAACATGGGCTGAACGGAAGGAGTATGAACAGCTCACAGCAGAATTGGAGATGCTTGGCGGACAAAAGGCAACCCTAACCGAAAAACTTTCACTGGGAAATGGCACCTCGCAAGAGGTAATTGAATGGTCGGAACAATATGCCCGTGTTGCTGCCGAACTCGATGAGAAGGAATTTCGGTGGCTTGAATTGGATGAGAAAATGGGATAACCCCTCCTGGCATTAACCACCCCGAGGAAAAGCAAAAAAAGGGGGTCGGAGCAAAAACTCCGACCCCCTTTTTTTGCTTTAGGAAACAGTCTATTCGTATCCACCCCACCAAAGGCATCTTAGCTGACAAGATTTTTATCAATCAGGTGTGGTAAGAGTTTATTGAGTTCGGAAGCTTTCGTGTCGTTGATATGGTTGATGACATAAGTTAGCCATTTCTGG
>JAQVCV010000031.1 GCA_028689615.1 Bacteroidales bacterium | reverse complement strand
AACCATACTTTAACCAAATGCTTCCGTCAAATGATCCCATTGCAAAAAATATGGCCGGTATTATGCCTATCCCTTCTCCTGGCCGCCTGCTCAAAACAGAAAAATGAAGAACCCCTGGTAGCCGGTTCATTTAAAATTGTTTCGCTAACCACCTCCTCCGACACCCTCATGGCTTGGGACACAGCCACCATCAGCGTGACGACCAACCTGCCGGCGAACCTCATCAGATGGGAGGCCGATCACGGCACCATCATAGGTTCGGGCAGCACCATCACCTACTACGCAGGAATGTGCTGCATGGGAACCAATACCATCTCTTGTCGCGCTTCGGGTTCCGACGGTGCCGATACAGCCTCCATTAAAATTCACATAACTCCCTGGATGCCATGATTAAAATGCTTTCAAAGGGCTGGCCGCTGTTTCTACTCTTCATCATGCTGATCCCAACAAGGGTCACCGCTCAATGTTGTGCCGCAGGGAGTCCGGCATCGGTCAATCCTGACCTGCGACCTTTGCGCGCAGGATCTTTCTCGTTGATGGCATCCATGCGTTACGCGGTATCGGAGGCCTATTTTCAGAACGACACCAAACTCGAAGTGATTCCGTTGATCACCAGCTCCGATTACTGGTTTGGACAGATACAGGCCGGTTATACCGTCTATAGGGGAATCGAGCTCAATGCCGGACTAGGTTATTTTTTGAAGAAAGCTGAACATTCCAAGCTAAGTGACCTTCATTCTGATAATGGCTATGGGTTGAGTGATCTTACGATCGGCACGCGTGCCCTGATCTGGCGAAGCACCAGTTCAGGACGGCAATTCTACGGCTCGCTGGGGATCACACTTCCTACCGGGCAGTTTGATCTGGTGCGCAACAACGTGAAATTGCCCGTGCAGTTGCAACCCTCGGCAGGAACTTTTAAATACCGGGCGGCGGTGCAATACATCGAGCCCGTACCAGCACTGAAAACCGATTTCTTTGCCCAGGCCGAAGCAGAAACATCTGCATGGATCGTTTCCGACCATTTCGTTTACAAATACGGGAATTACTATACCCTTACACTGGGTGGCTACCACGCTGTTTCGGGGTGGTTTACCCTTGGCATTCAGGCACGGGGTGAGTGGCGCGAACGGTCACAGCGCGACGAGTCCATCCCCCTCGAAGCCACCGGCTTCAGGCAGGTGAGTTTGGTACCTATGGTTTCATTGCAACTACCACAGAGACTCAATATAGCTTTTTTGCCACAACTGCCGGTGTACCGCTTCTACAACGGCATACAACTGGCAAACAGTTGGTCGGGTACTTTTTCTTTTTCCTATTCACTTTAACCATCTGATGATGAAGCTGCTGTACAGAAACCATTTTTTAACGATTTTGCTGTTCGCGTTGACCCCGCTCGCGCTTCAACTTCACGCCCAGCCCATACCTAACGTAACGATCAAGGATACTGACGGGCAGCGCCAGAACCTACGCGAAATCCAGAAACCAGGAAAAATGAATGTGGTGGTGCTGTGGCGCGGCTGCTGCACCGATGGGCTTGCACTGCTCGAAGAGCTTACCGAAGTGCTTGCTTCCGATACGACAACCACGGCGCTGCAGGCAATTTCGTGCGACGATGCCCGCAACAGCCGAAAAGTAGCGGGTCAGGTAAGGGCCGTAGGCTATGAAGGCCCGATTCTCCTCGACGAAAACCAGGATCTTACCCGGGCATTGGGCATCAACATCTTCCCTGCGGTGATCCTCGTCATGAACAACACCGTTGTTTGGCGTAGCAGCGGCTATTATCCCGGACTGGTGGGTGAAGTTGAAAAAGAGATCCTAATGCAACGTTGATGAAAACCCGCCGGTACTTTCTCAGAAAGTTTGTTGTTTTAACAATCCTGTTAGTTTCCTTTCAGGGATGCGACGAAAGGTCACCTGCAGAAAATCAATCCGTTGACAGTTTCATTCCCTCCGATTCGGTCACCGTTATTTATGTTCATCAAAAGAAAGGGTGCATCACCTGCAGGGCGATCTCTAAAGCCATGGAGCGTGTAGAGGAGCGATTCGGGACGTCGCCTGTTGCCTTTCGCGATTGGCTGATCAGCGAAGGTGACGGCGAAACCGTGGCTGCCGTGTGTGATTTGAGTTATGCGGGGGTGGTGGTGTGCAGAAAGGATTCCAACCGCCTGCTTTTCAGCAACCTGACGGCCGATGCCTTCCTTCTGGCTACCGTCCGCCCCGACAGCTTAGACAGGTTGATGGATGCAACCATCCGACAGCATTTGAGTGCTCTGCAAACAAAAAATGACTGATCCCGTCAAATAGGAATCAGTCATTTTTACAACCAGAGCTCAAGGGTTCAAAATCAGGCCTTCGCGAAATACTTTCGTCCAAACCAAAACGCAACATTCACTAATGCGATCATCACAGGTACCTCCACCAGAGGACCGATCACCGCAGCAAAGGCCTCTCCCGAATTGATCCCAAACACGGCAATGGCCACGGCTATGGCCAGTTCGAAGTTGTTGCTGGCAGCAGTGAACGACAGGGTGGTAGCCTGGGCATAATTGGCTCCGATGGCCTTGCTCAGGATGAACGACCCGACGAACATGATCAGGAAGTAAAACAGCAGGGGGATGGCGATCAACACCACATCGAGCGGAATCTTCACGATGTATTCCCCCTTGAGCGAGAACATCACCACAATGGTAAACAACAGCGCGATGAGCGTCAGTGGTGAGATGCGGGGGATAAACTTCGTGTGATACCATTCTTTGCTCTTCACCCTGATAAGAACGTACCGCGTGAGAAAACCTGCAATAAAAGGTACACCGAGATAGACAAACACGCTTTCGGCGATCTGACCGATGGTGATGGCGGCCACCGATTCGCTGGTGGGTATGCCAAACCAGCCAGGTGCGATGGAGATGAAGAACCAGGCATACACCGAGAAAAACAACACCTGAAACACACTGTTGAAGGCCACCAATCCGGCAGCATACTGGGTATCGCCGCGGGCAAGGTCGTTCCAAACGATCACCATGGCGATACAACGGGCCAGCCCGATCATGATCAGGCCGTAAACATAGGGCAGGTTGGCGTTGTCGGTACCGGGGAACAACTTGAAGAGCAACACCGCGAGTGCAAACATCAGCACCGGGCCGATCACCCAGTTCTGCACCAGCGACAACGTCAGCACTTTGGTGTTGCGAAACACTTCGCCCAACTCTTCGTACTTCACCTTGGCCAGCGGCGGATACATCATCACGATGAGGCCGATGGCGATGGGGATGTTGGTAGTGCCCGACGACATACTGTTCCAGAATTGAGCTACATCCGGGCTGAGCCAACCCATCAACACGCCGGCAAACATGGCCAGAAAAATCCATAGCGTGAGGTACCGGTCAAGAAATTTTAAACGTTTTTTTCCAGGCATAACCAATCATTTAAGAAATGGACGGGGTTTCAATCTGGTCGCGAATCTGTTGGTAAAACTGGCCGAACGCTTCGCGGATCTCGTCGCGTACCCTTCTGAATTCGCTTTGGATAAAATCTTCAGAACCGACAGCATGTGAGGGGTCGTCGAAACCGATGTGCAACCTGTGTTTCACCTTTCCCAGAAAGGCCGGGCAAGCTTCGTTCGCTCCCCCGCACACGGTGATCACATAATCCCACTCTTGGTCCAGGTAAAGGTCAACCTGGTCGGACGTGTGGTGGCTGATGTCAATTCCTATTTCATTCATGACGGCAATAGCTTTGGGATTGACTTCCCCAGCGGCTTCGGTGCCGGCCGAACTTACCGCCAGCCGATTGTCGAACGACTGCAGGAAACCATGTGCCATCTGGCTACGGCAACTGTTCCCAGTACAAAGAATTAAAATTTTCATACGGATTTTATTTATTAACAATGACTTGTATCACAACTTTGAGCGGCAGCTTCAATCTGGTCGAAAAATTCACCAAATGCCGTGAGGTGCTTGCGGATGGTGGGCTTACACAGACAATAGTTCACTTTCAGCCCGTCGATCTCACCATGAATCAGCCCCATCCGGCGCAACTCCTTCAGATGCTGCGAAACAGTTGTGCGGCTCAAGGGCAAAAATTCAGAGATGTCGCCCGTGATGCAGGCGGGCGTCTCGGCCACGTATTTGAGGATGGCCAACCGGGCAGGGTGTGAAATCACCCGTGCAAAGGCAGCCAACTCTTGCAATTCTGCGGGGAAGACATCTTTCTTGATCATGCTAAATGTTTAATGACGCAAAAATACGACATAAATTGATAAACAAGAGTCTTTCAATTTTAAAAGTTTGTTAATTCCTGCAAAAAATTCTTCAACAATCTCATAAGTGAAAAGGAAGATGGGGTGGCAATAGCTTCAAAGGAGGAGAATCTCCTACCTTTGCTAAAAAATATTAAGGATGAACAATCCCTTACCCCGTGTTGCTGCCATCCACGATTTATCAGGATTTGGCAAAGCATCTCTCACTGTAGTAATCCCCATCCTCTCCACCATGGGGGTGCAGGTTGTACCTTTGGTAACAGCTGTTTTGTCAACGCACAGTCGTTACAAGGGATTCCATTTTGTGGACCTAACTGCTCATCTTCAGCCAATTGTTGATCATTGGAAGCAATTAAATCTGAAGTTTGATGCCATCTACAGCGGGTTTCTGGGTTCGCATCATCAGGTAGCCACAGTAGAGCAATTGATCAATCATTACCGCACGCCCGACACTCTGGTTGTGATTGATCCGGTGTTGGGCGACAACGGGAAGCTTTACGCGCCGTTAAGCCTGCAGATGGTAGAAGAGATGCGAAGGTTGATCAGTCGTGCCGATATCATAACCCCCAACCTTACAGAAGTTTCGTTGTTGCTTAACGAGCCCTACGATCCGGAGATACCGCCCGACATTTTACGCCAAAACATTCGTAGGTTGGTTAATTTGGGGGCCAAGACGGTAATCGTTACGAGCGTGCCGGTACCCGGTCAGCCGCGTCGTACTTCGGTGATGGCCTACTCAGGAACCGATCATCGTTTTTGGAAAGTTACCTGCGACTATCTTCCAGCCCATTATCCCGGTACAGGTGATGCTTTTGCCAGTATCATTACCGGAGCGTTACTCCAGGGCGACAGTTTACCCATTGCCATCGACCGTGCTGTACAATTCATCTCGCTTGGCGTGAGGAGTACTTTTGGTTACGATTATGATCCCGATCAGGGCTTCATGCTCGAAAGGGTTCTGAACAGCCTCAATGCACCGGTTCAAATAAGTACTTACGAGTGGTTTGAGGATGAGAAGTAATCAAGGCTTGTTGTTGAAAAAAGCTTTACTTAGCTTTGCCTTTCGAAGCTGGTAGTAATTATTTAACTGAATTGTTGCATGGTTTTAAATTATATCTGGATAGCCTTTTTCGTGATAGCCTTTGTTGTTGCTTTGATTCGCTTAATTGTTTTTGGCGATACGGCTGTCTTCCCCGAGATGGTTGGGAGTTCGTTTGATATGGCCAAAACAGGCTTCGAATTGTCGTTGGGACTAACCGGTGTGATGACCCTTTGGCTTGGTTTGATGAAAGTGGCCGAGGCCGGTGGGGTTGTCAGGTTGTTAGCCAGAATCACCGGACCTTTTTTTCGCAAGTTGATGCCTGAAGTTCCGGCCAACCACCCGGTGTTTGGTTCCATAGTCATGAATCTGGCGGCCAATATGTTGGGGCTGGATAATGCTGCAACACCCCTTGGTCTCAAAGCCATGAATCAGTTGCAGGAACTTAATCCCGTGAAAGATACGGCCACCAATCCAATGATCATGTTTCTGGTACTCAACGCATCGGGGTTGACCCTTATACCCGTTAGCATCATGGTTTATCGTGCTCAATTGGGAGCTGCCGATCCCTCCGATATTTTCATCCCGATACTTATTTCAACCTTTTTTTCGACCCTTGCAGGCGTTCTGGCTGTAAGCTTCTTTCAGCGCATAAAACTTTGGCAACCTGTAATTTTGGCCTATGGGGCCGGACTTACCCTTGCAGTTGCTGCCATAATTTGGTATTTTGTAAGTCTGCCACAGGATAGGGTAGGCGTGGTGAGTTCCACGGCAGCTAATGTAATTCTGATGGCTGTAATGGTGGTTTTCATAGTAATGGCGCTGCGAAAGAAGGTTAATGTTTACGACACCTTTATTGAAGGAGCCAAAGAGGGGTTCCAGATAGCTATACGCGTCATCCCTTACCTGGTTGCTATCCTTGTTGGAGTAGGGGTTTTCAGGGCCAGTGGTGCGCTCGATTTTCTGGTTGATGGTCTTGGACAATTGGTAACCACCCTTGGGTTCGACAATCAGTTTACCGGAGCATTGCCCGTAGCATTTATGAAGCCTCTGAGTGGCAGCGGAGCCCGCGGGTTGATGATAGAAACCATGACCCACTATGGTGCCGATTCCTTTGCTGGACGGTTGGCATGCACTTTCCAGGGAGCTGCCGATACTACCTTTTATATAATTGCTGTTTACTTCGGTTCGGTTGGAGTTCGAAAAACCCGTCATGCGGTGGCAGGCGGGCTTATTGCCGATCTGGCCGGTGTGTTGGCTGCTATAGCCGTGGCTTATCTTTTTTTTGGATAAAACGCGAATAAAGTACTAAGTTATCCACATTTTTTCAACACCCGATTGGAAGCTAAGTAAAAATCGTTACTTTTGCACCCTTAAAAATTCTTAATTATCATGGCAAAGAAAGATAATACTGAAGACAAAATTGTTGCTGTTGAGGAAGCTCTCGGCAAAACCGAGCAATTTATTGAAGACAACCAGAAGTATCTGATGATAGGGATAGCTGTAATTGTTGTGGCTATTCTTGGATTTATGGCATACAACAAACTTTACAAAGCCCCGATGGAAGAAAAAGCTAAGTCGGAGGTGTTTATGGCCGAGAAATATTTCGAACTTGATTCTCTTGATTTGGCACTCAATGGTGATGGTAACCATGTAGGTTTCCTGGAAATTATCGATAACTACGGTTCCACACAAACAGGTAACCTTGCCCGTTACTATGCAGGAATGTGTTTCCTGAAAAAAGGTGATTTTCAGTCAGCTATCGATTATCTCGAAAATTTCTCATCTGACGAAATGATGGTATCATCCATGGCATTGGGCGGGATTGCCGATGCTTACCTTGAACTTGGCAACAACGACAAAGCCATCAGTTATTACGAGAAGGCTGCCGGTAACCGTCCTAACGAGTTCACCAGCCCTGTTTTTCTGATGAAAGCCGGTTTGGCCTCAGAACTTAAAGGCGATTACAAGTCAGCCCTTAAGTATTACGAACAGTTGAAAGCTAAATATCCCCGCAGTTTTGAAGGTCGCGATATAGATAAATTTATCACCAAAGCCACCGAACTGTCAGCTGCACAGAACTAAGTATTACACCATATTTCAAGAAACCTGACCTTAAAGGTCGGGTTTTTTTATACCCCGAAAAGTTATGACTCGTAACGAACTGAAGATAGTATTCATGGGAACTCCTGAATTTGCTGTAGCTCCCCTTGAGGCGCTTTATCAGGCAGGATTTCATGTTGTTGGAGTGGTTACTGTGGCTGATAAACCCGCCGGAAGAGGTCGCCAGCTTCAGCAAAGTGCGGTGAAAAAATGGGCAGTTGACCACAACCTACCTGTTTTGCAACCCCTGAAACTTAAAGACGAGCAGTTTATTTCCGATCTAAAAGCCTGGAATGCCGATCTCTTCGTGGTTGTAGCCTTTCGGATGCTTCCCGAAATTGTCTGGAGCCTTCCTCCCATGGGCACCTTCAACCTTCACGCTTCCTTGCTGCCACGGTACAGGGGGGCTGCTCCCATCAACCACGCTATTATCAACGGCGAACCGATCACAGGTCTTACAACTTTCCTGCTCGACGAGCAACTCGATACCGGTGCCATCCTTTTTCAGCAAGAGATAAAAATCGGCAACAACGAAACCGCCAGTCAGCTTCACGACAGGATGATGCCAGTTGGAGGAGAGCTTGTGGTAAAGACGTGTGATGCTTTGATGAACAGAAGTTTAGTTCCTGTAAAGCAAGATAATTCGCAAGGAGTCTTGCTGCGTGAAGCACCCAAGATATTTAAAGAAAACTGCCTGTTACAATGGGATCAGCCCGTTGAATTAATTAGAAACAGAATCAGAGGTTTATCGTCGTATCCAGGCGCCTTCACACATTTGGTTTCTCCGGAGGGTGAAACTTTGGTATTGAAAATTTTCAATGGGGAGGTTGGTAGTGGAAGTGTTACTAAGCCAGGAGAGTTGGATACTGATGGAAAAAGTTATTTGGCCATTTCGTGTTCCGATGGCTGGTATAAGGCTTCCGAAGTGCAGTTGAGCGGTCGCAAGAGGATGGGAATCGCCGAATTTTTGAGGGGAATTCAGCTTAAAACTGGCTGGCGGATAGAATGGAGTGAACGGAAATGAACGTTTTTTGAAAAAAAACAGAAAACTTTTCAACAAAATCGACTACTTTTCAACAATTTTTATCAAAAGGGCGGCAAACACTTGACTTTTCTGGAATTAGGATTATATTTGCAGCGAATCTGGATGTTAACTAAAATTATAACAAATCATGAACAAAGCAGATCTTATCAATGCCATCGCTGATGGTGCCGGAATCACAAAAGTTGCTGCCAAGCAAGCTATCGATGCCTTTGTTAATTCAGCTACCGCCGCTCTCAAAGAGGGTGACCGTGTTGCCTTAATTGGTTTTGGAACTTTCTCCATTGCCAAGCGTTCAGCACGCACAGGCCGTAATCCCAAAACTCAGCAGGTTCTTCAAATTGCTGAGAAGAATGTTGTAAGATTCAGACCCGGTTCTGAGTTAGCCGACTTGGTAAAATAACGACTTTCAAGTGATTAAGACCCAAAAGGCTTCAGGTAATCTGAGGCCTTTTGACTTTTCTGGGAGTTACAGAATTGTGTTTTACCAACAATCAGTGGTTAAGCCATCTAACGGTATTGTTATCGTTCTGAATAATTTTTCCATTGTCGATAAGGTACCTTAGCACGTTGGTGAGTTTTTCTTCGGTCAGTAAAGGGAAAAGTATCAGCAACGTCTCGAATTTGCAATCTGTTTTCATCAGCACTGGCTTGATCATTTCAACCACTTTATCGAACTCGAGCTCGCTAAGATCTGCTTTGTTGCGTTTAACACAATAGTCACAGTGTCCGCATCTTACGGTGTCGGTTTCCTCAAAGTAAGCCAGCAGCTGTTGCGAACGGCAACGATTCGTCGTCTGAACGTAGTCCAACATGGCCTCCATCCTTTTCCTGGCTTCCTCTTTACGGTGTTCGTAGTTCTCAGGAGCAATCACCACATCACGATCATCGAGGCGAGGCATGGTAAAAACCAACTGAGGCCTTTCCTTACGCGGTACATAAGCGATGATTCCTAAAGTTGACAGGTAGTTTAAAGCTTTGACAATCTGATCGGTTTGAGCATTTAGGCGGCGGGCGATCTCGTCTTCCCTGATGTTGGTCAGATCGTTAAAAAGGCCTGGATAGCTGCGAAGCATCAATTTAAGAACCTTATCGAGAGCTGGATTTTCAACCTGAAATTTGTACAAGTCGTTGCGGTTGGCCCGAATCATGGCTTTGGAAGGTGTTCTGAGCGCATCGGTAACTGATACAATCCCTTCCTTTTCCAAAAATCTTAATGTACTGAATACTTCGGCTGGTTTTTGATTGAAACGGTCGCAGAAATACATCATGTCGAAATCAAAGCTTTCGTCGGTCCCGGTGCCAACTGCCACCTGCAGATAATTGGCTATTGCCCTGTAAATCTGTCTGATGGTTTGAAGCGGGGGGTAGCCCGACTGGAATTGTTCGGTCAATTCTTCAAGGTCGGTGGAGTCAAAGAGCAAAATTGCCCAACTTTGTTTGCCATCACGTCCTCCCCGGCCAGCTTCCTGAAAGTAAGCCTCGGGGCTGTCGGGAATGTCGAGGTGGATTACAGTTCTGACGTTCGGTTTGTCGATACCCATTCCAAAAGCGTTGGTAGCCACCACCACACGGGTAGTTTCGTTCATCCATCTGGCCTGGGCGGCATCTCTCTCTTCGGGAGTTAGTCCCGCATGATAGAAGCCGGCTTGAATACCCCGTTCAAAAAGTTGCCGGGCCACCTCTTTGGTTTTGCGCCGATTACGAACATAAACAATCGACGGCCCAGGTATTTTTCTGAGAATGCGTTCAATTCGCGCCATTTTATCTTCTTCATGTTGAACAACATAAATCAGGTTTTCACGTGCGAAACTCTGCCTGAAAACATTTTTCTGCCTGAAATCAAGCCGCAGCTGAATATCGTCGATAACAGCGTGGGTAGCCGTGGCGGTGAGGGCTAAAACAGGCACACCGGGCAGATATTTCCTGATCTCGGCTATTTGAAGATAGGGTGGTCGGAAGTCGTAGCCCCATTGCGAGATGCAATGGGCCTCATCAACCGCGATGAGGTTGACTTTCATGTGTGAAAGCCTGTTGGTCAGCATTTTGGTTTTCAGACGTTCGGGCGACACGTAGAGAAATTTCATGGACCCGTGCACCGCGTTTTCGAGCATCCTTTCTATCTCGAAGGAATTCATCCCTGAATATACTGCCCCGGCCAGGATGCCTTTCTTTTGCAATCCTTGCACCTGATCTTTCATCAAGGCAATGAGTGGCGAAATTACCAGGCAGATTCCCTCTTTAGCCAATGCAGGAACCTGATAACAAACCGATTTGCCTCCACCGGTGGGAAGCAAAGCCAGGGTATCGTTGCCCGACAGTACCGATTGGATTATCTCTTCCTGCAAAGGTCTGAACGAACTGTAACCCCAGTATTTTATCAAAATATTCCTGATGGGCAAAGTGTTGGGAGTTTTTTGCTTGGATGGTTAAAAATTGTAAAATTATCGTTTTTTTTGCCTGTTTTCTTTCCAGTCTCGTACTTAAATCGGATTTTTGCGTTCCGAATAACACCTAATCTCATTTATAATGGATCCATTAATTGTTATCTTATTGGTTTTTACCTTCTTTCCAGCATTTCTTTGGCCCGTTTTCGCTAAAAACGGACGTGAGCCATGGCTAAGTCTGGTTCCATTTTATAATTATTTTGTTTGGAATCAAATAATTGTGAAGCCCGTGTGGTGGTATTTGCTTCTGTTCTTCCCTTTCATCAACGTATTCATGGTTTTCTTAATGATTGTGGAAACAGCCAAATGCTATCAAAAATATGATTTGGGCAGTCAGGCTCTGGCGGTATTGTTCCCGTTTGCCTACCTTCCATATCTCGGGATCTCCGAAAAAGAACATTACCTTCACCCATCTCAAAGGCCAAAAATTAAAAAGGGACAGATCAGAGAGTGGGTTGATGCCATCATATTTGCTGTTGTAGCTGCCAGCATCATCAGGATATTTCTGTTCGAGGCCTATACCATTCCCACCAGCTCCATGGAAAAGTCGCTCTTGGTTGGCGATTATCTTTTTGTTAGCAAGATTAGTTATGGCCCTAAAGTTCCCAACACCCCGCTGGCTTTCCCTTTCGTGCATCACACCATGCCTTTCTCAACGTTCACGAAATCGTATGTTGAATGGATCAAACTCCCTTTCTACCGGTTTCCAGGGTTTGGGAAGGTGAATCGTAACGATGCTGTGGTGTTCAACTACCCGAGTGGTGATACCGTGGTTCTTGAGCGCCAAAATGAAGATTATTACCGCATTGTGAGAGAAACCGAACGGGATTTCTCGAACCAGATGGGTGCGCGATACCAGCCAGGTATGGGGCGTAAAGCTATTTGGAACACCTTTCATGTGGTTGCACGTCCTGTTGATAAACGGGAGAATTACATCAAACGTTGTGTGGGCCTGCCGGGTGACACCCTCTCAATAGTTGATCAGCAGATCTACATCAACGGGAAAAAAGGGGATAACCCTGCTCTGATGCAATTCAACTATGCTGTGGTTACCAATGGGGTTCAGGTTGCCGACAGGAAATTCCATGAGTTGAGAATCTCGAACGAAGATATTATGTTTTATAAAAACGTCGGGATGTTGCCTCTTACTCAGGAAAATGCTGACAAACTGAGCAAACTTCCTAATGTAACCGAAGTTCGCCGGATTTTCTACCAAGCCGGCGAGTGGGAACCCAATATTTTCCCCTTCGATAAACGGTATCCATGGAATGTAGATCAATTCGGACCACTGTATATCCCAAAAGAAGGTGCAACGGTTGAATTGAACCTGAGCACTTTGCCACTTTACAAACGGATTATAGGGGTTTACGAAGGCAACACGCTTGAGGTTAAAGATTCTGTGATCCTGATTAATGGTAAACAAGCAGATAGTTACACTTTCAAACAGAATTATTACTGGATGATGGGCGACAACCGGCACAATTCAGCTGATTCGCGCTATTGGGGTTTTGTGCCCGAGGATCATGTTGTTGGAAAAGCTGTCTTCGTTTGGCTGTCGCTCGACAAAGACCGCACGGTGTCTGACGGAAAGATCAGATGGAACAAGATGTTCAGATTTGTCAATTAGTTTATTGGTTTTAAATACATTTCAAATGAGCCGGCAACCCAGGTTGCCGGTTTTTTTTCGCATAAACAGCAATGCCGTTTGCAACTATTTGCCAAACACCTCGAAAGCAGGCAGGGGTTTGCCGTCAAAGTCCCATAATGCCTGGTTTTCCCATGATGACCCGTCGGTTGCCTCGGGTCCTTTAAAAGCTATCCACTCGCCACCCCAGTAACAATAACCTGAGACGTTGCCTAAGCGTTTCATCATGGTGTGGATGTACAAAAGAAAATCGCGCTGACCCATTGGATTTGGGTCGAAATCGGGCAAAATCTGGTTAGCCATTCCTATGATGTTGTTGGTGTGGTCGTTCCATCCAAGGGTAAACGGGTAGGAAGTCTCGGCAATTACCACAGGTTTGCTGTAACGGTGGTGCAAATCGTAGAGGGTGGCCTCTGTCTGTAAAAGATTCTTTCCGTGCCAAATGGGGTAATACGATAATCCAATCAGGTCGAAATCTGCATTTTGGAACAATTTTAGCACCTCGTCGGCATCGTCGGGACCGGCCACGTGAAGCATAACTTTCGATTCGGGCCATCCGGCCCTCGCTGCCGAAATTCCGGTTGTTATCAATTCGATGTATTGGCTGGTATTAGTTGCCGAGCCCTCAGGCCACACGATACCGTTGTTGATTTCATTGCCTATTTGAACCAAATCGGGTTTGAGAATAGCGGTAACGTGTTTAGTGTAGTTGTAGAGGCTGTCTTTCAGGGTGGTATAAGTCAGGTTTTTCCATGCCTTTGGTTTTATCTGTTTCTGAGGATCAGCCCATGAATCGGAATAGTGGATTGTAAGCCAGACTTTCATACCGGCTCGTCGGATTTCTGTTGCCAGCCTGTTCACTTCATCAAGCCCCGAATGCCCACCGGCAGGAGTGTGCCACAGCCTGAGCCTGATGGTATTAACACCAGCCTTTTGCAGGGTTGTTAGCATGTCTTCAGGAGAACCGGATGTGCTGAAAGTGACTGCACCAGAGGCTCTTATTTGAGGTATGTAGGAGGCATCGACAGCTTTGTAAAAAAAATCAAATGCTACCGGTTGAGGTTCTGGTTGGTGCGTGTTCTCAGAATTTTTTGAGCAACCAGCGGAAGAGGTGAACATTAAGATAACAAGGATACAGTATGTTGGGTTTTTCATGAATTCGGATATAATTTTTTTCAAATGTAGGACGAAAAAAATAAATGAGTTAAGTTTGTGCTTGAAAAATTGTTTTCATGCCTTCTGTTGTTCAATCAGACATTCTTGTTGTTGGTTGCGGTCCGGCCGGTCTGGCAACTGCTTTGGGGCTTGCCCAATCCCATCTCAAGGTCACCCTTATCGATAAAGACCGGTTTCCACGCGATAAAGTTTGTGGCGGAGGATTAAGCAGTCGATCCCTGCGGGTGCTTTCCGATCTGTTTCAGGGTGACCATTCTGGTTTATCCATGTTGCCAGTTCATGGTTTTGAAGTCACCACCCCCGACCATCATCTGTACCGTTACCGTCCACGTGTCTCAGGAGGAGAATTGGTAATGGGTGCAACCATCAACCGCAACCAGTTCGATGAAGAACTACTCAGGCGGGCTGAGCAATTGACCAATACCGAAGTTTTTTTCTCCACCAAAGTGCTTGGTATAGAAACAGAGCACGACCAGGTTAGGGTGAAATCTGACGACAAGGAATTTGTTGGTAAAGTGGTAGTTGTGGCCGACGGAGCTCATTCAAAACTGATTGATACCCTGGCAGGCAAACCTTTCGACCGAAAGAGAGATGCCATTGCCCTGAGGGGTATCTTCAAAAACATCAGGGTGGTTGACAACTCCAACTTGGTAGGGTTTTATTTTTTGAAGGAGGTTTTCCCTGGCTATTTCTGGATTTTTCCGCTTCCTGACGGGCTGTGGAACGCTGGTATTTATGTCCCTCTCAGCATGCGTAAACACAAAAAACACAACCTCAACCGGCTTTTCTTTGATCTGATTCAGGAAAACTCTGAATTGTCGGCTCGTTTTCAGGATGCTGTCTTGATCGGACAGATTGAAAGCGATGTTTTGCCGTTGGCCAAGCCACATCGTGTTTTTTCGGGCAACCGGTGGCTGTCGGTCGGCGATTCTGCTTCACTGGTCGATCCTTTGGCTGGAGAAGGTATCGGGAATGCTCTGATGAGCGGGTTGCTGGCAGCCAATCACCTGGTTAATGCTTTTGAGCATGGCAATTTTTCGGCTCAATTCAACCAGCAATTTGACCAAAGGTTGATGGCTGTTTTGAAAAAGGAGTTCTCGCTCAGAGGAGGGCTTATCAGGTTTTTTGGTAACAAGCCAAGGTTGTTCAGTTTCCTTTTCAGAGAGATTGCCCGCAGTCATTCATTTCAATCTTTGGTAGCTAAAATCCTTTACAAAAAGACCGTTGAAGGCAGGTTGCAATCTGTTAAATGGTAATAACAACAAAAACCAAACAAGCTGTGAAAGAAGATTTTATTTACTATGTATGGCAGTTCAGGTTGGTACCCGACGGCATGAAAACAGTTGATGGCGAACCCATCGAGTTGATTAATCCTGGTGTGCGGAACAACGATTCAGGTCCCGATTTTTTTAACGCTCGCGTAAGAATCGGAGAGACACTTTGGGCCGGGAACGTGGAGATGCATTTGCGAACCAGCGACTGGGAACGGCATCAGCACAGTACTGATAAAGCATATCAGAATGTAATTCTGCATGTGGTTTTCCAGCACGATACCACCGTAACGGGGGCCCCAATTCACACACTCGAAATTGGTAGTTATATAGATTTGGCCTTAGAGGCTAAATATCAGGAACTAATGGCCGGCAAAGGTACCGTACCCTGTGAAGCCGTTGTCAATAAGGCTGATTTGATGGCTGTAGAATCGATGCTGACCAGGGTAACGGCTCACCGCCTCGAAGAGCGGTACCATCGCATCAGCCAGATGTTGACCACCACCTCGATGAGCTGGGAGGAGGCCTTCTATCAACGATTGCTCAGGTCATTTGGTTTGCGTGTGAATGCGGATGCTATGGAGATGCTGGCTCGAACCATGCCTTTGTCAGTCCTTCTTCGGCACCGCGACAACCTTATGCAACTTGAGGCTTTGCTTTTCGGGCAATCGGGTCTGTTGAACAAAACTTTCTCTGATAGCTGGCCCCGACAATTGCAAAACGAGTTTTCGTTCTTACAAAGAAAGTACTCACTTCGCCCTCTTGACGAAAGCATTTGGCGCTTTGCCCGGCTGCGACCACCCTCGTTTCCAACACTTCGTATTGCCCAATTTGCCGGGCTTATTCATCAACACGACCGGCTGTTCAGTCAGCTTACTACAGTTCAGACTGTAGATGAAGCTCTTCGGATTTTAATAAATCCGGCGTCTGATTATTGGCAAACCCATTATAGATTTGACCTGCAATCGCCTGAACATCAGTCGGGATTAGGTAAAGATCAGGCATATCTTATTTTAATAAACGCCGTAGTCCCATTTCTGTTTGCCTGGGGTCACGACAGGGCTGATGATGGGGCAGCCGAGAAAGCTATCAGTTTGCTTTCAACAATTCCGGCTGAGAAGAACAACGAGATTGAATTCTGGAAAACACACGGGATAACCATCACATCGGCCTTTCAATCACAGGCTTTGCTGGAATTAAAGAGAACCTATTGCGACAAGCGCCGATGTCTGGATTGTCAGATTGGGCACAGTCTTTTAAAAAAGAACTAATCTGGAGGGAAAATTATGCAAACTCTTTTTATTTGGGCCGGTCGGCTGGCACACCAGTTTCATATACTTTTCAGAAGCCAGATCAATCTGTTGGTGGCAAGTTTGCTGCTTGTTTTCGTGATAGCTGGAGGCACCTTTGGATATATGGTAATTGAGGATTACTCTTTTTTCGATGCCATCTACATGACTGTAATCACCCTTGCTACTGTGGGTTATGGTGAGGTTGTTCCACTGTCGGCTGAGGGGCGGATGTTTACCATACTCCTTATAATGGTTGGACTTGGCGTTTTTGCTTATGCCATCACCGTGTTGTCGTCGCAAATTGTTGAAGGCAGGTTGAAATCGATATTGAATATAAAATTGAACAGAACCAATGGTAAAAAATGGAGAATCATGTAATTGTAGTAGGATATGGCCGAAATGGCCGGCAGGCAGTGAAAGATCTGAAAGCCTATAATTATCATTTTGTTGTAGTGGATTCTAACAAAGAAGCAACAAATGGCACTTCAGAAGACATTCCATTCATCGTGGGCGATGCTACCGACGATGATGTGCTTTCGAGTGCCGGAATTCACAAAGCCAGAGCTCTTTTAAGCTGCCTCCCTGTTGATGCTGATAATCTTTTCGTGGTGCTTACAGCGCGATCACTCAATCCATCGCTTACCATCATCAGCAGGGCAGCCAATGCCAGCTCCGAAAAAAAATTGAGGGTAGCAGGGGTCAACAGCGTTGTTCTGCCCGAACAAATAGGAGGTGCTCATATGGTAAAACTTGTAGCCCGTCACAACATCGTCGAGTTTCTCGAGCACCTTTCGATTCATGGGGAATCGCCTACGACACTCGAAGAGGTTGATTGCAGGAACCTTCCATCCAACATGAACAACAAATCCATCAACGAATTAGAGATCCGGTCGCGTTGTGGTGTTAATGTCATAGGATTAAAAACTACTGATGGTGAGTATCTTATAAATCCACCGCCCGATACCACCATCAATCGTGGAGCCAAATTGTTTATTCTTGGAACCAGGTTACAGATTGAAAAAACTCGCAGGTTGGTAGCCGAAATCCAATAACAAACCGTATCTTAGCCCTGTTTTTGCTGACGATTGTATTCAAATATGCCCCAAATGGAAGCTTTTGACTACACTTCCCGGCAATTAATGTAGTTTAACAACGGATATCATTCAACCAACATTTTTTGTATGTCAAAAACCAATCAAAAATTGCCAGTCAGTATCAAAGCTGAGGCCTGGGGTTCGCGTGTGGGACTGGTGTTAGCCATGGCCGGAAACGCCGTTGGCTTTGGTAATTTTCTCCGATTTCCTGTGCAAGCTGTTCAAAATGGCGGAGGGGCCTTTATTATCCCTTATTTGGTGTCGCTGGTGATTCTTGGCCTTCCCCTGTTGCTTATTGAATGGAGTTCGGGGCGTTATGGAGGTCAGTTTGGGCATCACAGCACCCCCTTCATCATGCACAGCCTGCACCGTGGACGGATATGGAAATATGTAGGCGTTTTTGGCATTTTTTGCAACATAGCCATTGCAGCTTATTACTGCTATATGGAAAGTTGGACAATGTCGTATGTATATCACAGCGTGGCTGGAACTTTCAATGGTTTAAGCCAGCACGACGTTGCAGGATTTTTCAGCCAATATCTTGACGTTACGGTATCAACTACCGGCATCCCTTTCGAGGCAATCCTCTTTTTTGTGTTATGCCTTGCTCTTAACACATGGATTTTGAGCAAAGGATTGAGCGCGGGAGTAGAAAAAACAGCCAAGATTGGAGTGCCGCTTCTTATCCTATTTGGCGTATTTCTAGCCTGGAAGGGAATCAACCTTACTCCCGGCGAAGATGGGGCAGTGTTTGGAGGAAGCGAGGGACTAAATTTCTTATGGACACCCAATTACGATTCGCTGGCAAATCCAAAAGTGTGGCTTGCCGCCGCCGGACAAATCTTTTTTACCCTTTCGGTGGGAATGGGTTCCATTCAATGTTATGCTTCCTATCTCAAAAAGAATGAAGACGTTGCCTGCAACGCCATGTCGGCGGGGTTCATGAACGAGTTTGTTGAAATAGTGCTTGGAAGTGCCATCGTTATTCCAATTGCCATTGGGTACCTTGGGATCGATAGGGTTGTTGACCTGACTGGATTGGGCGGCCTTGGGTTAGCCTTCCGCACAATGCCATTCCTCTTTGAGCAATGGGGGCCTGTTCTGTCGGCTTTGGCCGGTGTTGCTTTTTTCGGGCTGTTGTTTTTTGCGGGTATCACATCATCGTTGGCCATGGGGACACCCATTGTCGGGTTTTTGCAAGATGAGTTTAAATGGCGTCGCAAGCCAGCTGCCATGACTTTCGGGCTTATAATCCTTTTTCTGGGCTTGCCAACCGTGCTGTTTTTTCAGCAGGGCGTTTTTGATGAATACGATTATTGGGCAGGAACCGTCTCACTTGTGGTTTTCGCGATGTTTGAAGCCATACTTTTCGCGTGGTTTTTCGGGATGAAAAAAGGTTGGGCTGAAATAAACCGTGGCGCCGATATTAAAGTCCCCTTGGTTTTTAAGTATTTGTTGCAATATGTAACGCCGGTAGTTTTAATTGTGGTGTTCGTTAGTTCGCTGCTTCGTCCGGCAAATGACGATTGGTCGAAAATCAGCCTGACAGGTTGGCCTCTACACCCCGAAAGCATCATTGGAAAACTCATTCATAAGGAAGGTACTGCCAACCCGAAATATTTCGCTGATCGATATTATTCAGAACTCGACGGCAAGGTTGATTCTGTTTGGAAACAGAGCTATCGTTATTATGTTCAGGTAATTCCAGCAGGCAAGACCCACGAGTTCGCGCAAACTTTTACACTCGATGCCAGCGGAAAATTGCTGATATCAAAAGGCGATCAGGTAATTAAAAATCAACCACTTTATGAAGGAAGGGTTATCAACCGCATCTTCTTTGTTGATATGTCGCGGTTGCTTTTACTTGCTTTGTTTTTAGGAATCTCACTCCTGGTTCATATTGCCTACACTCGTCGTAAAAAAGAAAATTCAATATAGTTATGAATACCAGTGCGTTAATTACAATGCTGTCCACATGGATTGTTGTGATCGGCTTTACGTCTTACTTTTTTATCAAAGTTTTGAAAGGGAATAACGATCAAAACCAAATTGATAATGGAAACTGATTTTCTGCTAACACCTTGTTTGATCTGCAAAAAAAAGGTAGCTTTGTAGGGTTTAAGTTTTTTTATAACTCATGATATTTCGAAATCCCCGGATTACTCTCTTTGCGATTTCATTGTTTCTGGCTTGCCAGGTATCAGCAACTACTCCTGTACTTCGCGTTACCTGCGACGAGTCGTATCCTCCTTTTCAATATGTTGATCAGTCGGGAAAGCCCGTTGGATTTGATATCGATTTGGTAAAATCCTTAGGAGTAGTGATGGGTTGGGATATCGAAATCAATACAGCCCCCTGGTACAAAATGGTTTCTGATCTTGAAAACAACCAGGCTGATTTGATACCGGGAATGTATGTTAAGGCAGACCGCTTGACAACCTACGAGCTTAGTACTCCGATTTTAGTCAGTTTTCACTCTTTTTTTGTAAGAAACAACGGGAGGGTAAGGTCCTACAACGATATCATTACCTCTACCGATAAACTTAGCATCATCATATACAACAGTCAGGTGTTGCGCGAATACCTCGAACAGCTCTCGCCTAATATTCAGATGATTTACGTTGAGAATAACCTAAAAGGGCTTCAGCTTCTGGCATCAGGAAAGGGCGACGCTATGCTTCTACCAAAGCATGTAGGGATGTTTCTTGTTGAAAACAACAAACTAACAAACTTAAAATCTGTGGGTTTGCCAGTTTTACCTCGTGACTATGTAATGGCAGTAAAAAAAGGCAATACAGATCTGATCAATGAAGTAAACAAGGGGCTCGCTATCCTTCAGGAAACTGGCCAATACGACGAGATTTACAACAAGTGGTTTGGTTCTTTGGAGAGGGATCAATCACTTAGCAAATGGCTTCGGATTACCTTGGTTGTTGTTGGGATTGTGCTTGTATTGCTCATTGCATCAGTTGGTTATAGTCGATTGCTGCGCCGGCAGGTAAAGAGAAATACCATGGAGCTAAACCTGAAAATTCAAGAGCTTGCCGAAGCACAGGAACAATTGCAAGAGGAGAAGGAGAGGGCTGTAAGAACCGACCGTCTCAAATCGGCCTTTCTTGCCAATATGTCGCATGAAATCAGAACGCCCATGAATGCCATTATCGGATTTTCGGAATTGTTGGCCGATCCCGATATAACCAGAAGCGAGAGAGAATACTACCAGAGTCTCGTGAACGTCAATTCCGAAGTCTTGCTTAATTTAATTAACGATATAATCGACATATCCAAAATTGAAGCACGTCAGCTTACTTTGCGCATCGAACCAACCGATCCCTCAGTTCTCCTTTCGGACATGCTGCCTGTTTTTCAACACGAATTAAAAAATAAACGAAAAGAGCATTTGATTCTGAGTTATTTACCTCCAGAGTGGAATAATGAGCAGTTGGTATTGTCAGATCCTCACCGTTTGCGTCAGATAGTCACCAATTTGGTAGTCAACGCCATCAAATTTACAAACGAAGGGTTTGTTTCTTTTGGTTTTCTTCGTGCCGAAGGTGATGCTGTCAAGTTTTTTGTGAGAGATTCCGGATATGGAATTCCTCCAGATAAATTAGAGACGGTGTTCGACAGGTTTCATCAGTTGGGGCAAGGTAAGCATGATAAGCAAAGTGGAGCCGGATTGGGTTTAAGCATCACATCGGGTTTGATCGAGTTGATGGGGGGTAAAATCTGGGTTGAATCGGAACTGGGAAAAGGGAGTACTTTTTGGTTCTCTCTCCCCCTTTACAAGAAGGATCTCAATACTTTGAATTAATTTAACCAACGGTTTTCGCGATACCATTCCACCGAAAGCTCCAGCCCCCGCCGAAGATCGATTTGAGGTTGGTAATTCAACAATTTTCTGGTTTCTTCAATATCTACTTTCCAGTTTATTGCTTTCATTGTTTGGTATTTGTCTTTGTTCAGGGTAGGTACTTCTCTTGTAAACCTGGCTATTTGTTCAAGAAAGAATGTTGATGCCCAAACAATTGCCAGCGGAATGGGTACTCTGATAGCGCGTGTTCTCAGTATTTCTCTGGCAATGTTTCCATATTGCTGTGAGGTGTAATTCTGTCCGTCGCTTACCAGAAAAGTATGCCCAACAGTGTTGGTTTTTAATGCCAAAAAGATGGCCTCCACCAAATCGGTGGCATATACAAAGCTTAAATGCTGTTCTTTGAAACCCATCACTGGTTCAATCCCGATTTGAAGCGCTTTAAGAAACAGCAGGTAATCGCGATCGTAGGGCCCATAAACGCCTGTTGGGCGAAGTATGGTCCACGGAAGTCCTTTTACAGATTTCAACAAATTCTCAGCCAACAATTTGCTCCTGCCATAGAATGTATCGGGTTTGGGTTGGTGTTGAACGGTAATGGGAATCAGGGTGTTGGAATTGCCAGGACCCTGTGCTGCCAGTGAACTCATCAACACAAACCGCTTCAACGATGGAAAATTCTGTCGTGCTGCCAGGGCATACCGCTGTGTATGCTGTCCGTTGATGATGTCAAACTGACTTGTATCCAAGGCTTTGGTAATGCCCGCATTGTGAATAAAATAGGTAGCTTCTCCATATTTTTTTCGAAAATCATCAAAGTTTTCATTAAGTGACTCGAGGCTGTCAGCTGTGTAATAATGTATTACGACTCCTGGCTGATTGATCCTGCTGATGTCTGACGACTTTCTGACAAGGCAATGAACCTCCAGCCCTTCCTCAAGGGCTTTTTGAACAATAAAACCTCCAATAAATCCGGTTGCACCTGTAATTATAACTATTTCACGCATTCTCCCACTGTTTTTTTATTATAAAAATCGCTTGTGCCAAAATTTCGCTGAATGGCAAAGAAGCATCTATCCAATTGATAACAAAACCTTGTTTTTCCATTCTTCTAAACCATGTTTCCTGCCGCTTGGCAAATTGGTGAATGGCGGTATTGAGTAATGAAACTGCCTCCTTGTATGTAAGTTTTCCGGTGACAAACAGGGTAAGGTATTTGTACTCAAGACCGTAAAAAAGGAGTGACTCTGGTTTAACTCCGGCTGCAAGCAGATTTTCAATTTCGGAAACCATCCCGCTTCGCAACCGGGCTTCAAGGCGTTGTGTAATAGCCTCCCGAAGTTTTGCTCTCTCCAGTCGCAGGCCAATCATTAAGTGGGGTAGCATGTGATGGTGTATGACTTGATCGTCCTCAGCAATTTCAATAGCTCTGATGAGCCTTGCCTGGTCATTCAAATCGGTTGTGTTGTGAGGCATCTTGCTTTTTTCCAATCTCATTCTAAGTTGTTCTGTCGATAGCAGTTTCAACTCCTCGCGCAAACCATGATTCACCGGCACGTCATTAGACGCCAGACCTTTGAGAGCGGTCTCTAAGTACAAGCCCGATCCTCCGCAAAGCACAGGTAAACAGCCTTTTGAGGCTATTTGGTTGTAGGCCGAACGGAAATCATTCCCAAAGCGATGGATGTTGTACTCGAATCCAGGATCGTGGATGTCGATAAGGTGGTGTTTTACAATGTGCCCGTCGATTGTGTATTCCGATAAATCTTTGCCAGTCCCAAGGTCCATCCCCCGATAAACTTGTCTTGAATCGGCACTGATGATCTCCCCGTTGTAATGAACGGCAAGCGTGGTGGCTAAACGTGTTTTTCCGGTAGCCGTGGCTCCTGTTATCACCAGAAGTTTCGATCTATGCACTTCATTCATGGTTTTGATATTCAGTCTCTAAAAAGTAAAAAATGTCGCGAACACGATCCAACTCCTCAATTGGAGAATGGTCAAACGAGAAGGAATCGGGCGACAAAGTTACATGAAAGGATCTAAGATAATTGCAAACCATTTCTTCATCCGAGAAACGCTCGTCAACACCCGATTGTCGAAGATACTGCAAAACTCTTAAGGCATCAAGCCGCTCGGTTGCTGCTTTCACAAACCGGTTTGTATCCTTGTGATTTTTTCGGAGGGGAGCAAACAGGTTAACAGCATTTAGCTGCTGATTAACAAATTCATAGAAAGGATTTTCTATATCGGAATTGTAGCACGAGGGAAGCAATTGATATGCATGGGCTACCTGATCAAACACCAAGGGCGAATAAAAGGGATACGAGGTCCAGTCACCCGATCTTCCTTTAATCATTGCGGGGCCGGTACCAAAGAAAACCCTGTCGGAAAAACGGGCAGCGGGGTAGGCCATTTCTTCATTCCGTGTTACGATTTTTCCAGTTTTCGCGAGTTTTAGAAGAAAGTAAAAATCTTCTCCGCTTTTGTGTGGCGTGATGCCGTTCACATGCCTGTAGGCTCTTACAGTTGTGGCGAGGGCAGATCCAATGGCAGTGAACCGGTAGGGGAGCCGGCAACGCCACAGATTGCAAGCATAATATCGCATGTAAATCTCGTAGCGAAGCATGGCTCTGTCGGTTTGTTCATCACCGGTTAGGCGGTGGTAATAGGGTAGGGCAAAACCGGCGGAATCGGGGTTTTTCGACAGGTTGGCAACCAACGAGCTTAGGTAATCAGGAGGGTAAAAGGTGTCGGCATCCATGCTCACAATCAGATCGCTTGGAAGCGCCATGTTGTTGATGGCATCCATTGCCAGTTTTCTGGCCCATCCAACGCCATAATGACGATTGTCCCATCCTTTCCCTGACGACGACCTGTCGATGACAGTGGCATCTATAAGGTTTTGGTTTCTGAGGTAGTTGATGGTTTGTAGGTTGTTTTCGCAAATGGATTTTTTTGCCTCATCGTTCCACCAATGGTCAGGTTGGTTAACGCAAAACACCGCCTTCCTGAAGGGGTGTGATTGGCAGGCCAAACAATCAATCAGATCAACAATTTGTGGCCATTCGTCCATCACCGGGATGGCAAGATAGAGATCGGGGGTGGATTTAATAGGCAATGGATATGACAATAGAGGCGTGTTCGGACAGCAAAAATAACCAATGCCGGCCAATTAAAAAACTACCCGCCTTTTGGGGGCGGGCAGTTGAGAATTACCTTTTGAATCTGAAATGCGGTCCAAATCTTTCGAAAGCCTCTCTCTCCAACATCTCTTGATGGTTTGGATGGGCTATTGAGATGAGCAACCGCGCCCTTTCTTGCAAGGATTTTCCATACAGGTTTACGGCTCCGTGCTCCGTAACCACCCATTGGATATTGGCTCTGGTGGTAACAACGCCAGCTCCCGGATTGAGGATGGGTGCAATTTTACTAACACCTTTTTCGGTGAGCGAGGGCAGGGCGATAATGGGTTTCCCTTTTTCTGATGAAGCGGCACCCCTGATGAAATCTATCTGACCTCCAACTCCCGAATAAAACCTGGTCCCAATCGAATCGGCACATACCTGACCGGTGAGGTCGATCTGGATGGCAGAATTGATGGAGGTGGCTTTGGGGTTTTTACAGATGAGTTCAACACAATTTGTATAACCCACATCTTTCATTAAAACACCGGGGTTATCGTCAATGAAATCGTAAAGTTTGCGAGAACCCATCAGGAATGTGGCAACAATTTTTCCCCTGTCAATTCGTTTTTCTGCGCCATTCACAACTCCCGATTCAACCAAAGGGAGCAGCCCATCGGAGAACATCTCTGTGTGAACACCAAGGTTTTTATGCCCGCCCAGCTCGGCAAGCACAGCATTCGGAATTGCTCCGATACCCATTTGAAGGGTGGCTCCGTCTTCAACCAGGGCCGCAACGTTTCGGCCAATCGCCTTGTCGATATCGCTTAATGGACCAGGAGCTGCCTCGGTCAGAGGGGTGTCGTCGGTGCAAAAAATATCTATATGACTCATGTGGATCATGGCATCGCCAAAAGCCCGGGGAACGTTGGGGTTGATAACCCCAATAACAGTCTCCGCGTTTTCAACCGCGGCCAAAGTGGCGTCAACAGAAGTTCCTAGCGATACCCAGCCATGTTTGTTAGGTGGCGAAACTTGAACCATTGCCACGTTTACAGGAATAACTCTTTCGCGGATAAGCTTTTGAGTGTCGTTCAAGAAAACGGGAATGTAATCGGCATACCCCGACTGGGTGGCTTTGCGAACGTTGTGACCTACAAAAAAGGAATCGAGTTGAAAAATACCCTCAAATTCGGGAGAGGCATAGGGCGCAGGACCTTCGGTATGTAAATGATGGATTGTCACATTACAAAACTCTTTATTGCGACCGCGGGCAACCATGGCCTCAATTAAGGGATGCGGTGCACAGGCAACGCTATGAATGATAATGTGATCGTTTGATTTAATAACCTTTACGGCTTCTTCAAAACTAACTGCCTGATACATGATTGTTAATTTTTAAGACATGATGATTTTTTAACGCGGCAAATGTACGTTAAAATTTCTAACACTAAAAATGATCGCCTGCGTAAAAACAACTCATAGTGCTAACTATAAGTGATTTAGAGTGTTAATAGGATTTAAAACCTACATGAGTTCAAGGAAAATCGAACCCTTATGAACCTTCTTGAGCAGAGTCTGGCTGTAAGGCAAAGAGAACTCATTGCGGTGTTTTTGCAATTGAAAAACCAGACCTAAAGATTGCGCTTGCGAGTAATCCAGGCAGCTAAAAAGGCAAAAAAGAGGCACCAAAGCAGTGTTACGATAGCATCCTGTGGCGAGATGTATTCTTTAAAACTGATTCCAAACAGGCGCATCAACCCGCTGTTTGGCAACTCGATTAAGTGGCTGATTGCATTTACAGGAAGCAGCGGTTTCAACCATTCGGGAGAATAATGAACCGCTATAGGCTCGGCAATAACTGAATACACGAAGAGAATTCCTAAAGCAAAAATCGATTTCTGAACCAAAAAACCAATCATCAGAGCCAACATAGAGAACCCGAATACTTCAAGAAAAAATGCTGCCAGAAACCATGATTTATTAAATACCTGATACCAGTCAGCGACAGGGGTATGAATCATTCCAAGCAACAATCCGTTGATGGCAACAAAGAGGGTTAATCCAAGAGACAGAAACGTAACAAAGAGGATTTTCGACAATACAACCTGGTCGCGGCTCATCCCGTCAATCACGTTCTGGCGAAGAGTCCGGAAGGTGAATTCATTGGTGACAAGCAAAACTATCACAAAGGCTGGAAAAAGGAGGAAAAGGCGACTACCAGCAATATAGGTGAGGTTGTGCCAGATGCCTGGAAAGGTGTAGAGCGAGATGGTTGGAATTGGTATCGGGGAATTTTGTCGTGCATCGCTGGTAACTTCCTGAAGAAAGCTTTCAACGCCCCAGAAAGCTCCGGCGAGGCCGGCGGCTAATACAGCCAACAGCGCCCAGAAAAGCCTGTAGCTCCCTATCTTTCGCATCTCAATTTGAAGCAGTCGTTTGATCATGGCTTGGGATTTTCAGAGTTATTGAGTATTTCAAGGAATTGCGACTCGAGCGAGCGCTGACGTTTTGTCAAATGGGACAGGGTAACACCTTGGTCGAACAGGAATTTGTTAATTGCCCCTGGATCGGCTGTGCCTTTAAACTGAGCCAGAATCTTACCACCGGCAACTGAAATACTGTCAAGTTCCTGATGAGATGACAGCAACGTGTGCAACAAGGCCATATCGGGAGCTGCCAACTCAAGGGTGGTTGTCTCCCCAACCATATCGTCTACTCTGCCGGTGAATAAAAGATTTCCGGTTCGAAGGACTGCCACATGTGAGCAGATTTTTTGAACCTCGTCGAGCAAATGGCTGGCCATGATGATGGTAATTCCTCTTGAAGCTATTTTCATGACCAGCTCTCTGATTTCAGCAATGCCTTGGGGGTCGAGTCCATTGGTTGGTTCGTCAAGAATCAAAACCTGGGGATCGCCCAGCAAAGCAGCTGCAATAGCCAGGCGTTGTTTCATGCCGTAGGAGTATGTTTTAAAGCGGTGTGAGGCTCGGTGCTCGAGGCTTACAATCGACAAAACACGTGGAATATCAGAATCATCTACACCTTTTATCCGTGCTACCACCCTAAGATTTTGTCGGGCAGACAAATGGGGGTAAAAATTGGGCTGTTCCAGAACCGCTCCAATTTTTGTCCTGATGTAGGCCGATGGTTCCTCGTTAAACCACTTGAAGCTACCGTTGTTGGGGAGGATTACTCCGAGCAGAATAGCCAGTGTTGTGGTTTTCCCGCTTCCGTTAGGGCCTAAAATGCCGAAAATCTCACCACGGTTCACGGTGAGATTCAGGTTGTTGAGAGCCACCAGCGAACCATAGGATTTGCTGAGGTTTTCGATTCGTAGAACTTGTTCTGTCATCTGTCAGAGTCTGAAAATGAATGAAGCTTTTACAGCAAAGGGATAAACAGTTTTACCGTCAGGCCCTTTGTCGAGATAACTTAGACGATGGAAGGCCTGAATTCTTACAACTTTAAATAAGTTTTCGATTCCATACGATACTTCTACGTAAGGCTTTTCCAATTTCATGGTTCTGAACTTGGTTACCTCAATACCGTTGTCGTATTCGGGTAGCAATCCGTCGGGATTGTCGGCTGTCCGGAAATTGTTTTTGTCAGTCATGCGTGAGAAAATCACATTCAATCCAGCCACCTCTCTTAATTTCAGTCGTTTAAGCAAGGGTACCCGGTTAAAAAACAATCCATCAAAATGATGAAGCAAGATGGCTTCTACCGACTCATCACCCGCGAATTCAAAAAAGTGCATCAGGTTGTAGCTTTTCTCTGATGAAAAGATTGGCTCGTTACCTTGGAAAATTACGGCATTGGGGTAGGGGACCTGTCCAAACACTTTCTGGGCAGTGATGGAGTAGTCCAGTCGTCCGAGGTATCCGGTATTCCAGAATTGAGCTACGTTAAGTGATAGTTTTTGGTAGGTAAAGTCACTGCCTAGCAAACCTTTAAATCCCAAAACAGCCTTAAAAGTCCAAACCGGAGCGCGCATCGATTCGGCTCCTATGCGCCAGTTATCTTCAACAAGCCAAACCCGTTTGGAGGCATAACTTGTAACGAAGGTAAAGTCGGTACTTCTGTAGTTGTCGTGAATGGAATTGTTTTTATCATAATAAGCAAAATGATAATTACCAGCAGGTTGGAAGTGTTTATGGGTAACCATAAATTTCGTGTTCCATCCTCGCCAATGGTCGGTCTCAAACCAAAGTCTGGTTTGTTCTGTCAAACTCATCCGCTCTAAATATCCAAATTGCGACGAAAAGATGAAAAGCCAGTTCAAAAACACATGCGACTCGAGAAAGTCAGGATCAATTCCAAGTCGTTCCATGTCATATTGGTGTCTGACTCCCAATTTAGTCCATCTGTTTCTATTAAGGTAGTATTCAACCTGTCCGTTGTATTTAACTTTAGCATCTTTGAATCCGTATGCCAGATGTCCCTTCAGTATCCACTTTTTGCTAAAATCGATTGTAGTTTGACCTGTAGCCTGCAATCTAAATCCTTCTACTTTGTTGTTGCCAATCATGGTGTACCAGTGCCCGAGTTGCCATTTCCCGAAGTTGTAGTATCCATCCCACAATATCCTGATAGCCTTCCTTATCCGGGTCATTCGAGGGGATTTTCTTAGAGAGTCAATTACGTCGTACGACTTTTCAACAGCCACGGCATCTGTAATCATTTTCCTGCGTTCGGTGGCCCAGTAGGCTTCGTCGCGATACATGCTGTTCTCCTCAACCTCTAAGTTATCGCGGTAAAATTTGAGTTCTTTGGGTTGATTTAAAACGAAGTCTTTGTTCGAAACATAGAATTTACCAATTAAACCAATGGTAGAATCGCCAAATTCTTGCATATCAACCAAAACACGTGTCTTGGTGGGTAGCCATGCGTCAAGTCCCACGTTCTCGTAATCCTGTTGAATCTTATACCTTTCGATGAAGTTGAAGTTGGCATTAGGCGGAATCTCAAGGTCAACACGACGAAGAGCGAAGGTGGAGTCAGCAATCCACATTTTCCCGTTAAAGGCCAATTCTTGTGGTCTTTTCGATTTCACCTTAAGCTCGAAACAGTTCACCCCGTCTATTTGCACGGTATCCATGATGTAATATTCGTAATAACCAAACGAGCCGGCAGCAATGGGCGAAATGAAGGTTCGATCGAAAATTCTCAGAAAATTGTCGTTGAAATTATAGTCTTGGAATGCTTTGCCTAAAAACTGTTCAAAGATTTGGAAATTATCAATTACCAAACCGGTCATTTTGCTTCCCTGAACTATGGTTTTATTTCTTTTCGGGTCTTTCAGGTAGAATATATCGTTAAGCGATTCGCTGACGAAAAAGGGCAATACTACTTTGCCGTCTTCACCCGCGGCTTTTTGGAGGCTGTCAAAAATATGTGTGAAAGGCTTCATCGCCTTGCTGTTTTTGAACTTCTCGCCAATTTTGTCGATACTTATGTCTGTCTTCACATAACTCTTAAACTCATAAGCATCGAGCTTTTCCATGTTGTAGATCTTACGCATTTCGCGTGCTTTCCTTACGATAGGATGTGCCGGGTTTTCACCAGCCTCAATAACCACCTCTCCCAATTCAAAAGTAGCCCCTTCAAGCTGAAAGTTAATTGTTTGAGTGATTCCTTTTTTGATCTTTTTTGCTTTACCCTTATAATTGACAACCAAAACAGCTACAGAATCAGAGGGTTTGCTTGTAGTCATCTGGTAATTGCCATCAAAATCGGTGGTTGATCCAACAGTTGTCCCTTTCATTACCACGTTGGCAAAAGGTATGGGCTCATTTGTATTGGCATCGGTGATCTTTCCCTTTACAACAGTCTGCTGACCAACAACAAACCCGGGTATCGACATGATAAGGAAAAGAAATGCTGCATATTTATTGAAAATCATCGTGTAAAATGGCTTTTTGTAAGTCATTTGAAGCATAGTATATTTATTTTACAATACCGGTTTCAGGTTTAATTATAAAAACTTGGTGCAAAAGTAGTGCTTTTCATTAACCTGATAACATTGGATAACTAGAATTTCACTAAATTTGCATTAAAATTTTATCATGTTACGACGATCGTTATATTCATACGTTACATTTTTATCAGGCTTGGTGACATTTGCCATATTATGTTCATTTACAATATTTTCTGAAAATGCAAACGATGACGATAAAAGAATATTTTTTATAGCTCGTTCAAAAAACGCGAATATTGTATGTTATGATTTAAATGTTGACAAAAAGGGCTTGGTTGTTGAAGATAAGCCGATAAACGTGTATTGGATAAATAAAACTGATCATCCGGGCGAACGTAGCGGGTTAAGTTATATTCAAAATAAAATGGCTTACGGATACGATTCCCGCTATATGGGAAAAGGCAATTATGAGATATCTTTGGTAGCTTTTCCTGCCCGAAAGCTTTTTCTGGAAAAGGGAACCAAAGGAGAGGGCTATTACGGACGAATGTTAATAAACGGCAGACAGGCTGTTCTAAGCAGAATTTTTGTACAAGCCAAGCCCGAGAGTTTTTTAAAGGTCGCCTGGATAGAACTGACGGGTACTGACATGGAGAACGGAAAAACCCTGACTGAAAGAATCATTCCTGAGTAACTTTTCAATTAAAAATAAGATTAAACAGTACCGCAAGTGAATTATGACTTGCAGTACTGTTAATTGCTTGTTTGCAAAAATGCAATGAAGCTTTCTGCTACAGAAAATGAAATTACTGCATTCCCCTGACTGATGCAGTCTATTCCGAATCAGCTTGATTTTGAACCATTTTGATTTGCTAAACGTCTCGTTGCGATATTACCTTCGGTGAGAATAGTTCGTACCGAGAGCGAAGCGTTTCAGGATAACTGCCAATAATGCCTAGGGGCGGCACTTCGAAATTGCTTTTGCTTCGCAAATTCGAGTATAAGATACGCGTTTTAGCATTAGAAGCAGCTATCCTTGGATCAGTCTCGCATAAAGCAGGGTTATCAACAGCAGCCATTTCTTTATTGCATTCTTAATGTCAGGAGTCTGAATTTTAGCAAAATCTGATAAGGCGATACGATTCAGTAGGCCCTATTTTTGAGAAAAACTTCAGATCCTTTCAGAATAACAAGTTTATCTGAGAAACCTTATTTTATCGTCGAGATGTGTCACCGGTTCTTCATCCATTATTTCACGCATCGTGTTTTTTAGTTTCACGTGTTGAATGAATAAATCGTGTTCAGGAACAACATTGGGTGAATGCATGGGACTTTTGAAATAGAACGACAGCCAGTCTTGAATTCCATAAAAACCAACTCTTTGCGATAAGTTGGTCAAAAGAACGAGGTCGAGAACTATAGGAGCTGCCAAAATAGAATCGCGGCACAGAAAATCAATCTTTATCTGCATGGGATAGCCCAGCCACCCGAAGATGTCGATATTGTCCCATCCTTCCTTGTTGTCTTTTCTCGGCGGATAATAATTAATCCTTACTTTATGGTAGTAATCTTTGTAGAGTTCAGGATAAAGTTCAGGTTGCAAGATGCTTTCGATAACAGACAACTTGCTCTCCTCCTTGGTTTTGAATGATCCTGGATCGTCGAGAACTTCTCCATCGCGATTTCCCAAAATATTGGTTGAGAACCACCCGTCAAGCCCAAGCATCCTCACTTTAAGCATAGGAGCAATAACAGTCTTAACCATGGTTTGCCCTGTCTTAAAGTCTTTCCCGGCAATGGGTACATGTTGCTTTTCAGCCAATTCAAAAACGGCACCCATGTCAACAGTAAGGTTTGGAGCACCATTGATGTAGGGGACATTTTCAAGAAGTGAAGCCCATGCATACATCATACTTGGAGAGATAGCCGGATGGTTTTCTGCCAGGCCAGCCTCGAATTTTTCGATTGTGCTGTGCACCTCTTCCATAGGAGTAAACACCTCGGTTGAGCCACACCACACTGTTACCAAGTCGGTAAGGTTGTGAAGTTTTTTGAAATCACGAATATCCGAACGAAGTTGATCAACAAGATCCTTTTTAGTCGTGGCTGACTTAACCCATTCACCGTCAAGGCGTTTTACGAAGTTCTTGTCAAACACAGCTTTCATGGGATACAACGCTTCGAGTTCTTCTCTGACATTGTTCAAATCTTTGTCGTTGAGAACTTCTGCATGCGAAGCAGCCTCGAATGAGTTTTCTTGTCTGATATCCCATCCTCCGAAAACAATGTCGTTTAAATCGTGGAGTGGTAAAAAATCCTTGATTTTCGGAAAGTTGTTTTCAGAACGTTTCCCAATTCTGATGGTTCCCATTTGTGTAAGTGATCCAACAGGCACTCCTTTGCCTTTTCTAACTGCAAGTGTACCAGCAATAAAAGTGGTTGCTACGGCACCATTCATGCCAACAACCAACACACCAAGTTTACCCGAAGGTTTACTGATTTTTGAATCCATATGTTTTACTGTTAAAATAATGTTATAAAAATAGAATTGTTTTCAATTCATTGATGTCATTTATAGTATAATCGGCCAACGGACCTTCCGGTTGCTCCCTCCAGCTTCTTCCTTTTAGCCAAACCGTAATACAGCCCGCCTTTTTTGCGGCTTCTATGTCGCGGTCGTAGGAATCTCCTATAACAATTACTTGATCTGGTGGTAACCCTAATTGCTTTACTGCCAGACTAAAGATTGCCGGATCGGGTTTTCTGATATTGACAACTGTAGAATCTATTATTGCAGAAAAATATTTATCTATAGAGAATTCACGCAAAACCTTGTGAATATTGCCATAAAAGTTTGAAACCAGAGCAAGGGGTATTCGTTTGTTCATTTCACTGAGCAGTGGTTCTGCTAAGCGTATGGTTTCCAGTACGTCGTTATAGCAATAAGTAGTTATTTCTTCGCATAGATTGGTTATCAAATCTCGTTTAATCACCTTTTTATCTGCAAGGTAAGATAGTTGAAGAAATATTTGAGTACCAATTGTTTCTCTAAATGTGCTTTCAGGGGTGATGATTCCTTGCAACATTTTGTCGCCAGCGGCAACGTATGCTTTTTCGTATTCAGTTTTGCTTATACCGGTTCGTGCCGCCTTGTATCCATCCCAGTATTTTTCACTCCAGTGCACGCCGTTGGTATCAAGGGTTCCACCAAAGTCGAAAATACATGCTGAGATTAAATGGTTAGTTGAGTTCATTTATGAGTATTTTCGAGAGGTTAACTTTAAGAGTAACAATCCAATAATTATCCAAAAAAACTCGCGAATTCGGGTTACCAGACTCGCAAATACGCCAAGAGCGGGGGTGAAGCTTAAACTTTCATAAACTAAATAAAGACTTCCTTCTCTGGTTCCGAGTTGCAGTGGTATAAAAAAGACCAAATTTGCCAACAACGATGAAGCTGCGCTGATGTATATTGATTGCAAAAAAGTAACATCTGACTGTATAGCAATCATTATAAAATAGAACTCTAACGATCCTATGACTCTGGCTCCATACTCAAGAAGCAGGGTGAAATAAAAGGCAGACCGTCTGTTCTGATATAAATCAACAACTTGTACTTCTATGTTTCGTAAAATATCTTCGTGCTCTTCTATCTTAGCCGAAAACTTATTAAGAATGGGGACGGAGTTTATAAATCTGATAAAAGAGTACACTATTCCTTTTCGATGCCATAAATAAAAGATAGCAATTACAAACAACAGAATTAGAAGAACAACTCCCAATACAATAATGGTTAAAACATCAAGTGGTGTTGTAAGTGCAAAAAGTATAACGGCAGTTACCCAAAAATAGAAATGCGACAAAATGTGCATCATGTTGTAAAGTATTACCGAAGAGGAAGCTTTTTCTACTCCTATGAGATGCTTTACATTGATGATTTTCCATGGCTCACCAGCTAAGCCTACAACTGGTGTCAGGTAATTAATTGAAAAACCAGTGATTTTCAAGGATAACAATTTGTAAAAACCCACCTTGGCACCATTCCCGATAATAGCTTTCCATGCCAAAGTGTTCATTGCATAAATGATGAGCCAAACTGCAATGACTGGAACAAGCCACCATCCTACCTTAGCAACATTAAGAATGATGTTGTTGATCCCAAAATCCCAAACCAGGAAGATGAGAATCAGAAGACCTGCCAATAAAAAGATAAGATTTACTTTTTTGCTTTTCATTGATCGATGGATGGATTTAGCTCCTGAATTTTTACAATATATTTTTTACTGACTCTTTGCTGTTTGTAAACCATGTAAACAAGGATAAAATTGAGTACGGTAAGCTCAAACAACCAATACAACAAAGGCATGTTGATCAAAACAGCAATAAAAAGCGCGATGGCTCGTGTGTTGAACGACAATATATTGGTGTATTTCATCAGCGGTTTGTTTTCATGTCTGAAGCCGTTTTGGAGCCACAATGGCAATTCGTTCGGCCATTTGGAGCGTACAAGGGAAATCAGATAACCAAGATTTTTGGTAAAAATTTCCTGCTCTTTGGTGTAATTTACATACGATGCCATGAACAGCTTATAAAAAAAGTCGTCTTTCCAGGATAATTTATTGTAAAGGTTTTGCATGGAGATTGAATTATCGAATTCGCTTCCTCCTTCCCCTTTTAAAAAAAAGAGATGCCCATTGCGATAATAATCGGCAATAGCGGCCTGAAATACATGACACAACCCAGTGACTGCTCCAACAATCCATATCCACCATCCATAGCCTGAGGCTTGCATCCTTATTCCGATATGAATGTAAATACTTACAAACCAAATGTTTCCTGCTAATCCGTCAAGAATTCTTCCAAGCCTTGTTTTGTTGTTGGTCATCCTGGCTAATTGCCCATCAGCACTATCCAAGGTATTGGCTACTATCAGGGAGAGAATTCCCGCGATGTTCAACCCAAGGTTGGTGTACATCATCAAATGCCCGGCTACAACTCCCCAGAAAATGCTGACTATAGTTATGGCATTTGGGGTGATTCCAACCATGGCTGAAGCTCTGGCAAGCAGAAAACCCAATTTTCTGTAGAAATAAATATCTATAAATTCTTCAGTATCTGAAGACTTTAATGTGCGTGATATGTTTTCTTTCATCCGGCTTTTCTTTTAACTATCCCTTGCTGTTGCTCTCTTTGCAATGCCTTTTCAATCACAACTTTAGCAATTTCAAATGCAGCTTCTTCTCTCACAGGAGCAAAGCTTGGCCAGTCATTCAAATCTATAATCCAGATGGACCCGTCAGGAGCAATTACAGCATCACCGCCATAAATATCAACATCTAGTGCAACGGCGCATCTGTGAGCAATATCTTTTAATTTAGCTACTTCAAAAGAAGCCTCTCCGGTCCCGGGATGATAATACCAATGGAAAAAATCAGTTCCCCTTACCGCATAAAACTTTATCGTCGAACCAGGAATATGTTGCTGTATAACAGCCTCATCAATTCCCCGCCGCCGGTATTCCTGAAGAACACTGTAAAGTTCATCCTCGCTGTGAACCAAGGTAATATCCTCACGATGAATGGCATGAACGTCGCCTCTTTTCAGCCACACATTGAAATTCTTGGGGTTAACAACCATCGACAGATCCGTTTTTAGCGATGCAGTTGGAACCACTATCCCTTTTGGAACAGGCAGTCCAGCTTTCGGCAACAATTCAGCAAGCCGTGCCCGGTAGCAATTCTTGACGCCTTTGGTGTTGTTAATCACCAAGGCTCCTGACCTTTCAAGCTGCTGTAGTACTTGAAGAGCATAGTTTCCGCGAATCATCGAAAAAATATTGTTTTCTAAAACTAAAGCTGGTGTAATAGAGTCTTCGTCATACACACTTACTTCATGCCCTGAATTTTCAATATTTTGAATGGTCAGGTTCAATATCTTGGCGTCGTTACCTATATGGTTGGGTGAGTATCTCTGTCCGCGCGATATTGCAGCAAATCTTAGTCTCATATTCAATAGTTTACAAAAAAAAAGTTTCGATATTTTTCTAGAATTTCCAATCCTTTTTGGGTGGCTATCCCTCTGAAGTAGTTAACAATGATGTTTTCGAAGATCACTTTTCTATCGTATCCATGATCTCTTTGCATCTCAAGCGTTAACGCTAATTTGAAGTGTTCGAGCATAACACGACTGGCCACTTCAAGGTGAATATCAGGCCTGATGATCCCGTCGTTAATCCCCTTCTTGAATAGTTTGTAAATTTCAGAAATTCGGTCTTTGTCGTTCTTTCCAACTACTTCCTCCCATATTTTTGGATAGATTCTCTGCAAGTCGAGAAAAAAAAGTGGATTGATGCTCTGGATGGTTTTGATGTGAAAGTTTGCCAATTTGTAGATCATATCAATGATGTTGCTCGATTCTTTCTTGAGTTCACTCATTTCTTGATAGCTTATTCTGTCAAGTTTTGTTAAACACGACTCCAGCAACTCCAATTTATCTTTAAAATTTTCATAGATGGTACGTTTCGAAACGCCCGCCTCCCTGGCAATGGCATCCATTGTAACACCTCTGATGCCGTATTCCTTAAAAAGTTTAATAGCGGTTGCTATGATACGATCCTTTATTTCCATGTTAAAATTATTGAGTGCAAAGATAACTATAAAAACTTTCAAAGTACTAAAAGTTTTCAAAAATGTAAAAAAAACTACTCTTTAATCATGGTCCTGGCGTTTTCTAAATCGGTAATATGATCAATGTCAATTACTTTACCTATGTTACATCCCAATAACTTCCACCCTTCATCAAGCAACATTTTTTGAAAAACCCGCATCTTGTGAATTTTTTGTTCAATGGCTTGATCTACCATTCCTGAAATGTTGCTTTTAAAGAAATAAAACCCGGCGCTTACCAATTTACAGTTTGTTTTATCAGACTGATAATCCGTAATTAACATTTCATCGTCAGTCATAACCCAGAGAGGTTTTTCGTCATCTACAAAGTCTGTTAAACCCATAACACCATCAAAATCGGGGTTTTGTTTCACGATACTTAAGAAGTCTTTAAAACGGGCTTCAGGGAAAAAGGGGTCAATGGTTGTTAATAAGAGAGGTTGATTGTCAATAAGATGTTTTAATTCGCTGAAACTGTGGAATGAGCTTGGTGTGGTTTTAACTACCAGATGCACCGGGATATCAAAACTTTTTGAGGTTATAGTAGTTTTTAATTCAGGGTAGAGATCATTCACTATAATGCACAACTCAGAAAAACCATTGGTAACAGCCAAACGAATATGTCGGTCTATAAGGGTTTCATTTCCAACTCTAAGAAGGGGTTTCGGCGTTGAAATTCCTTCATCTATTAGGCGACTACCTTCGCCAGCGGCAAGAATGAAATACTTCATAATCAATTTGTTTTAAAGAAATCATTTAAATCTTCTGAAGGTAGCTGTTAAGATGTCTGGCAGCTATCCTAAAAAACTCGTAAATGATTTATAAGCCAAAAGAATTCCAAAACAACAAAGAAATATGCCAAGACCGTTAACCAAAAGGTTCAGGTACTGTATTTTGATTTTTGCACGATACTTCACAAGGAAAACACTGAAAATATAAAACCAAAGAATGCTTCCCAATGAGAGAAAAACCGCGTAGAAGGCACTGATTATAAATGGGTAGGAGGCCTTTGCACTTACCTTAGGCGGAGTTACAGGCGTTTGGTGTGCTTTTTTAACAAAAGAGTAATCTGTGGAAATTAACTGTGTGGAGTCGGTTACATTGGTTTGGTTGATGTTTTCAACATTTTTGGTCAACATCTGATCCAACCCCCCGGTATTGAAACCCATGTATGCCACAAAACTAATTGTGAGAAAAGAACTTGTAAGCCAGCCAAGGAACAAAGTTGGGTTTAAAAAGTTGAGTGCGAAACCTGTTATAAACCCATTGTTGCGGGTTGAGCCTTTTGTTGAAATAGCATCCAGGTTGTTCTCCTCGATCTTCAAGTTCGTCCTGGCGATTTTCAAACCTAGGAAGAAGAGAAAAACTGCACCCACAATCATGATGTAGGGTATGAGAGGCCGGTAGAGATTGTACAATTCAGTAAGACCCAGAACAGCAAGGAAAACATAAATGAGATCGGCAATGGATGCTCCCAGTGCAGCATGGATGCAATATTTAAGGCGACCCCGTAACGCATTGCTGGTGACCAGAATACTTATTGGACCGGCGACCGGCATGGAGAAGATAAAACCTGCAACCAAACCGATCAGGGAGATGGTAATTAATGCTTGCGTCATTAACCTGAGTTTTGGTTATCAAGTAGTTTAGCCAGACTCGAAGCGGCATTTAAATCATCGGGTGTGTCTATCTCCATGCATGGCCATTCTCCAATATTCACAGGAGTTATCGACATACCTTTTATAATAGCCTGTTCAAAAGCCAACTCATAGAAGTCGTTCACCCTATTCTCTTGCTCCACCAAACGAATCACCTGCTCAAAGAGTAGGGTGGTATCCTTTTGCGAAAAAAGTTCAATTCCAAGCGATTCGCCTATGGCATCTGCGGGAGAAACTGTCTTGCTGATCTCTGCTACTACCCCTGAATCGTTGACCCGAACTTTAATCTCTTCTGCTCCAAGTAAATCTGTAGCACGAAGAGCCAGACAACTTTCTGTGTTTTGTAGCAATTTGTTAAGAATCATAGGGTGAAAAAGCAGATCGCTGTCAAGCAGCAACAGCGAATGACCAACCAGAGCTTCCCTGGCCAGCCACAACGAATAGATGTTGTTGGTTGTACTATACAAATCGTTGTGGATGAATTCAAATTGCAGATCATTGTGGTGCTTTTTAACATGCGATTTGATTTGATCAGCCTCAAATCCCGTAACCAGAACTACTTGTTTGAGGCCTGCCTTTTTAATCGACTCAAGCGTACGATCGAGAAGAGCCTTTCCTCCTACCTGAAGTAAACACTTTGGGGTAGAATTGGTTAGAGGTTGAAGTCGGCGGGCCATACCAGCAGCCAATATTACAGACTTAATCATGCTTTTTGGATAGATAGTTGGTAATCAGTAATTCTTTGAAAAATGTAAAGTATCAGGGCCAGCAAATTAAATCCAATTAACATGCCCAGTATATAGAGATCAGGACGAAACAAAAGGGAAGTTATTACCAAAAAAGTGATTTGAGTAGTTGGCCCTAAGAAAGTCCAGAATCTCATCAGAGTGACATTTTTTTTATAAAAATCAGCAGGTTTTACTTGATCGACCAACTGATTTTTGTCTTTATCACCGGTTAATTTGTTTTGCCTGCTTGAGTAGGCCAGATATATTTTCAAGATGTTGATGCTGATGCGGGAACCTCCCTCTTTTTTTAATCTGGCGAGTTCATTTTTATAGGCTTCATCAGGATCGCCTTCAGGTGGATTTATTCCGAACGCCGAACGTATAAACCTTTGTCGGTAGAAATCAGTTATCATTGAATGAACAACATGGCTGGCAGCCGCAGCAAACAGGAGGCATATCCATAATATAAAATCTTGTTTATTAAGAATATAGCCAATTGTAATGCCTGAATACACGGCAATTCCGGCCAAATAATCCGCCACTCCGTCAATGATTCGTCCAATAGGAGTTCCATTTTTTTTCAACCGGGCCAATTGCCCATCGCTACAGTCGAATACGTTGAAAAGGATGTAAGACAAACCACCCAATAAAAAAGAGAACTTTGTGCCAAACGAAAAACAGATTCCGGCAACAAACCCGAAAAATAGTGCGGTATAGGTGAGTTGATTGGGTGTAATGTTGGTTCTGTAAATCAACTTAACAACCACAAAAGCTAAAGGACGATAAAAAACCAAGTCGAAAAACTCTTCAATTTCTATCGCCTTCAACGACAGCCTGTACTCTGAAAACCAGGATGCCATGCTTTAATTGCTCACAAATTCTTTCACCGCTTCCATAAGCATTTGGTTCTCTTCGGGAGTTCCGATGCTGATCCTGATATGGCTTTGCAAATTATCCTCATCCATAAATTTGACTACCAAACCTTTGCTAAGCAAATGGTTTTTCAAGGGAACCTTTATTTGCGAAGGTATTTCTACCAGAATGAAATTGGCCAGTGATTTATAGGCAGTAAAACCTTGTAGTTTGTTAAATTCATTGAAAAACATATCAATGTCGGCCAACATTTTCAGTCTCATCTCTTCGTAATACTCGGGCGAATCAAGCGCAGCCAGTGCTATTCTTTCTGAAAGTCGGTTGTAACCCAGATAGCGGGCAGAAAACTTCGAAAAACGAGCCAGGTTCTGACCCATGAGCGCGAAACCAATCCGGATACCAGCAAGAGCAAAATATTTGCTAAATGTTCTGATGATCAATAGATTGCTGTACTTGCCAACAAGTGCTTTGACGTAAGTTTTATCAGTATTGGCAAACACGGTGTAGGCTTCGTCAACCACAACTACAGAGTCGGTGCAGGAATCAAGAAATCGTTGAAGCTCTGATAAGTCAATGGCATTACCTGTGGGATTATTGGGAGAGGCAACAAAAACCATCTTGGGTTTCTCGGTATTCACCAATCTAATCATCTCATCAACATCATAATAGAAGGTGGTATCACCTTTAATAAGGGGATATTCCACTTTTATGCCTTCAACCTCTTCGGCTATAGCTTTATAGTACCACCATGAATAGGCAGGAATCAAGATCTTGTCACCCTTGCTCAAATGACAATGGACTACTTGTTTCAAAATGTCTTCTCCGCCATAACCAAGCAATACTCTTGATTCGTCTATATCGAATTCTTTCGCGAGCCGCTCAGAGAGCCGGCTCTTAACACCACGTGAAAAATCACGTGAATAGCTGCTTAATTTATTGAAATTGGGTTTGCTAAGAACTTTGAAGCATTTTGGCGCGGGGCCATAATGGTTTTCATTCCGATCAAGATAAATGAGCTTTTTCTTTTCCATGGCGTTTAGACTGCCTTATGGCAGAACAATAATTCGGTTTAATATAGGTCAGAAAACTCCAGCAGTTTTCAAGTTGGCAAAAATACGGAATATTTGAATCTCGACAGAGTGGAATTTGCCGCTTAAAGCATATTCCCACGATTTCTGCCCTTACAGATGCTTTATGTAGGCTCTTCTGCGTTTGTGCTGCCGTCGCTCGAAATAATCCCATTGAGCTGTAACTTTTTGATTATCTTCGAGTTCTACATTTGTTTCGGCGCTAACAATTCCCAGCCTTTGATATTTGGGTATCAGGTCGGTAAACAAAGCAGCATTAACTCCTTTGTTTTGAAGTTCAGGATTTACTGCCATCAGGTAGAAATCGACATAGCGTGGTTTCTTCAAGGCTTGTAGCAAATAGATGAATCCTAGAGGAAACAATTTTCCTTGCGCTTTCTGCAGAGCCCTGCTTAAAGATGGCATGGTGACACCAAATCCTACCACTTTATTGTTTTTATCAAGTATAAGTGGTACAAAATCAGATTTTATGAAACTAAAATAGAGTTTTGTGTAGTATTTTTTCTGCTCCTCATTCACAGGTACAAAACCATACAAATCTTTATAAGCAATGTTAATCAGGTCGAATATCTGAGCCGCGTAGGGGAGGAGCTCTTTGGTTTTTTTGGCAGTGAAAACCCTGAGTCCGTTGCGCTTTAAGGCCAATTCAGCTATCCTGATATGTTTTTCAGGAATGCTTTCAGGGACCTTCACCTCAAATTCAATCCAATCAGTATCCTTTTTATAACCAGCATTCTCGGTAAGAATAGGGTAGTAGTTATGGTTGTAGAGGGTCGCCATGGTTCCTAATTCATTGAAACCTTCAACAAGCATACCCTCCTTATCAAAATCAGTGAAACCAAGAGGTCCGTGCACGGCGTCCATTCCGCGCTCTCGAGCCCAGGTTTCAACAAGATTGAATAAAATTGATGCTACCTCTTGATTATCAATAAAATCAATCCAGCCAAACCGTGCATGCCTGACACCCCAAATTTCGTTGGCCTTGTGATTTATAATTCCGGCGATTCTTCCAACAGGTTGGTTCTCTTTATAAACCATCCACATTTTTAGCTCGCAAAACTCTAATGCGGGATTTTTTCCTTTCGTGAGCGTTAGCTTTTCGTCAAAATCCATAGGAGGTACCCAAAATGGATTGCCTTTGTAAAGTCTGAAAGGAAAGCGGATAAACTCTTTCAGTTTCCGCGGGGTGTCAACTTCCCTTGTTTGGTAAGTCATGGTTGATTATTCAGATGTTGTCTTCAATTCGCGTACTGTTGATGAAATACTTCAAGTAACAGCGACGCCGCTTGTGCATTCTGGCACTAAAGTGTTTCCACAATGCTTGCACGGCTTCATTGCTCTCGTATTCCATGTTGGTCTCAGCAAACTTGAATCCTCTGGATATAAGTTTTTTACCGATTTCACTAATGAGTACCGCACTCAAACCCTTGTTGATATAATCGGGTCTTACACCTATAAAATACATATCAACTGTATCGGTTTTGGGCTTTAAACCAGTAAGTGCCATTGCTTTTAGTTTTGTCAGACTGCCGTTTGCCTTGCGGAAAACATCTGAAAGGGATGGCATGGTGATTCCAAACGAAACAACTTTATCGTTTTCATCTACAATGATGGCCAGAAGTTCGGGGTCAAGGAATGGGAGGTAGCGACTTATATAGAAGTCACGCAGATCGTTTGTTATGGGAACAAAACCATACATCAAACCGTAGATGTCGTTGATGATGTTGAAAATTTCCTTAACGTATGGTAGTATCTCATCCTTTTTATTGAATTTTAATACTTTGAGCTTGTATCTGTCGAGAAGGAAATTGGCTGCAACCTGGAATTTCTCTGGTACAGCGTTGGGAATGGTGATTTGATACTCAACCCAGTCGGCATCTTTGATATAACCGGCACGCTCCAGATAGGTCATGTAATAAGGGGCATTGTACCGTTGAACTATAGTTGATTTTTCGTTAAATCCTTCAATTAGAATTCCTTCTGGATCAAAATCGGTGAATCCCAACGGCCCGTTTAAAGCTTCCATCCCTTCGGAGATGGCCCATTGCTCTACGGATTCTATCAACAATTTGGCTACCTGCTCATCATCAATAAAATCAAGCCACCCAAAACGGGCATACCTCTTTGCCCACTTGTCGATAAAGGCTTCGTTGATAATTCCTGCAACCCTGCCAACTACTTTTTTGTTTCTGATAGCCAGCCAATACTTAACTCTGCAGTAATTAAAAACAGGATTGTCTGATCCTCTGAGGATTCGCATTTCATCCTCTACTATGGGAGGAACGAAACAAGAATTGCCGCTGTACAATTCTATAGGAAACCTGACAAATTGCTCCAGGTCGCGATCATTTATTACTTCCCTGATTTCTATATCGTTGTTCATAGCTTTTCGCCTTCCATATTAGGATTGTAAAACATGAAGTTTCTTCCCTATTTTTTGACAAACATCAAGTGCTTTGTCAATCTGTTCCCGTGTATGGGTAGCCATAAGCGAAAAGCGAATCAGGGTCGAATCAGACCTAACTGCCGGAGATACAACAGGGTTTACAAAAATACCCTCTTCGAGAAGGAGCTTTGTAAACATAAAGGTCTTTTGGTTATCCCTAATATACAAAGGTATGATGGGAGTTTCGCTCACTCCGGTGTCAAAACCGATGCGTTTGAAGTTTTCAAGGGCATAATTGGTGTTGTCCCAAAGTTGTTGAATTATGCCTGGTTCTTTCTTGATAACATCAATGGCTGCCAGCACCGACCCTGCGGCAGCTGGTGCAATACTTGCACTGAAAATCAACGATCTGCTGTTGTGCTTAAGATAATTGATCGTATCAGCGTCGCTGGCGATGAAGCCACCGATGGAAGCCAGCGATTTGCTGAAGGTTCCCATGATAAGATCCACCTCATCGGTTAACTGGAAATGCGATGCGGTTCCTGCCCCATATTCGCCAATAACACCCAGTGAATGAGCATCGTCAACCATAATGGTGGCATTGTATTTTCTAGAAAGTTCAACAATTTCGGGTAGTTTAACAATGTCACCTTCCATGCTGAAAATACCATCAACAACAATCAACTTAATTTTATCTGGATTGCATTGTTTCAATATCTTTTCCAACGATGCCATGTCGTTGTGTTTGTATTTAAAAGCCTGGCTAAAACTCAAGCGCCGACCTTCAATGATGGAAGCATGATCGAGTTCATCAAGAATAATGTAGTCGTCACGGCCGGTAATGGTACTTATTACACCCAGATTAACCAGGAAACCAGCACTGTAAACAAGAGAGGCTTCTTTCCCGACATAATTCGCCAGTTTCTCTTCAAGTTCGAGATGAATGTCAAGTGTTCCATTCAAAAATCGAGATCCAGCACAACCACTTCCGTATTTTTCGATTGCTTTGATGGCACCTTCTTTAACCAAAGGATGGCTGGTCAAACCAAGGTAACTGTTTGACCCAAACATCAATACTTTTTTTCCACCTATAATTACCTCGGTGTCTTGTTCCGATTCTATAACCCTGAAGTAGGGGTAAATTCCCAACTGCTGGGCTTTTTGCGGAATATCGTACTTCGATAATTTCTCCTGTAATATCCTCATGATAAGGTTTTTATAATATTTAGGATTTGTTTTGACCTTTCAAGCTGGAAACAACTTTTACACGAAGCTTTTTCTGCCAAAAGATTGCAAAGATAAGAAAATATAGAACACGCAAATAAGGAAATAAGACATTGCTAAACAGGCAATTAACTATGGCTTTTATGAAGGTTTTGATTTAAAAAACTGTAATTATCGGCTGAACTACAGTCAATTACCGACTTATTAAAAACACAGCCGGTATTTTGGGAAGCGTTATCGAATCTCTTTTCCATTCGCTAACAGGTTTTGAAACAACTGATTCCATTTCACTCATCAATCCAAGAGCCACGGTAAGCTGTGTAGCTGGATTGAGAACACGAATCAAAGAAGTTAGCATGTGTTGATTTCGGTATGGAGTCTCGATAAAAATTTGGGTGTAGTTTCTTATTAATGCGTCCTTTTCCAGATTTAAGAGTGTCTTGGCTCGTTGATCGGGAATCACGGGAAGGTAACCATGAAAGACGAATTGTTGACCCGAAAAACCTGAAGCCATTAGCGCCAACATAATGCTTGACGGACCTGGTAAGGGTTTTACTCTGATTCCTGCCTGATGGGCAAGGCTTACCAGCTGCCATCCGGGATCTGCAACGCAGGGCAAGCCTGCCTCCGACATCAAGGCCACATTCATGCCGTTGAGGAGTGGTTGAAGCATTTCTGGAATTTCGTGTTGAGGAGTGTGCTCATTCAGAATCGCGAAATTACATTCATCGATTGGAAATACAGGAAATACTTTCCGAAGAAATCTTCGGGATGCCCTCGCTTCTTCGACAACAAAAAATCTGATAGGGGCAAGGATATCAGGATCAAAGGCAAGCCTTGTTGCATCACTGCATTCTGGGGCAATGGGGGTCGGAATTAAAAGCAATGTTCCTTTCACAGTCAGGTGGTTTTGGGTATCCAGGGAATTTTGTCAAGGTCGATATTTCCACCCGAGAGGATGATGATAACATTCTTCCCTTTTGTGTTGACCTTTTCCTCGAGGATGGCTGCCAAGGGCACTGCGGCACTGGGCTCAACAACCAGTTTCATTCGTTCCCAGATTAATCGCATGGCTTTAACGATCGATGCTTCATTAACCGTGACAATATCATTTACATACTCCCGAATAATTGGAAAAGTCCGGTTCCCAAGGGATGTAAGCAATCCATCGGCGATTGTTTTGGGAGTTAGTGAAGGCTGAATCTTTCCTTCGCGAAAAGATCTGTAGGCATCATCAGCGCCAGAGGGTTCACATCCAATAACTTTGGTAGTAGGAGAGAAATAATGTGCAGCCAATGCTGTGCCGGAAAGCAATCCGCCACCACCAACCGGGGCCAGAATTATGTCGGCACCCGGAGAATCCTGAAGAGCTTCCATCGCGCAAGTGGCCTGTCCTGCAATTATGGTGTAATTGTTATACGGGTGTACTTCGGTGGCTCCTGTTTCATCCAAAACCTGATGAAGGGTTTGCTCACGTGAACTTAGCATGGGCTCACAAAAAGTAATTTCAGCTCCATACGATCTCACTGCGGCTACCTTAACTGAAGGTGCGTTGCGAGGCATTACTACATAAGCTTTGCTTTTTCGGAGTGCAGCTGCTCTGGCTAGGGCCTGAGCATGATTTCCACTGCTATGGGTGCCAACTCCGTATTCAAGGTCTTCGTCGTCGAGCGACCAAACGGCATTGCAAGCCCCTCGCGACTTGAAGGCTCCGGCTTTTTGAAAATTCTCGCATTTGAAGAGTAGCCTGGTTCCAAAAATCTCATTAAGATTTAGCGAGTGCAGTAGTGGAGTGCGGTGTATGTATGGTTCAATGCGTTTATGGGCATCCAGAATGTCGATTCTCTCTGGTATTGATTCTAAAAACATGGTTTATCAGGGTTTTTGGTTTACAGTTCTTTGCCTTCTTTCAGTTGAATAACTACGGCTTCGCAGGCTTCCTCCAGCATTTTGTACACTTCTTCAAAACCGTTCGCCCCACCGTAATAGGGGTCAGGAACTTCAAGGTTCTTTCCTTTATGAACCCGATTCATCAGAAAGTCAATCTTATGATTTATGTTCCTTCCTTTGGCAATCATAAGCAGATTCTTATGATTCTCTTTGTCCATTACGAAAATTTTATCGTAATAGTCAAGATCCGAAGGTCTGATGCCCTTAGCTCTGTGATCTGCGAGTGACAATTTGTGCTTTTTAGCAGTGAGTAATGCCCTTGAATCAGCACCTTCACCCTCATGAAATCGTATAGTTCCGGCTGATCCAACCTCAGCACGAATATGATTGTCAGCAATTTTCTGCTTGAGAATTGCTTCAGCCAAGGGCGACCGGCAGATATTCCCCATGCAAACCATCAATATTTTCATATCGCTTTTTTTTATAAAGGTAGAAAATCTTTTCCTTCCGCCCCAAAGCGCCCTGAAAAGGTACTTTAAAGTTTGATTTTTCTGACTAACTCGTCGTGATAGGTCTTAAAAATGCGGTCTGTCTCCAGCAAATTGGTGACAGTGCGACAAGCGTGAAGTACTGTAGCATGGTCTTTATTACCGCATTGAAGGCCAATGGTTGTTAATGAGGCCTTAGTCATTTCTTTTGAGAAGTACATAGCCAGTTGCCTGGCCTGAACAATATCGCGTTTGCGGCTCTTGCTGTTCATGTCGTCAACCGATATAGCAAAGTAATCACAAACAACTTTTTGTATGTAATCAATCGATATCTCTTTTGTATTGCTAATAACAATCTTATCGATCATTTTTTTTGCAAGATCAAGATTGATTGATTTTTTATTCAAGACCGATTGAGCAATCAGGCTGTTCAAAGCCCCTTCGAGTTCCCTGATGTTGGAGGTAATGCTAAATGCCAGATAATCAATAACATCATTGGGCATTTCAATTCCGTCGTTGTAGGTCTTTTTCTTAAGAATAGCAACTCGTGTTTCAAAATCAGGAAGTTGAAGGTCGGCAGCTAATCCCCATTTAAATCTCGACAACAACCGTTGCTCGATGCCATTCAGTTCGACCGGAGCTTTGTCAGATGTGATGATAATTTGCTTTGACCTTTGATGCAGATGGTTGAAAATGTGGAAGAAAACATCCTGAGTTTTTTGCTTTCCTGCCAAATTGTGGATATCATCTATGATCAGCACATCCATCATCTGGTAGAAGTTTATAAAGTCGTTTTGGTTTTTGTTAACGATTGAATCTGTGAACTGTAGTTGAAATTGTTCGGCGCTTAAATAGAGGACAGTTTTGTCAGGAAAGTTGTTTTTTATGTGAATTCCAATGGCTTGTGAAAGATGTGTTTTCCCTAATCCCACATGACTGTACAAGAAGAACGGGTTGAATGCCGTTAGTCCGGGTTTTTCTGCAATGGCATATCCGGCCGACCTCGCCAGCCGGTTACAATCTCCTTCGATGAAATTGTCAAAATTCAACCGGTCGTTGAGTTGTGAGTTGACCTTGATTTTTTTTAAGCCGGGTATAACAAAAGGGTTTGGAATTTCTTTTGAATTGCCCTCTGAATGAATATTCAATGGCATCGAGACGGGTGGATTGCTGATGGCGTTTCGATGTGAAGCCGGCATTTTCACTGTGTAGGGGGAATTGTTCTGATAAGCGCTGTCAACTACTATGGTATATTCCAAGGTACCATCGCTGCCTAGTTCCTTCTTGATTGTTTTTTTTAACAGATTTATATAATGTTCCTCAAGCCACTCATAAAAGAACGGACTGGGAACTTGAATGGTAAGCACATTTTTCTCCAGCCTGACCGGCTGAATAGGTACAAACCATGTTTTAAAACTTTGAGTTGGAATATTGTCCTTTATCACTTTCAGACAGTTATCCCAAACCTGAATATGAGTTTTCTCAGATGCCGGGGTTATCATGCGGCCAAATTTTCTAGATAGTTCTTTAGGGTTCAGCTCTATAATTTCTTTCGAAAAATCCAAATTTTATGTAAAGGATTTGTTAACAAAATTGGGTCTAAAAAAGTTAAAAAAAAAGTATTTTTTTGCTTGACTTAGCGAAAAAAAAATTGTATAAAGCAAAAGTTGCTCTAAATTATAGAATTGCTAATCAATTACTTAAAAAATTGTCTGCAAATTTGTAAAGAATCTATACTTTAATATATATAATAAAATCCTACATGACTATCAACTAACAAAATAGAATTTAATTACATATTAACGATTCGATTAACTGTTATTAATTTCAACGCTCTGCAATACTGAACCATAAAGCGTTGAAATTAATGGTTTTAAAATTCACGAACAATGCTATGTACTGGTTTGAAATTAGTTAAACTAATAACAGTAAAGAATTTTTAGTTTGCATCTTATTCCAAACCATGATCCGGAATACCGAATTTCTGGAAGAGTCAAACAAACCTCTTCTTATGGCAAAGTTACTATAAATATCTCCTGGATGGTAATGATCCCATTCTCAGCGAAAAAGGTCATCCATTCAACAGGCTTCCCTTTCCAGCCTGATTGATCAGTAAGACAACCTACATAAAGACTGTAGCCATCGTTATTGGGAATCGTGTGGACAAAACCTCCATTGCCAGAGAATTTATCACCGTAGTTGATTATTAATTTGGTGTTGACTGAGTCGGTAGCTTGTGTTCTGATAACCAGATATTGCTGCTGATCTTTTTGGGGTATGTCTTTATTTATAACAACTTTAGCTGTCTCGTCAACATAGAGTTTGGTGGTTTGCCCAAGGATTGGAACCCGGGTCACCATCCCCAATTTTTCAAATGTTTCTTGCAGCCTTATTACTGGGTACTCCTCTGCAGGCTTCAGGCTTTGGGCAAGCAGATAAAGATCCGTTGACTTTTCATATCTCCTGGCTTCAAAGAGACTGTCAGCTTTTTTTATCACATCAAGATAGCTAATGCCACGCATCGACTCAGGCTGACTTAAAATTGCAGCAATTTCACTAATTCGTGATTTTGGATAGTTGTCCTCGGTAAACAGTCTGGATGCCTTCTCATAAAACGGCAATGCCTTCTTTAATTCGTCAATGGCATACAAACTGTCGGCTTGCTTAATAAATTTCTCATATTCCACCACCCGCCGGTTGTTTTCTGCTATTGTTCTCTTCAACTCCGAAATTTTTGAAGTAGCATAGTAATCGCCTGGTTTGAATTCACACGCTTTTTGATAAACGGATATTGCTTCAACCCATTGTTGATTTATAGTCAGACTATCAGCTTGTTGTATTGAACGCTGATAATTTTTGAATGTCAACTTCTCTAATTCCATATCAGCCTCTGCTCGTTCCTTTTTTGTAACAGCTTCATCTCTCATTGGTAATATGTTGAAAGCCAAATCGTATTGCTTTATAGCGTTGTTATAGTCTTTCATCTTGAGGTAGTTATCACCAAAAGCTATCAGATCGGTGTATATCTTACTTTTCTGGCTGACCTCTGTAAAGTACTGATTAGAAAGTACCGCTCTTTCGCTTGCATACATATCGGGTTTAATTACCAGAGCTTGAGTATAGGCCATTGCCGCTTCCTGAAATTGCTCTGAATCGAACAATGAGTCGCCCTTTAGAACCAATTGTTGAAATTGCTGTTCCATACGGTTTAATTCATCAAGCTTTATATCAATAAATTCAGTTTGTGTGCGCGGATAGTTCTCAAAAGGATATATATCGCTTGCTTGTATGTATAGTGATCGGGCTTCAGTGTAGTTCTCGGTGCTCAACTTTGAATCCGCGCTTTTTATTAGTTCGTTATAAGCTAGTTTGTTTAGTTGTTTTTTTAATATCTGATCCTTAGCTTTTTCTATCTGTTGTGTTGCATATTCGTCGGCTGGTATTATCACTAGTGCCCTTTCATAAGCCTTAACTGCTTCTTCTTGTTCATCAGCAGCCAATAATTTATCTGCGTCGGCAATAGCTTGGTTATACGCTGTGGAAATGGCTGCCTGCCGATCAGCAAAAATCTGGTTGATAGAGGCAATTTTCTCGGCTGGATACGAATTTTGCGGCTTGATTTCCTGAGCTTTAGCGAAAAACAAACGGGCATCTTCATACCTTTGAGCGTCGAAGGCCGCGTTGCCATTTTCAATGCATTGGTTGTAGGCTTGATTTTCTTTTAGTTGGGAGTCGATTAGGGAGTCGATGTGCTTAATTTTGTTTGTGATTAATTCTGCCTCCATGTTGTATGCCCGGGCAGATTCATAGGTCTTCCTGGACTCTACAAGGTGTCCGTTCCTAAAGAAATCAGCCGCTTGGTTCATTTTGTCAATGAATTGTTGTTCATTCTTTTGAATAGCGTCCAATTGGTTTTTTATCTCTATCAGGCGGGTTTGAGGATGAGGCTCTGAAGGAAAAATATTGCTGGCAGTTTCGTACAACGATCTGGCTTCCTGTAGATTGTTGTCTTGAAAATACCTGTCAGCATTCACAATCAATTCATTGTATCTTGCTTGCTTTGAAAGTCGCACATTCTCAACACTGTCGATAAAAGTGATTCTTTGTAGGGAATAAGTATGATCTACCGGAAGATCCAGGGTTTTCTCGTAGGTCTCCCTGGCCATTGTCAAATTTCCGGCAGTAAGATAGTTATCAGCAGTTTTAAGGAGTTTGGAATGTAAAGACTGTTGATCTGTTTTTACTTGTATAGTGCTGTCAATAGTTCTTATCTGTTGAATAGGGTAGGAGGCAGAAGCTTTTAAACCGAGGGATTCTTGATAGGCTTTTCGCGATTCGACAAGACTCCCTATAGCAAAGAGCTCATCAGCATGGGTAATCAGTTGTGCGTAGTTTGTCTCCAGGTTGCTCTCTGCTTGAATCTGCTCTTCAAGTTCTTTTATTTTTAGCGCAGGAAAATCTCTGTCGGGAAAAAGAAGTTGAGCCGCCCGAAACAGCTCTATTGCCCCTTTTTTGTCGTTGCTTTGTACTTTAAATCCAGCCTCAGCAAGGTATCCTTTGTATCGATTCTCTTGTTCCTCATTTTCCTGGATGCTTTTGTTCAAGCGATTTATGGCCTCCACCGCCAAGGAATCTCCTGGCAAATACGTGAGTGCCTTTTTATACGACCCAACGGCGGATAGTAAATTTCCTTCAGCTTCTGATGCATTTGCTTGCGAAATAGCTTCTTTGTAATTGCTAGCGATACCCCCAAGTCGAATTCTTTCTTTTTCAATTAATTGTATCTGTGATTTTGGATAGGCCGCTGTTTTTTGAATTGACAAAGCCTGTCGATAGGAGGATTCTGCTTCATCCAATTTACCTGCTTTAAAAAGCTGATCGGCATTTAATATCAGGTCATTAAATTCTCTTTTATTCTTGGCTAAATTTATCGAGAGCTGTTTGGCCTCTTCAATCTTTTCTTTAGCAATAAGGTAATCGGGAAACAAGGTCAATGCCTGGGAATAGTATTCAATCGCGTTTTCTGGAAGTGAGTCCGCTAGCTGCTGGTCTCCCTTAATGATGAGAAAAGCTACTTGATCATCTATGGCCTTTTGTCTCGATATTTTATTGTCGATCAGGGCCATTTGTTCTCTCGGACGGTTTTCTTCGGGTTTCAATCCCGAGGCATCGGCATATTTAAGGCGTGCTTCAACCAGTTTGTTTTCACCGAAAAGCTGATCGGCCTGAGTCATCAAATTAGCATAAGCCTGTTCTTTCTCCTGAGTCTGCGTCATCAGCGTGCGAAGTTCGTTCTGGCGGGTGGTTAGTGCCTGATCGCCGGGTTTGATCTCCAGAGCCTGATCGAGCGTTGCGATTGCCGAAGCATAATCGCCTGAGGATGCTTGTGTTTCGGCTTGCTTCACCAAATCGTTGAACTGGAGTTCGCGTTCGGCCATCTGTTTGTCGATCAGGGCTATTTGCTCTTTCGGACGGTTTTCCTCGGGTTTCAATCCCGAGGCATCGGTATATTTAAGGCGTGCTTCGGCCAGTTTGTTTTC
>JAQVCV010000092.1 GCA_028689615.1 Bacteroidales bacterium | reverse complement strand
CCAGAAATGGCTAACTTATGTCATCAACCATATCAACGACACGAAAGCTTCCGAACTCAATAAACTCTTACCACACCTGATTGATAAAAATCTTGTCAGCTAAGATGCCTTTGGTGGGGTGGATACAAACAAAACAACTTATTGGCGACTGTGCAATTAAGCTTAACCCGCACGATACAAGAATTGCTGAAATTGGGATAACCATTTCGCACCTCGAACAAAGAAGAGGTTTCGCAAAAGAAGTTCTTTTGGGGGTTTTGGCATTTCTTTTTGACACAAAAGCAATTCACCGCGTGGTGGAGATTGTTGATGCTGAAAATATTGCTTCAATTAATTTGCTTAAAAGCATCGGATTCAGACAGGAGGGATATTTTGTTGAAAATATTTTCTTCAAGGGAAACTGGGGTAGTGAGATGCAATTCGCGATGTTAAAGAGGGAGTGGGACGCAATGAAAATGAACCACCCCACGCCCCCCTGACAGCCACTTGTCGGGGAGGGGGACCTATTGAATAAACCATCTGAGTGCTTCGATCCAAAAAATGTATATTGGCCAGCAATGAAGTGTTTCGGGATCATCCGCGGCACCAGGCGCCAAAGGGAACTCCTGCAATCGTCGCAAAAAAGACCCCATGCTTCCTCCCCATTACTTTTTTGTCTTTACTTCAAGATGATAGGTAGATGTTTACAGGGTTGCAATAACCATATCGGGATTTCGCTTCATAAAAAAACCCCGACACAAAGGCCGGGGTTTTTCTAATTAAAAAGCCACATCAGCAGCAGACTTTATTTCTTTCTCACCTTCCACCAGGTACCCAGAATCCCTTTGATTTTCATGGTGCGTTTATCGGGCGACACATCGGAGATGGTGTAGCCAAGGCTCCCAATTTTCAGTGAATTGCCATCCAATTTCCATCCATCACTTTTCTTTTTGGAGTCTTTCCCGCTTATCCTGTCGCGTTCCACAACAGTAGCCCTGCCATTTGAGCTGAATTCATACCTGTCGTACGATCTGAGATTACCTTTGCGCACTTTGCCGGAGCCCATAAACTCCTCTTCCACCACCCAGGTTCCGTAGAGCCAGAGGTTGGGATCAACAGCCGGGGCAGAAGCGGCGGCAGGAGCCGGTGCAGAAGCGGCTTTGGCGGGAGCAGCGTTGAGGGTTTGAGGAGCAGCAGCAGCCACGGTTTCTGTTTTAGCAGGAGCCGCTACAGGTGCCGGAGCCGGTGTAAGGTCTTCGAGGGTGCCATCGTTTTTCAACCTGAATTTTTTACCGTCTTTCACCACGTTGGCAGCAGCAACGGAGCCCAGACCCACGAAAGCTTCGGCACTTTCGAATTCGGGTTCTTTAAACCATGAGCCGTCGTTGCGGATGTAACCCCATTTGTCGCCCACCAAAACGGCACAAAAACCAGCTCTGAAACCATCGAAACTGATGCGGTCGAATTTGGGTTTGATCACCTCGTCGCCATCGGCGCTGATGAAGCCCCATTTGTTGTCTTTTCTCACAGCAATACGGTTGTCGCGAATGTAATTCTTGTTGGCTCCAATGCCGTAGAGTCCGGCCATCTCGCTGTAGATACCCGAAATCGGTTTAAGATTCTCGCTGTAGAGGCGCCACTCATCAGAAACACCAATAACGAAAATCCCCTGCTCAAACGAAAGGGCTTCGGCCTCAATTTTAAAGGCAATGGTACCGTCTTTTTTAACCAAACCTTTTTGCATCCCTTTCCGGGCAATGGCCAAACCATTGGGCATAAAGTGAAGTCTTTCGGAAAACTGGGGTTCGAAAAGCATTTTTCCTTCGCGGTTGATCAGACCCCATTTGTCGGCAGTTTCAACGTCGGCAACTCCCTCTTTATCGAATGAGGTGAGCCTGTCGAACTGGGGTTCGAACAAAACCTTGCCGTCGGTAGATATCAAACCGTATTTATCGCCTGTTTTCACCTCGGCCACACCGTCGGAGAATTTGTCGATTTTATCGAATTGCGGCTCGAACAGGGTCTTGCCATCGGGCAGAATCAACCCTTTTTTATCGTTGAGTTCAACCTGGGCAAACCCATCCTTAAACTTGTCGATGTCGTCGAAACGGGGTTCCACGATCACTTTACCTGTCTCGTCGATCAAGCCGCGCTTTTTATCCTTATAAATAACACCATAGCCGTTTTTTACTTTATCGGCATCGTCGTAGGTGGGCTCAACCACCCACTCATCCGACTGGTTTACGTAGCCATATTTCTTGGTGGCTTTGTCTTTTTTGGGTTTCAGGTTTTGTGCCCCGGCAACAACTGCAGCTGCCAGCACAATCGAGATCAGCAAAATTCTTTTCATACAACGTGTTATAGATTAAAAAAGAAAGTGCACCAGTTGAAACCGGTGCACTCTGTTAAACTGAAAACTATTCAAAACTTAGCAACTGTCCTTTGCGCGGGCCTTCGGCGTACTCCAGCACAAATTTTTGTGAACCAGAGTTGTTGCGATCCCACGACTGCAACTTGGTTCCATTCTGGTAGATATTTCCACCTGTAACATCAATGGCTTTTCCGGTAAACACGTTCTCGAACATAACGGCGTGTTTGTCAACCACAATCAGGCGCCATTGTTGCCAGTCGGGCACACCGCCATCGAGTGTCCAGGTTTGAATCTGGGCCCCGTTGTCTTTTTTCATCTTGAACTTCTTGCCGGTCTTCTTTTGAAGCTTCTCCTTGGGATTCAGGTCCTTTTTCCCGCTCACGTCAACCACATAACCGGCTTTGTTTTTAATGGCAAAATTCTGTGAACCATTGATCGACGGGAAGATAAAGGTGCGTTCGTAGAGGTCTTCATCCTTTTGCCAAATCTGGAACTGGATGTCTTTGTTGGCAGTTTGGGGATGATGTCCGGGCAGATCCCAGTATTGCACGGGGTTGTCGGCCACGCGGATGTAGAAGTAGTTTGAGCTGATCTCGTTGCGCCAGTTTTGGGCATCAAGTTGAAAGCTCAGAGCCAGCAACAGGCCAAGCACGAAAGAAATTCTGTTCATAACAACTGTAATTTTAATTGAATAGGAAATTAATCAAGGGTAATGGTCTTGGTTTCGTAGGTATAATTGGATGTCCAGTTTCCAAAAATACTGGGCATAACCATGGTAACCGGGAAACCGGCGGTGTTGGTGGTGTAGATAATGGCCTCGCCGTTGGCAGCCACAGAGGGCACGTTAGCTGAAACCACGCAGGGATGAACGCCAAGGAAACGATCGTTTTCGGGATTCAACACATTGGTGTTGTACGCAATAAGTTCTTCGTTGACCAGTGTGCTTCCGTCGTAGGTGCGTTTTGCAGTGCAATTGCCATTCTCCCAGGTGTAGGTGGTATAAACCGAGGTGTTGATGTCCTGCGATCGGGTGGTTTTTCCGTCGGTGTTGAGGGTGTATTGCAAGGTAGCGCCATTCACGGTCATCAGTATGGTCTGATCGAGGTATTGGTATTCAGTTTCGGTGGTTCCATTCATCGTGTAATTGGTGATGGTGCTCACCTGGCCCGAAGTATTGTAGGTGTAGATGCTGGTGTCAGCTGTGGTTCCCCAGGTGCTGATGGCCATCGTGAGGCGGTTGTCGGCATCGTACTTGTACTCGCTTGTGAAAGTTCCCCAGGCCTCGTTAACGGTAGTCATGTTTTTGAGCAGGTAAATGGTTTTGGTCTCTTTTTGAGGGGTTGTATCCTCTTCATCTTTGCTGCAAGAGGTAAGGGTAACAAAAGCCAGTGCGATGACCGGCAACAGAAGGTGTTTGATTTTCATCTTTCTATAACTTTAATTGATTATTTACGACAGATTAGTTGCATGTTGGAAGCGGTTTTGAAAACTGCGGCTGAAAAAACCGAAATTTTCAATCAATTTGTTGAAAAAGGTCACAGCGATGAGGCAGCAGAGGCAGGCTGAGGCATCAGGCAAAAATTCCTATCTTTGGCACCTGATTTTTTTAATACAAACCTAATCACCTATGAAGAATACATTCGTAGCAGGAATGATGGCTCTAATGCTTTCATTTGGCATTCAGGGCTCAAAAGCCTGTACCAACTACCTCATCACCAAGGGAGCTTCCACCGATGGCAGCACCATGATCAGCTATGCTGCCGATGCCCACGTGCTTTACGGCGAACTCTACCACTGGCCTGCCGCCACCTGGCCTGCCGGTACAATGCTCGACATCAACGAATGGGATACGGGCAAGTTTTTAGGGAAGATTAAACAAGCAGCCCAAACCTACAACGTGGTGGGCAATATGAACGAGTACCAGTTATCGATTGGCGAAACCACCTATGGTGGCGTCGAAATGCTGGCCGAACAACCCGGTGCTGTAATCGACTACGGGAGCCTGATTTATCTGGCTTTGCAACGGTCGAAAAGTGCCCGTGAAGCCATTAAAACCATGGCCGAACTGGTAGAAGAGTATGGCTACTACAGCAGCGGCGAATCGTTCTCGGTGGCCGATGCCGACGAAGTCTGGATTCTGGAACTCATTGGCAAGGGGAAAACCATTACCGTTGACATGAAGCTTCTGAAAAGCTACGCTGCCGACGTGCGTAAAGCCTTGAAAAAACTCGACAAGAAGACCTACTTCACCGATGCCGATTTCATGAAAGCCCTCACCGAGGCAGCCGGCGAACCGTTTGCCAAAGAGCATGGAGCAGCCCTCATTCAAACCCTTCAGAAGGGAGAAAAAGGCGCTGTGTGGGTTGCCCGTATGATCCCCGACGGGATGGTTTCGGGACATGCCAACCAGGCACGCATCACCACCTTCCCCCTCGACAACAACAAGAGCTCGCTCAGCAGCAAGAACCTGGGCGACATCTTCAACAAAGGGATCACTACCGTGTATGCACACGATGTGATCAGTTTTGCCCGTTCGCGCGGACTGGTAAAGCCCGAAGTAAAAGACGAAGAATTCAGCTTCAGCGACACCTATGCCCCTGTTACCTTCGGATCGGCCCGCTTCAGCGAAATCCGTGTATGGAGCATGTTCAACAAAGTGAACGCAGGCATGGCTCAGTACTGGGACTATGTGAAAGGCGACATCAAACACGACGAGCGCACGGGTTATGCCAACAACAGGATGCCCTTGTGGATAGAGCCTTCGCGTAAAGTAAGCCCCCGCGATATGATGGATTTCATGCGCGATCACCTGGAAGGAACCGAACTCGACATGACCAAAGACCTTGGTGCCGGCCCCTTTGGAAACCCCTACCGCTGGCGCCCCCTCACTTTCAAAGTTGATGGAGTGGAATACCTCAACGAACGCGCCACTGCCACACAACAAACAGGCTTCTCGTTTATATCGCAGATGCGCTCGTGGCTCCCACGCGAAATTGGTGGCATTCACTGGTTTGGTGTTGACGACGCCGCTTCAACAGTTTACTTCCCCATGTACAGTTCTGCAACCAAAGTACCAGAAATGTGGGCACGTGGCTTTGGCTCGATGATGGAATTCAACCCCGATGCAGCCTTCTGGATCTTCAGCCAGGTAAGCAATTTTGCTTACACCCGCTACAACGTGATCCATCCCGAAATCAGAAAAATGCAGGAAAAACTGGAACCAGCCTACCTCGAAGCCGTGAAAGAGATCGACTCAAAAGCCCTCACCCTCCACAAAACCAACCCTCAGGCCGCCGTGAAAATCCTTACCGATTATTCATGCAAAACCGGTAACGACCTGGCCCGCGAATGGAAAACTTTCTACGGATACCTTTTCACACGCTTCATGGATGGCAACATCAAAACCAAAGTACCGGGACAAATGAACCCCAAAGTGGAACAACCCGGCTATGGTGAAGAGTGGAACCGCCGCGTAGTAAAAGAGACTGGCGATAAGCTGAAAGTAAAAGGTTCGGCCCATTAACCCTACTTCAATCAAACATACAAAAGGGAGCCCTCACACGGCTCCCTTTTTGCTTTTCGAACCCTTTGCAACAATCAACCGCAAATGAAATGCAATATCCAGATAATGGAAAAAACCAGGTGCAACCAACCCGAGATCAAAGACGAAAAAAATCACACACCCCTGTTTTAAAGATGCTTGCAAACAGCAATCGAATAATGGCATAGTATTTCATAACAAACGAAAAAACTAAATTTTATGAAAAATCAATTCATTTACGCATTGGTACTGGTGGCTGCCCTGGCCTCTTGTCGTAAAGATCTGAACGAAACAGTTGTTCCTGATCCTAATCCTTCTAAAACAATCAATGAACTCCAAATCAATTCAAACTTTGATTTCAATACAGACGTTCTTGCCTCAGTTGACTTGCTGGCACTTGCCAACAACGGGCAACCTCTGAAAGGAGTTAAATTTACCCTCTATACCGATTACCCTGAAAATGGCGGCAAAGCCATGATTACCGGGATGACAGATAACAACGGACGTTTTTCGTCAAATTATCCCATTCCGACTTACCTCACCCAAGTGGTGGTTACCACCCCTTACATCGGGTTACCCCACGACGTGACAGTTCCGGTTGTCAACGGTCGCGTGGCCTACACCTTCGGGGGTGTTACCCAGGTGATGAAATCGGGCGGACTGGGAGCCCTAAAATCCACCCTGATCAACTTCTACTACATGGGCACTTTCAACAATCTGGGTGTACCCAACTACCTTGAAACTCCAAACGAAGTGATCGATGCAGCCTTCCTGAACGACATCAACAACTCGTTTCCTGAGGCCAACCCCATCAACCCCGACTACCTGCTTCTTTCCAACGAACACGACTTCAAACTCACCGAAGCCTGTGATGTGTGGGTGATCTTCGTTAGTGAAGGGGCCGGATATAAAAACACGCTTGGTTACTACAAATACGACCTGAACAATCCGCCAACCTCCAGTTCGCAAATTGACTCGGGCATGATTATTTTCCCCAACGTTTCCTTCACCAACAGCGGTGGCGGACTCAACACAGGCAATAAAGTATATCTGGGTCAGTTCCCTGCCGGAACCGGAATTGGGTTCTTCCTGAAATCGAACGCATTCAACAACGGACAGGTAGGTAACGGTTACTACACCTACTACACCAACCCCGCCTTCAACCCCGAAGCCAACCTTAACAAAAAGAAACACAGCGTGATTTTGGTTGACCACGCCCGCGATATGTTCCTGATGGGTTTTGAAGACCTCCACCGCGAAAATCAAAGCAGCGACGAAGACTTCAACGATGCCCTCTTCCTGATAAAAGCCAACCCGATTGAAAATGTGGAAACAGGCGGATTCCCTGTGCCCGATTACACCGGCACCGATACCGACGGCGATGGTGTACCCGATACCCTCGACGATTACCCAACCGACCCACAACGCGCCTTCAACAACTATTACCCCGCTGAAGGACAAAACGGAACCCTGGCTTTTGAAGACCTGTGGCCCAATAAAGGCGATTACGACTTCAACGACGTGGTGGTTGACTACAACATCAACCAGGTAACCAATGCCGACAACAAAGTTGTGGAAGTGAAACCCAACTACATTTTACGCGCAACCGGGGCTACCTACCGCAATGGTTTTGGATTCCAACTCAACATCAATCCCGCGCAGGTGGCCTCCATCACAGGGCAACACATCACCGAGAGCTACCTGACCCTCAACAACAACGGCACCGAAGCCGCTCAGTCAAAAGCCGTTGTTATGGTGTTCGACAATGCCTTCACCGTTCTGGATTACCCCGGAAGCGGAATCGGGATAAACACCACGCCCGGTGCGCCAACTGTATCGCCCGTAACGCTGAATCTCAACATTCTGCTCACCCAACCGGTAGATGCCGAAGACTTTGGATACCCCCCCTACAACGCTTTCATAGTGAGCAACAAAGTACGCGGACGCGAAGTACACCTGTCAAACCAACCACCAACATCGCTGGCTGATGCATCGTTGTTTGGAACCGGCGACGACGACAGCAATCCTGGTCAGAACCGTTACTACAAAACCGCTACCAACCTCCCCTGGGGCATCAACATCGTTGAATCGTTTGATTACCCCATTGAGCAGGCAGAAATTACCGAAGCTCACCTGAAGTTTGCACCATGGGCCGAAAGCAGCGGAACTCAATTCCCCGACTGGTTCCAAAACAAAGCCGGTTACCGCGACCCATCCAAGATTTACTAAAACTCCGGTTTTATTACACAAAGTCCGGCTCTTACCAGAGCCGGACTTTTTTTGTGACAACTATTCTTGAATCCACTCCCAACATCCTGCACTTTTACTAAACCATCAACCAACCCCCAAACTGCATCAAGCTGGTCAACCTCAGCCCTATTCCATCATACTCCTCAAATAGCAATAATGCTCTTCGGAAAGCGACGGACCAAGGGTTTGCGACAGACCAACCGAATTGAGCCAGGGGACAACCTCCGCCAGAAACAACGGGAGGGATGAAGAAGAAGCCGGGGGTGAATGCTTCTTAGGGATCAGGTTCACGAACCCTGAATGTTTGATTTTTTGTTTGAGCAACAGCCACCGGATGGCATTGGTACGCCCCACTTCAAAACCCCAGTTGGCATTTGCAACGGCGGCTGCTTGAGGGTGGTAACCGTAAAGCAACTTGCTGAACAACCTATAATTCTCCTTTTCGGCCATGGGTACCGACAAAAGAAAAGAGGCCAGCGGCTCACTCCAAAGCGGTGCCTGGTGGTTGGCAAACCAACGGTTGCGGTCTTCGCCCTCGAACAACCATTTGAAAGCCCTGCCTCGCAAAAGGAAATCGGCATAGGTTTGAGCGGCATCAATCCTGAAAAGAGCCATCAACTCCTGGTGAAGCAACTGTTTTATAGCACCCTCTTCCAGGCCGGAAAATGCCTCTGCCCACTTCAAAGGCATGAGAGCATGTTTGCGAATCACGAAACCGGCCAGACCTTTCATACCAGCAAAGGGTGGCAGGCCTCCCAGAGGAGCCAGCAATTTATCGCCACCATCGCCGGTTAAAACCAACTCATTAGCACTAAAACCCCGTAGAAACGGGATCAGGAAGGCCATGCCGCAATAGTTCAATCCCATCTTCAATCGATGCAGCAACCGGTAAGAAGCTTCTGAAGCCTCATCAAGAGAAACCACTTCAAGCGGCATATCCAAACAACGAGCCACCTGCCGGGCAACATCCACATCGCGACTGGCCGAGCAGGCACTGTCGTGGTAGGAAACCATGCGGAAAGGGATTTGGTGGTGATGAAACACCTGAGCCAACAATCTGGAATCAAGACCTCCGCTCATTGATAAAGCAAGCCTGGTGTGGCTGAACGAATCGGCCATCTGCGCCAACAGCTTGCGCGTGTGATCGACCAACTGCACCGGGCGAATGCTTGCATCAGGGTTGATTTTCAAGGCATTGTTAACGATTTCGACCTTAACATCATGGAGCCCGACATGCAGAGCTTGTCCGGGGGAAACCCTTTTTATGTTGCTCCACAAAGTGCCATCGCCCGGAACAAAACCAAGCAAAAGATGAAAAGCTCGCCCCTTGTTATCAGCCATCTGGCCAGGAAAAACATCGTGAACATGAAAAATCTGACGGCTGATCATAAAGCCGGAGCCGAAAGAGCAGCTGTAAAGAGGCAGCCGGCCAAAACAATCGTTAAGAACCAAAGCCACTGGTTGCATTTTTTGAAACATAGCAACCACGAAGCCATGTGGAAAAGAACGGGTAAGCCGGCTGTGAAATGCAGACAAATGCAGGTTGCCGGCATGCCATTCGGTAGCGGCTTGCAGCATCATCGATTCCACCACCCTTTCATTACCGGCAGCCCAACCCTCTGCAACCCAGAAAACAGAATCGGTTTCTCCTGAAAAGAAACGGATGTGCGAAGGCCCCGCTATCCTGCACGAGATTGCTCCCTCACGCCTGTTGAACACCACAGGATTCGCGCAATCAGGCAATTCCGAACCGGAAAACCTCGAGTGCAGCCATTCATCTTCAGAAACCAAAATACTTAGCAAAGCCATAGGGAGATGATTCGACTGGCAAAGGTACACCGAAACAACCTTGATACCACCTTGCAACAACCTGAAGAAAATGATTAGTTTTGCATCGGAAAAATCCTGATACCATGGCCCAAATAATTGAGTTCAATAACGATACAGTTTCTACCCCTGTTGTCGGGAGCAACAGCCATGTGGTTAGGTCGAAGGTAGATTTTGCTGATAAGCTTACAACCTCGCAACACTACAGCATTAAACTTGTTACCAGAGGAAAAGAGCGTTACTTCCTCCACGGTCAATCGGTTAGGTTGAGCAACAACGATTACTTGCTAATCAAACCCGGCACCACCTATTCGGCCTTGGTAAGCAAGGGAGACCCTGCAGAAGGGTTGTGCCTATATTATACCCCCGCTGAAGTTCGTGGTGTTTGCTCTTCGATGCTCAATACTACTGCAAATCTGATGGAAAACCATGAATCAGGGGTTCACTCCGAAATCCCCTGGCCCGAGATGAAGCGAGGAACTACCACACAAAAGGTTGGCAGCCTGTTTCAACAAATAATTCAGAAAACCGACAAACAGCTGGCCGGGGGTTTTAAAAACCTCGACGATTGCCTGTTGGTGACGCTGCTCGAGAACATGCTGGCCGAAAACCTGAGCATCAGGCAACAAATAAACAAGATGCCCCAGATCAAAGAGACAGTGAGGCAGGAAGCCCTGCGGAGGTTACACCTCTCGGTAGAACTCATGCACAGCGACTATTACCGCCAGATTACCCTCAGCGAACTCGCCTTTACGGCCTCCCTCTCGGTTTTTCATTACAGCCGGCTGTTCAGGCAGGTTTACGGCTACCCTCCGTGCCAATATCTGCAACAAATAAGAATAGAGAAGGCCGGAAGAGACCTGTTATCAACCCTGCTACCCGTTGGAGAAATAGCCCTTGCATGTGGATTTAACGATCACGCCTCTTTTTGCAGAGTTTTCAGGCAAACAACCGGACAAACCCCTCTTCAATACCGAAATAGCAAGAATTGACAAACAACACTTCGTCAAGAAGTTGTTACTTCGCATAAAAATTTTGCTATGAAAAAAAGGATCATCCCCTGGCTGGTGGTCATTGCCATGGTTTTCTCAGGAAAACTGACCGCGCAGCATGTAAACGCTATCCCGGCTGCCTTTACTGCATTGAAATTCTGGAACCTTCCTGTCGATGAAGCCAGAGGTCTCACGCTTCACTCGATGAGGTACGACAATGGGGTGGCCGCGTGGCTCGTGACCGACGAAAACGATCGCTTTGTCATCATCAGCGCCGACTCCTCGCTCCGTCCGGTTCTGGCCTATGGCGACAACCTGAAAGGACTTGACACCACGCGATTAAGGCAATTCATCAGATTGCTTGCCTCCGACTATTCACGACGTCTGGAGGCCATTGCCCTCAACCTTACCCCGTCAGAAAAACACCTTTGGCAACAACTCCCTTCCACCCCGTTTCAGCAATGGCCCCCCGATGGTTCGACCCCGACTGGTGGTTGGCTTTATACCAATTGGACCCAGACATCGCCCTACAACAAATTGTGTCCCATGGATCTGAACGCCGGAAGCCGATCGGTGGTGGGATGTCCGGCAACTGCCATGGCGCAGATTTTCAACTACAACCGTTCGCTCAACTTCACCCGTTTCGACGATTCCGACGACTACTACCACAGCTATGGCTCCGGAAACCAGTATTGGATCGACAACGACTTCGACAGCCGCCAGTTCCCATCCTTCCCCGAACTGAACCTGTGGCTCGATACCCTTGAAACATGCTATCAACAAGGCTTGCCGGTTTCCGACTCGATGAAAGCCGCTCTTAGTTTTGCTGCCGGAGTGGCTGCACGCCAGGTTTATACAGCTTCGGTATCGGGGACCTTC
>JAQVCV010000091.1 GCA_028689615.1 Bacteroidales bacterium | reverse complement strand
ACTACTGCTCCAATAATACACCAAGGACAATTACCATCAGGGTCATTTAAATTAACTGGGGTATTCCATGCGTATTGATATGGGGTTTGTGAAATCTGATTTGTATGTTCTTCAAGTTTGTCAACACTATGCCACCCACCGATTTGCAGATCGTAAAACCTCGCCCCGTAATCCAGCCAGCAGCCAGGCATCTCCTGCTCCTCTTTACCATTATACTTCCTTTTGTTGGTAAAGCTGCCAGGGTTTTTTGTGTAGCACATCCCGAAGGGGTAGTAATCGTTGGTTTGGCTGATAAGGGCGGTTTTGGTGGCCGAGGGGTTTACCACCACCCGCACATTGCCCAAATGGTCTTTCAGGTGGTAGTGTACCACCGGCTGGCTCAGGTTCGATACATCCACCACCCCCTCGGGATGAAGAATCTGCGAGGGGACACCGAAGTTCAGCACCAGGCTGCCCAGGTAGGTTTCGTTGGTGGTGAGCCGCCCTTTGCCGTCGTAAACCTTCTTATTTGTCTTAACACCATCGGGGCGGTAGGAGTTGCGGATCAGCCCCTCGTCGAACACGATGTCGAGCGGCAGGTTGCGGGTGTTGTAGTGCAACTGCATGTTGCGGTCAACATCGAACACCAGGTTTCCGTTGGCGTCGAACTCGTTGAGGGAGGTGGGCGATGCAGTAGTAGTTGCGAAAGTTGGGGCACAATTGTACCTTGTGGTGTGAAATTCACAACATTCAATTCCATTTCTGGCATCCAACCTCATGTTTAACAACCCATTCACTGCAATTTCTTATGAAGGTTACGCGAAGCAAATGTAAAAAAAAATGGCTTTCCAGACCGGAGGGCTCCGGCTCAGACCAATGATGTTTCGCTTTTCGACAACTGATGCTGGCAGTTTTCGGAGAAACCAGATTTGTGCGGGGGGCTCATGGTATTGGATCGTGCCAGATTGTTATGGGAGCATAGGCGAGGGGGGATGGTAAATAGAATCTCATTGTTTCTTGCCTTTTCTCCGCTCAAGAATAATTCCACCCACAAAACCCGAAATGATGAAGGCTTGGGTCATGATAATGGCTTTGTCGAGATTGTAAGATCCTGAAAAATAGGGATACCATGCCACGAACAGGGCTACGGCGATGGCAAGGATGGATAAGAGGGTTTTGATGTTCATGTGAAAGAAAACTTGGTTAATTCATAGTGAGATTGTTCTTTTAACATTAAGCCTGCAAGTCAGAATCGCACTCCAAAAGCCGCAAAGGTGCGCAGATGTTATGTTCTATCAACGCTGATTTTGTGTCTGGCGCTAGCTCCTTTGGTGTTGTTTGTTTTCTTATTTTGACTTAACAACTTTAATATATTTGTTTACCGAACCAGCTTCAATGCATAGAAGGTAGATACCATTCTCAAAATCATTTACATCAATATCCAAGGTTTCATGGTTTGTTGTTGTATAATAGAGAAGTCTCCCCTGCAGATCATAAATACTGATAGATTTTCTATTTCGTGACAAATTGTTTAAATGTAACATACTTTGCACAGGATTGGGAAAAACGGAAACAACACCAGGCGCTTCTTTTTCATCATCAAGAGCTGTGTAGATAAAACAATCACTTTGAGACTGATCCGCAATGCTGTACCTCTGACAGGAGTTTTGTTCCGTAATATCAAACTGGATCGAGCCCGAATAGACTGTATCATGATAAGGTGGCAGAAAGTCAGGATATTCGGTATAAAAGACCTTTGCCGTGTAATGACCCGTTTTCAGGGAATCAACTGTCAACCCAAGGTTGAAGTAACACATACATGCAAATGACACTCCTGAATCAATTTGATACCAATAAAGAGTATCTTCTTGTACCCAGGTATGCATCGTATATACAGCACCACAATTACGCAATGCTGTATCTTCAGAAATTGTAACCGCGGCTCCGGAAACATGTGCCTTTAAAGCTCCGGAATAAGCAACCTGCTTTTGCCCCATCAACAACAATGGGAAGAAGACAAAGAGAAAAAAAATACGTTTCATCGGAAATGAGTTTAATTGTGATTTATTTATTGGTATCTAACGGATGGTACATGTTGTCGGGGCGGATTTCGGAGAGCGTTCCTGTCCGAAGGACATGAACGGCGATGCGAGAACCGCCGAAGGCAAACCACCGCGCCCGCCCTGCAATATGTAAATTGTTATGCACTGGGCTTTATTGTTTTTTATATCCGAACCAATCGGGTTTATTTCCCCATTTTTTCTTTGTTTCAGAAACTAATTCTTGATTATCTGATTCCCAAATTATCCTATCATAATATTTTGGATTTGAGTATGGAGATGAAAGCTCATCAACACAAATAATTGTTAAAACTCTATCTTTAGGAACAGGTCTTTCTTCTGAGCCACCCAAAGCGTCTCCTTTAAATGAACCCAAAACCCAACCTTTTGGAGTTAAGTGGTATTCTTGTGATTCTTTACTAAATGACATGATATCCTCCTTCTAAATTTATTTTATTCATTAAATTTTTTACAATATTCAATTTGTCCACTAAAGTCCTTTTCAATGTGTTTGATAATAGTCTCACACACGTCTTTGTAGTCATCCTCAGTTATTGGCGATTGCTCACTTCTCCAACCACCGTGTGAGAGGTCATTTATAAGAGTATATGATTTTGTGTCATTAGGGATATTCTTTTTTATGTATTCTGCTATTCCATCTTTTGAAATATCAATGTTTTGAAACTTGGTCAAAGTTTCAATTATGTGTCTTATTGAGTTTGCTGTTGTATGATTGGCGTTTTCGCCTTTTCTTGCAACGTTGTAAACATCCATTAAGTGATTGATGTAAGGAACCGTCAAGTTGTTATTGAAGTCTTTTAATTCTCCTTTTTTCAAAAGCAGCTTTTTGTCAACGATATTGTTTGATGTTAGGACACGCATAAAGTCATTGTTATGAGTGAAGATAAATAGTCTTTCACGTTTTAATTTGTCAATGATTTTAGAAATGTCTCGAATTACTCCACAAAGCGTATAAACATGGGTAAAATCCATACTTGAAATTGGGTCATCAATTATGAAAAAGAGCTTTTCATAATCATCTTCACTTTCCACTTTTAAATGAGTGTCACCAATATAGTATGCAAATGCCACAATATTTTTTTCACCATCACTTAAAACGTCTCTTGCTTGGTCTTTCTCAAGTGCAGTTTTATAAAATATAAGTCTGAAAGTTTCTTCGTCAAGTGAGTATTTATCTGAGAAGAAGTAGTTTAAAACAGCTTTTATTGTTGAAGCAACTTTTGCTCTTTTACTAACTTTTTGTTGTTCTTTCTTTTTATTAATCTCCTCATCAAGCGCTTTCCATTTTTTCCTCAATTGGAAAATGGTTTTAATGTTCGTTTTATGCGTTTCAACTAAATTGTTGTAAGCGCATTTACAGATTTCTTTTCTAACAGATTTATTTTCTTCACCTATCCGATTTTTCTTAGCATTTATTAGGTTGATTTGCTCATTATTTGAGTCAATAGTCTTATTCAGTAAGGTTTGATGCTTCTCAATATTTTCGATTATTGAATTTTCAATTGCAATTGGTTTGCTAATATCTTTGAGTTTTTCTTCGATTATCTCAATATAAGCCTGAATTGCTTTTTGCGCTGCTTCAACGTTCAGAGAACCCAATTCTACTTCTTCGCTTGATGGGATATATTTGGTTTTATATTCGTTAAAAGAGTTTATTCGTTTAGCATTATTGTTTTCAATAACTTTTAATGAAGCGATAAGATTTGATAGAAATTCCGAATTTGCTTTGAATTGCTTTATTGTTTTTGATTCCGTGTCATTGATATATTCAGTGTAACTATCAATTAAATTAAGCGCACTTTCGCGTAGTTCTTGTTCGCAGAACGGACAGGTATTGCTTTTCGTTTCTGAAAGCAAAGTCATCCCTGTTTCAATAAATGACTGCTTGCTTTTTATTTTTTGTTTAAAATCTTCTGCTAACGAACTTAAAGAAAACTCTTTGATTAGATTTTCTTTGATTTCATTCAGTAATTTGAAATCGATATTAACCCTGTCAACGGTACTGATGTCTGACAAATTTTCAGGAACAGACTTAATTTTATTGTAGTCAGCAAAGAGTTCGTCAATGCTTTTTGAAACTTTGAATAATTCTTTCTCAATACCTTGAAAAACTTCCTTTGGACTTAGATAAGCATATTCACTAAGTCTTTTAATGTTTTGTATGTTGCTTATATTTTCCTGTACATAAGCGTTAATTTCTTTTTCAACTTGTTCCGATAGTTCTTTGCCTTCTTTTTCAATTTTAGCAAGTTTGTCTTCATCTTCTTTTAGGTCAATGTTGACTTTACCCAAAATGAATCCTTCAATATCGCTATCTTTTTCGTAGCCCAGAGCTTGAATGTTTTGCTCGACATAATCTTGATTAAATGTGTGATACAAATATTTAGTTTCTGGAATTGTTGGAATTTGTCCTTTTGTAATAGACATGTTGAAATCGTCTTTTACATTGCCGTCTTTGTCTGTAATCTTGAACGAAAAAGTTCCATTGTTTTTTCCAAAAGTAAGAAGTTTGTCTGTTGGACTTTTACCATTTTCGTCTAGAGCTAATTCATCTTGTTTTTCAGTTAATCTGAAAAGTCGGCTGATAAAAGTCTTTCCACTGCCATTATTTGCAAAAACACCCATTTTTAATGAACTTGATTTTATTTCCCTAGTCAAGTTCTCAATTGGTGCAATGTTTTGGCACTTAATTATGGTTGTAATCTTATCGTCTGCCATGTTTTATGGTTGTTGGTTTTTTTAGCCTTGTGCATAACTAGTAAATATCCGCAAGTTTGTCACGTTTTCTTTGTTCTGCACTATTCGCCAAGCACTTAACACGCATGGCAAAAATTACATGATCCGAATTTAAACGTTTACAATTGGTTATATGCACACCAAAAGGGCTGTTATAACCCCAATCCGGGTCTATAACAACACTTTGGGTGCGTTTTATCTCCATCTCCCAATCACAGCCGCCCCCTGCAACGCTCCTTGCAGCAGCCTCAGGCGTCAACCCCAACTGGTAGTGGTTTCTAGTTTTCATGGTGCACTATATATAAGGTGTGTAAGGGGGCTTAGCCCGCCCCCTCCGGCTCCAATCCCAGTTCAAACACGTAATCTTCGCCGCCGGTGGTGGTGGCGCCTTGCAGCGTTGCCGCCTGGTAGCCGTCGGCGGTGGCGGTAAACTCGTGTTGGGTGAGGGTGAGGTTGTCTAGGTCTATTTCGCCGTACTCGTCGGTTACGTCGTTCACGGGCTGGCCGTCGAGGGCCAGGGTGGCACCAACTATGGGGTCGCCGTTGGTGGCATCCACCACCTTCACGGTGGCTGTGGCCACGGTGGGATCGGCCTCTTCGGGCTCAACAGGTTTCTTGCGGCGGCGGTAGCTTACCTTGCGCAGCGACTCGTATTCGGCCAGCACTTCGGGGTTTTCGTCGGCTACAACTTCCATCAGCAGGTCGAGCTCGTCGCGAAGCAGCCGTTTGGTGTCGCGGAGCAGCAGCCCGATGGTGGCCGTGGCCTGCACCGACTCGTAGCGGGCCGAAACCACCGACAGCATCAGGTTGCGCAGCGTGTCGCGCTGGTTGGTGAGCAGGGCGAGACGGTCGGCGGTGATTTTCACTGCTGCAAGGTCGGTGAGGTGTGGGGTGACGATGGCCATGTAGGTGTCGGCCACGGTTATCAGTTCGTTCTCCTGCAGGGCCGGCAGCCGCGACAGCAGCGAATGGCATTGCTGCGCTTCGGAGGGTTTTTGGGCGAAGTTGAAGTAGCCCGCCGAGCGGGTGAGCAGCGTGCTGAGGTGGTTGGTGTAGGTGGTTTTCATCTGCTCTTTTTCGAGGCCAATGGCCTTGCGGTCGCCCAGTTGGATGGCATGGTTGCTTTGGAGCAGCCCGTGGTTGGTTCCCACCTTGGCAAAGAGGGTAGCCAGCGGGGCAAAAGTGCCGATAAGGGCGTTGTGCCGTTGTGCGAAACCAACGATCTTTCCGATCATCAAGGTTTCCTGTTGTTGGTTGTCGGTCATAGTCTTGAGTATTTTTTTGTTAAACATTCGGTGAATTGACAACGCGACAAATATAAATATAAATGTGACGAAAAATGCAAGAGATGGTGATAATTTTTTTTGATTGCGGGGAAATTGTTGATGCACGTGGGGTGGTTGTGATGCAACAATTTGCGCCTAAACCCTAACGGTGGTCGTTCGCCGTAGAGACGCAATGCATTGCGTCTCTACCACCGTACCTGCGGTTCAACATTTTTGGTCTGGATGGTTGCGATGCCCACCATTCTCCGTATCATTGGTTTTGATTTTTGGGGTCGTCCGCCATCGCGTCGCAACCTGTTGCGTCAAAACCCCAGTGGTGGTCGTTCGCCGTAGAGACGCAATGCATTGCGTCTCTACCATCATCCGTGCGGTTCAACATTTTTGGTCTGGATGGTTGCGGTGCCCACCATCCTCCGTTTCATCGGTTTTGATTTTCAGGGTCGTCCGCCATCGCGTCGCAACCTGTTGCGTCAAAACCCCAACGGAGGGCGTTCGCCGTAGAGACGCAATATATTGCGTCTCTACCATCATCCGTGCGGTTCAACATTTTTGGTCTGGACGGTTGCGGTGCCCACCATTCTCCGTTTCATTGGTTTTGATTTTCGGGGTCGTCCGCCGTCGCGTCGCAACCTGTTGCGTCAAAACCCCAACGGTGGTCGTTCGCCGTAGAGACGCAATGCATTGCGTCTCTACAACCGTACCTCCACCCGGAAATAAAGGTGACACACTTTTCTGAATACTCCCTCGAACCAACACAGACATGATTCTAAACAACCCAGACACCTCCCGAACCACAGAAGAAACAAATACAAACAACAAAAAACCAACTCCGAACAACACGGACACCATTCTGGATAACACAGACATCATTCTGAATGACACAGAGACCATTTTGAACTACACAGACACCATCCTAAACGACACAGAGACCATTTTGACCAATACAGGCATCATCCTAAGCAACACAGACACCATCCTAAACTACACAGACACCATTCTGGATTACACAGACACCATTCTAAATGACACAGAAATCATTTTAATCAACACAGAGATCATTCTGATCAACACAGACACCATACTAAACTACACAGAGACCATTCTGATCAACACAGAGATCATTATGATCAACACAGACACCATCCTAAACTATACAGACACCATTCTGAATAACACAGACACCTTTCTGAACTACACAGACATCATTCTGAACAACACAGAGACCATTCTGAGCGACACAGACACCATTCTGAACGACACAGACATCATTTTGAGCGACACAGATACCATTCTGAACGACACAGACACCATTCTAAACGACACAGATTCTATTCTGAGCGACAAAGAGATCATCCTAAACGACACAGAAACCATTCTGAGCTACACAGAGACCATTTTGAACGACACATACACCATTTTGAACGACACAGAGACCATTTTGAACGACACAGACACCATTCTGAGCGACACAAAGACCATTTTGAGCAACACAGACATCATCCTAAACGACACAGATATCATTTTGAACGACACTGAAATCATTTTGGACAACACAGATATCATTCTGAGCTACACAGAGACCATTTTGAGCTACACAGAGACCATTTTGAACAACACAGATACTATTCTGAGCAACACAGACATCAATCTGAGCAACACAGAGTCCATTCTGATCGACACAGACATCAATCTGAACGACACAGATATCATTCTAAACAACACAGATACCATTCTGAATTACCCAGACACCATCCTAAACTACACAGACTCCATTTTGAACACTAAAGAAACAAATACAAACGAAAACAAACCAATTCAGAGCAACACAGACACCATCCTAAACAACATAAACCCTGTTTTGAACGCTAAAGAAACAAATACAAACAAAAACAAACAAATTCCGAACAACACAGCCCCTCTACACCGGAGAAATCAGCGGTTCGATATTCGCGTAGGGCTTCATCTTCCAACTTTCGGTTATATTTGCAGCCTAAACCGTATCACCATGAGGAAGATCAACCTGTTCGTTCCGTTGGCCGGCATCGCTTTGCTGGCTGTTTTCATGATGTGGATGCCCCGCCCGTCGTCCGAGGGCAGTCTGGCCGGCACCATCCCGCAACTGCCGCAGGCAAAAGAGCCCAAGATGCACCCCAACGATTGGATTGGCAAGCAAAAGCTCTATCCGCAAGGGCAGTTCAACCACCAGCACTATCTGATGGCCCTTCGTGAGGCCGCTGCGCTGCAACAATCCTCCACAGCCAAAGGGGCCTCGTGGACACCGGCCGGCCCCGAAAACATCGGCGGACGCATCACCGACATTGCCGTCGATCCGCTCAACAACTCCATCTTCTACGTGGCTGCCGCTACCGGTGGCATCTACAAAACTACCGACGATGGTGCCTCGTGGCAAAACGTGTTTACCAACGCCCCGGTTATCACCGTGGGAGCCCTGGCCATCGATCCCTCCAACCCGCAAGTGGTGTGGGCCGGCACCGGCGAGGCCAACTCGTCGAGCTTCAGTTTCATCGGCAACGGGATTTATAAATCGACAGACGGCGGCGCCACGTGGCAGCACAAGGGGCTTGAACAATCGGCCTACTTTGGTCGCGTGGTGGTTGACTATTCCAATGGCAACCGCGTGTTTGCCGCCGCCACCGGCACCCTCTTCACACCCAATGCCACGCGCGGCGTTTACCGCACCACCGATGGCGGCAACACCTGGGAACGTGTGCTCTACGTGAACGATTCCTGCGCGGCCATCGATCTGGTGCAGCACCCCACCAACCCCGATATTCTCTACGCCGCCATGTGGGAACGGATGCGCGGCCGCACCTACCGCCGTTCGTATGGCGCCTCGTCGGGCATCTACAAATCAACCGACGGCGGAACCACCTGGACGCTCCTCACCAACGGACTTCCCGGCGGCGAACAGAATGGTCGCATCGGGCTGGCCATCGGTCGCACAAACCCCGACATCGTTTATGCCTTCATCGACCGCAGCCTCAACGGTACCGGCGTCCCCACTGTTTTTAAAACTACCGACGGCGGCGCCTCGTGGCAACAAACCAACGACAGCCCGTTGGCCGATATGAACAGCAACTTCGGTTGGTATTTCGGGCAGGTAAGGGTTGACCCCTCCGACGATAACCGCCTGTGGGTGATGGGGGTGGATATGTACCGCTCCGACAACGGCGGCAACACCTTCTACCAGGTGGCCGGCTACTACAACATTGACGAGATTTACGTGGATCACCATGCCATGACCATCGATCCGGTTACAGGGTTCATCCTCCACGGTGCCGACGGCGGCCTCTACTCCAGCTCCGACCTGGGCGCGTCGTGGACCAAGATCAACAACCTCCCCATGACGCAGTTCTATGCCATTGAAGTTGATTACACCAACCCCGAGCGCATCTATGGCGGCACACAGGACAACAACACCGTTGGAACCCGGATGGGCGGAACCGACGACTGGGAGCGCATCCTGGGAGGCGATGGCTTCTACGTGCTGGTTGACTACACCAACCCCGACATCATTTACGCCGAATCGCAAAACGGAAACCTGTTCAAATCAACCAACGGCGGTTACTCTTTCGATTACCTCGCCTACGTATGGAGTGGCGACCGCACCAACTGGTCGTCGCCCCTGGCCATGGATCCGGTTGATCCCCAGACCCTCTATTTCGGAACCTACCGCGTGTGGAAATCGAACACCGCCGGCAACTCGTGGATGGCCGTCAGCGACGACCTCACCCGCAACATTGGCACCGGCGGGTTTAGCACCCTCACCACCATCGCTGTTTCGCCCGTTGACCGCAACCGCGTGATGACCGGCTCCGACGATGGCCTGGTGCACCTGAGCACCGATGGCGGTTTCACCTGGAGCAACATCACCGATGGCCTTCCCAACCGTTGGATCACCCGCGTGGCCTTCGACCCCTTCGATGCCGACAGAGTGTATGTCACCGTGTCGGGTTTCCGCTACGACGAGCCGCTGCCCTACGTGTTCATGTCAACCAACCTGGGCCAAACCTGGCAACCCATCAGCTCCAACCTCCCCGAACTGCCCGTCAACGTGCTGGTGTGCGATCCCGACCACCAGGGACGCCTCATCGTGGGAACAGAAGCCGGCGTGTTCTACACCGAAGCCTATGGCAACGCCTGGGCCGCCTTGCAGCAAAACCTCCCCAACGTGCCCGTGTACGACCTCAAGATTCACCACCCCACCCGAACTTTGGTAGCCGGAACCTACGGATGTTCGGCCTGGCGACTCAACCTCGACCTCATCACCGGCCAACAGGAAGTCAGCCCCCTGCAGTCGGGATCGCTGGTACTGAAGCCCGTGACACCTAACCCTGTAAGGCAACAGGCAACGGTTGAGTTTTACGCTCCCACGAACCAACAGGGTGTGGTAAAACTCGTATCGCCCAATGGCCAGACAATGGGGCTGGTGTACAGCGGTAGCTTCAACGCCGGCATCAACACCATCAGTTGGAATGGCACCCTCGACGGTCGTCGCCCTGCCTCGGGATTGTATTTTTTGGTAATCGAGACCAACAACGCCCGTGTAGCAACCAGGGTGATGGTAGAATAGGCAGAAACAAATAAGCAAAAGGGCCGCGAAATGGGTTTCGCGGCCCTTTTGATTTCAGGTTGAAAAGCCAATAAGGATAAAACAGCCCGAAAAAACTATTTCTATTGCGGATTGGCTTCCAATCGCGCTTTGATGAAGGTAACGATTTCGTTCATGGCTTCTGATGCCTCCGGAAACATGGGAGCCAGCAGCGGGTAGCAATGTATTTGCCTGTGGCCGGCTCTGAAAACCACCTTCACCCCCTGTTCCTCCGCTTTTTGGGCGAAAAGCCTGCCATCGTCAAACAGTTCGTCGTCCACGCCGGCGTTGATGAGCAGGGGAGGAAGCCCTTTGAGGTCGCCGAAAAGTGGCGAGATGAACGGATGATCGGCAGGATGGTCGGCGCGGTAGTGCTTTCCGAACACGTGCCACGAATCTGTTGGAGCCGGCGACCGGTGGTTTTTTGTTCGGTACGAATCGCCCGAGCAAGTCAGGTCGGTCCAGGGCGAAAGGGCTACAGCCGCAGCAGGTAGCGGGATGTTGTTGTGTTGAAGCGCCAGCAAAAGAGCCAGTGCCAGTCCGCCCCCTGCCGATTCGCCAGCCACCACAACAGAAGCCGGATCGAAACCCAGCGACAGAATCCAGCGGTAGGCTTCAACCGAATCGTCGAGAGCAGCAGGGTAGGGGTGTTCCGGCGCCAGACGGTATTCGTAGAGCAGGCATTTCACACCGGTGTTTTTTGCAAATTTCGCGATGATGGCGCGATGGTCGTTCACCGATCCCGACACGTATCCGCCGCCATGCACGTAAAAAATTGCCTGATCCTCCGGCGCCTGCTCAGGGATGAGCCATTCGGCAGCCATCTGCCCGATGGTTGTGGCAGCAGTTGTAACGCCGGGAGGCATCTTTGCGTAGCGCGAAGCCCCTTTTTCGCACCGCTCCCTGAACATCGCGATGGAGGTGTTCATGTCGAACACCTCTTTTTTCAATTGTCCTCTGAAAAGATGGCTGTGCCTGATCATGAAGTTGACAGCCCTGCTCCTGAAACATGTCATGGTGTCTTGATTTTTCAACGGCTGCAAATATAGATGAAATCGCCTTTACACACAGACGAATAAAAATCGAGCCAGTGGATTATCGGCTGGGTCAGGTCTGTTTTAAGAGGCTTAACAGCAGAAACAAAGTCAT
>JAQVCV010000090.1 GCA_028689615.1 Bacteroidales bacterium | reverse complement strand
GCGCACATCAACGGGTTCCAGTTCACCGGCTGCGACTTCTCGGTAGCAGCAGGTGCGCCGAATGTGGCCACCTACAACCTTGGCATAGCAGCCTACGATGCCGGCTTCAAAGCCGATTACATCAGCACTACCACCCCTCCCGACAAATGCAACTTCACCGGCCACTACGCCGGGGTGTATGCCTTGAAAGGCACCAGTACCTACACCTTCTCGGTGAAAAACTCGGTGTTCACCAACAATGCCATTGGCATTTACGTGAACGGGGTGACGAACGAGAGTGTTTTGTTTAACCAGTTCTATCTGAAGGCAAGCCCGGCCATCTCCTGTAATGGATCAATAGGCGCGTTTGGCATCGACATGCTGGGCTCAACGGGTTTTGCCATTGAGGAAAACACCTTCCAGAAAGCCAGTGGGGCGCCATCGGGGCAGTACTATGGTATCCGGGTTAAAGATTGCAGAGCAGTTAATCAGGTATATAAAAACACTTTTACAGGGTTAAGCTATGCGAACTATGCTGTCAGAGAGAATTATCAAACTGCTCCGCAAAGCTACTTCAAAGGACTCGCTTATTTCTGCAACAGAAACTTTAGCAATTTTGCCGATTTTTTTGTGGAAAAGGATAACAATCCCGAATTAACCTCTGGCATTGCCGGTTTTCAGGGGTCTGATGAATTGGTAGTAGGCAACGAGTTTTCAACTACTGGCAATACCTGGCATTTTTATAATGGAGGTGATTATCCTGTAGGTTATTATTTCTGCAATTCTTGCCCTTTTCAAAACCCAACTGACACTAAAGAGTATCAGGTAACCGACAAGTCAATGAATATATCGAACAGTTGTCTTTCACATTATGGAGGTTCGATAAGTGGATCAGCTACAAACTCATTAGTCCTTAGTTCTCAAGAAAGATCAGATGCTGAACTGGATTTTGCTGCCTCACTCAATGCATATAACAGTGTGAAGCTTGTTTACGAAAACCTCAAAGATGGTGGAAATACCAACTCTACCCTGATCGAGATCGAAACAGCATGGCCTACAGATATGTGGGAACTCCGCTCTGATCTGTTAGGTAAATCGCCTCACCTGTCGATGGAAGTTCTGAAAGCTGCTGCCGACAAAACCGAAGTATTGCCCGAAAGTGTAATTTTTGAAATTTTGGCCGCCAATCCTGATGAATTGAAAAAAGATGAACTAATAACCTATCTTGAGAACAAAGAGCATCCTTTACCTGATTATATGATAAGTATTTTAAGACAGGTTGCCGAAGGGGAAACCTTTAAAACTGTACTTGAAAAGCAAATGGGACAGCTTAGCCAGCAAAAAACCAGAGCAGCCTATGACATTGTGCGAAGCATACTCAACGATACGCTACAGGATTATGCACAATTGCGTAACTGGCTCGACAATGTTGGAGGCAAACAGGCCGATGAACAGATCATTGAAACTTATCTTTCAGAGAAAAACTATGATGCTGCATTGTCATTGGCTTCAACCATGCCGGTTATATATAAATACTCACAAACTGAATCAACCGAGCATAACATGTATATGCAGATGCTCAATCTACAGATTGCACTCTCCCAACAGGGGCGAACTGTTCATGAACTCGACAGCATCGAGCTTGACAATTTGCAATTTATTGCATCAGTTAGTAATGGTACTGCAGGTTATCAGGCAAAAGCCATGCTCACAGAGGTTACCGACCAACAGTTTTTCGAGTGTGCCAATGCAGAGACTACAGCAAGTCTGAAAAACAGCAACGCAGCGAGGCCTATAGATTTATCTACTGCACTGGGGTTAAAAATTGAAGCAAAACCAAACCCTGCAACCGAGTGGATAGCATTTGATTATACCCTGCCTGTTTCTGTAACGCAAGCTGTAATCAACATTGCTGATGGACAGGGGGCACATGTTGTCTCTTTACCAGTTTCAGGAACAAAAGGCCAAAAAGTATGGGATATCCGCGACATTAAATCCGGGGTTTATTTCTATACTCTTTTGGCGGATGAATACCTGAAAACAGGAAAAATTGTAATCAGTAAATAGTATTAACAACCGATTGCCAGAGGCACATCTTGCCCTGGCAATCTTTTTTTTAGAATTATGAAATACTTGAAACTCTTATTTATAATTACCCTATTCCTATCTTTCGAAGCTTTGTTTGCACAAGATTATCGCGTTATATGGCAGCATTGTATTGGTGGGAGCGGAGAGGATAAAGCACACTATATTACCAATGGTAATGTGGGAGGATATTTGGTAAGCGGATGGACAGCGTCAATTGATGGAGATATTTCATATAACCACGGAAGTAGTGATGCGTGGTTATTAAAGACGGATACAACAGGACAAATTCTTTGGGAAAAGACGTATGGTGGAACCAATGGAGAATTTTGGGGCAAAATATTGCCAGCCTCAGGTAATTGTATTTACTTATTGGGAGCATCTGGATCATCAGATGGAGATATTCGATATGACCCTTACCCAGGTTCTAACGATTTGTGGATTAGTAAAATAGATAGTATTGGGACTTTGTTATGGGAGAAAATTGTAGGAGGGAACCGTGGAGAAACTGTCAATACAGGTTTTGCTACTACCGATGAGGGATTTCTCTTGTTTGGATGGACAGCCTCTGATAGCGGTGATGTGGCAAACCACATTGGGTGGTATGATGCTTGGCTTATTAAATTTAACAGTACCGGAGATATTATGTGGGAAAAATGCTATGGGACCAGTGGGATGGATTTTGGTGAAACCATGATTGAGACTCGAGACGGAGGCTATTTGTTAGGTATCTCATCCCAACAGGAATACGGCGGAAATCTAAACTGTACTTATGGGAAAAAAGCCGAGGCTGTTCTTGTCAAAATTGATTCGTTAGGCAATATCGAATGGCAGCAATGCTATGGAGGAAGCGATAACGATGGAGTTTCTACTCTTTTGGAAACGGAAGACGGTTACTTAATAGGGGGATGGGCAGACTCATTCGACGGAGATGTTTCAGGCAATCACGGGGGTACTGATATGTGGATAATAAAAACAGATATATATGGAGGATTAATATGGGAAAAATGCTATGGAGGTAGCAGAATAGATGCAGTAAGAAGTATAAAAGCAACTGAAGAAGGTAATTATTTGTTATTTGGATATACTCAATCAGATGATGGGGATGTATCGTATAACCACAGCACAGGGGCGTATTTTGATATTTGGATTCTAAAAATCACCCCTGTCGGCGATCTTATGTGGGAAAAAAGTATAGGCGGTTTCAATGATGAATACCCTATAGGTGACGTAATAGCAAAAAACGACTATAACTATTTAATGATCAGTCCGATTAAGTATGGCCCTTCTGGTGATGTTCAGTGTACACCCCATGGGCAGAACGGTTTTGATGAAGATATCTGGTTGATAGAAATTAAAGACTGCACCCACTACGCCCCCCTCACCCCGTCCCAACCCACCGGCCCATGCCACGCCTGCTCGGCCTCGGGCGAACCCGCCCGCTACACCGTGCCGTCCTTAGCCAACCAAACCCACGCGTGGCACCTCGAACCCACCGAAGCAGGAACCCTAACCACCCACGGCGACACCCTCACGGTGGTCTGGACAACCACCTTCGAGGGGACAGCCACCTTCACGGCCCGTGGCATGAACGACTGCGGCGAGTCGGGCTGGTCGGCGCCGTTTTACACCGAGGTGGAGACTTGCGCCGGCATCGCCACCCACCACCTCTCAGGCCTGCGCCTGTGGCCCAACCCCGCCACCGCCATTTTCAACCTGCAACTCCCTGCTGGCGCTACACTCCCCGCCACCCTGGCTCTGAGCGACCTGTCGGGTCGCATGGTGCTGCGGCAAACGCTTACCGAAACGCTCTCCACCATTGATTGCTCGCGGGTGGTGGAAGGGGTTTACTTTTGGCGGGTATCGCTGGGCGATGATCAGGCATCCGGAAAAATAATGATCAAAAAATAGATGATAATGGGAATGGGAAAAACAACACTCATCAAGCACGTTGACCTGGCGCACATCAACGGGTTCCAGTTCACAGGTTGCGACTTCTCGGTAGCGGCAGGTGCGCCGAATGTGGCCACCTACAACCTTGGCATAGCAGCCTACGATGCCGCCTTCAAAGCCGATTACATCAGCATTGCCAACCCCGATAAATGCAACTTCACCGGCCACTACGCCGGGGTGTATGCCAGCAAAGGCACCAGTACCTACACCTTCTCGGTGAAAAACTCGGTGTTCACCAACAATGCCATCGGCATTTACGTGAACGGGGTGACGAACGAGAGTGTTTTGTTTAACCAGTTCTACTTAAAGGCAAGCCCGGCCATTTCCTGTAATGGATCAATAGGCGCGTTTGGCATCGACATGCTGGGCTCAACGGGTTTTGCCATTGAGGAAAACACCTTCCAGAAAGCCAGCGGGGCACCGGTGGCAATGCTATGGGGTTGGAGGTGTGTATGCACTACCCTGCGAGCTATTTGCAACCAAGTGGAAAAGGTATTGACAGATGGATGAGAATGGTAATGATACAGCTTGGCGGGTACCAGTTGCATTCTGAGCAGCGCGACGTCATTTATTCGTGGTGGATGATGCGGTTAGTTCCAGCCTGCCGCAAAGCGCCACGTCGCTTCGCGCGGGCGTATGTTCTCCGCGAGGACAGCCAAGTGAGCTTCACTCCAGGTTCACTAAGATGTTGGACCCGGATTTCTGTTGTGGGACTTCCTTCGGCTGAAGTTTTTTCGCCCAGACCGTGGGGTTGCCTCTCCCAGGCCACCCTCTCCCCTAACCCCTCTCCCAAGGAGAGGGGAACAGGGCACCCCAGTCCCGCCAGGTTGATGCTCTAACAATCCGCCATATTCGTGTGCCAGCAGGCACGCGTCAGCCTCCCCCTCTCCTTTGGAGAGGGGGGCAGGGGGGTGAGGGAAGCATGGATGCCTATCCCATTCCACCCCTCCCTGACCCCTAACGTGCTCAAGTACACATTATCCAATATTAAATTTTCAAAAAATTTTCAACTTTTTTATTACTGCTGTTGAATGACTTAGCCTCTTTTAGCATCTCAGATTGCCATTTTTGAGTCAAAGGGGGGGGTTACCTTTTTGCAAAAAACGACATTAATATAGGTAGGGTGATTAATCAGCCATCGTGCTCTCGTCACCTTCATTAAAATTTTCGATATGTTTGCAAACAAAAAAGTGATGACCCCATCCGCTCATTTAGAAACGCTGACCGCAATCCCGATATACAAAAAAAGTGACCTGCAAGGCAACCTTTCGGAGGAGAAGATTCGTCATTGAATTGTTTGCAGTTGATAATGAATTGAAAAGCTTTACTATGATCTAACGTAACTCACATTAATCACATCCCACCCCATCAATCGAAACCACCCATGAGCTTCTTATCTTATTCAATATTTCTTCTCCTGACAGTTGGTACCGCTTTACGGCGTAGATTTCGCTACATGGAGGTGTGGGTTGGGAGGACAAATGGGCAAGAGAGGAAGAGACACGCAGTGATAAGTTTTCGCAGATACCCTTTCGCCGGAAGACTGATTTTTGCATTCCATCGGTACCACCACCATAAGGTGATGTTTTCTAAATTTCTCGATAGAGTTTCCCTTGCCATATATAAATCCAGAACCCTATTGGTTGTTAAACGGACAGGTACAGGGATTTTTTCTCCGACAATGCTTGTGGTAAGTAAAAGCAGTTGGAGGACAAGTAAACGAATCAAAAGTTTTACCACAAAGCATATCTTTGAATTGGGGAAAAACGATTTCGAGTATTCGGGCCGCCCCCTGGTTTCAATGTGGGGTGTCGGCTATAGTACAAAAACATTGAATTTCAGTATGAATTATTAAATTTCTCAAATTTTTATATTATGAATTCAAATTTCTCAGTATATCCTCATAAATGCAGATTTATACTTTTCATTCTGTTGTTTCTATTTAGCATAAGCAGTTCGGCTCAAGAGTTTAGTTTCGATATGTTTTTTGCAGATGCAGCAGGTAATAAAGACACTATTACTCTTGGATTTGATTCGTCGGCTACTGATGCTATTGATATTCATCTTGGTGAGACAAATATTATATCCTCACCAATTAATGAGGTATTCGATGTCAGGGTTACGGATGAATGGATAAGTAGGCAGAATTCTCAAATTGCAGGAACTTTCCATACAAAGAAACAATACATTAAAAAAATGGAATGCGACGAACCGTATTCTATAAATTGTATTGATATCTATACAGAAAATTGGCCGGTTACGGCAAAGTGGGATAGTACATTGTTTAATAATGACTGCATCAATTATAGTTTACTTACTGGTGTGAATCCTGGTGGATGGTGGGATACACCAGGTTTTGTGGCGTTTTTATCATCACGTAGTAGTGTTACTTTTCTTCCGACAGATTATCCGGGCTCAACCGAATGGTATTACTACATAAACAATTCAAATGATACTATCTACATTTTCTGGAATACTTTTGGGAATCAAAATACAATATTCTCATCCATTCCAGATAGATACGCTAACAGTAAACTAATCGGAATCTATCCAAACCCCGTAAAAGACGACATGATTGTTGAAAACTATTCAGGTGTCAAAATAGTCAAAATCCAATTGTTGTCAGGAACATCTTCTATAGATTTAGAACAATTTGATCGGGCTCAAAAATATACAGTCAGCAGCTATCCCAAAGGGCTGTATATTGCACGGTTTCTTCTCGAAAATGGGATGTATGTTACCAAAAAAATAATATTGTTATAAAAACTAAACGCTTCATCATGAAAACTTTCTTTAATTCTCTTTTTAGTTTGATTCTTTTGCTCTCTGTAAACTTTCTGTCAGCTCAGGTTCCTCCCTATTTTACTGATTACATTGATAACGTTTGCTCAGAGTGCACAACTGATTCATCTCTTATTATAAACAATAGCGAGGGATGTGGGAATCAGTCACCTTTGTATAATAGTAATTCTTTTTTTATGATCAATCAATCATCAATTCCTAAGATAGTGCGTTTGAATTTCATTTTTGTTCAAAGGGATGATGGTTCCGGAAACTTTGATTTGAATAACCCAGTGCATATGCAGATGATTGATGACATCATTGAAAGAATGAATGATAAAATGACTAATATGGCTATTGCTAACTGTGGTGGTCTGAATAGCGATTCAAAGATCAGATACCAGGTTAATAAAATCGCTGTACAAGACACCTATCTTTGGAACAATGATAATGACCTCAACTTTTGTAAATGCCCCAGTAGAACTTCATGGTATCTCAGGAATAAGGCTGTAGAAATAGATAATGATCCTACAATACCTAAAGGTATAGATGTGTTTTTTACTTGCGGTCAAACAGCGTACAATTCAAATGTAGTAAATAATAATCCAAATTACCAAGGAGTTAGCGTTGCTTGTTCAATGTTACCTTCTTCTAATTACTCTGATGGGTCGTATGTGCATATGCCTGATTGTTTTGTTAAGTACTATTGGATGGAACATTTTGCAACCACTCAATACAATCAGCCTTGGATACCGACTGTTTATGAGTGGTTTGTATCTGGAACAGCAGGTACTCTTGTCCACGAACTTGGTCATTCCTTAGGTTTGAATCATAACTATGAGTGTGTTGAATACAATATTATGAATCCTTCTGGAACTTCCTGTTATCATAAGTATTTAACGGATAATCAACTATACATTTCGCACAGAAATCTATCTATTACTAATATTAGAAAATTTGTAGTTGATGAACCGCTTATTGATGAGCCTTTGGTAATTACTGGCGATGTTTTAATTGATTTTAATAATAGAATATATAGAAGTATAATCATTGAAAGCAATGCCAGGCTTGTAATATCTTGCGATATGCAATTCGCTTCTTCAGGATCAATTATCGTGAAGCCAGGAGGGAAATTAATTGTAAACAACTGCAAGCTTTATAGTTGTGCTGATAACTTTTGGCAGGGTATTGAAGTATGGGGCAACAAAACTGCTCACCAATACCCCGATGCCAACGGGAATTACCAGCAAGGCTATGTTGAATTGAATAATGCTACCATCGAAAATGCAGTTTGTGCTGTGGATTTATGGAAACCAAATAATTACGACAAAACTGGTGGGATATTAAAAGCTTCTAATTCGCTGTTTATTAATAACCAGCGTGCTTTCCATGCTATGTTCTATAATAATCATTTGCCTAATAATTCTTCAATTATTACAGATAATGTGAGCCGATTTGATTACTGCTCTTTTCAAATCACTTCTAACTATAATCCTTCATACCTGTTTTTTAAGCATGCTGACCTCTTTAAAGTAAGGGGTATAAAGTTCAACGCCTGCAACTTCTCCACCGTACAAACCCCTGGCGTCTCCACCTGGAACCAAGCCATTGCTTCTTATAGCGCCGGGTTTAAGGTGAACAGCGTTTGCAACGCTTCTGTGCTTCCGTGCTCCGACGAAAACTACGACCGGTCAACTTTCACAGGCTTTCAATGGGGAGTTTATGCTTTTGGTGATCTTATCAATACTAATACTTTTAGCATAAGCCGTGCCACCTTCAACAACAATGGTACGGGGCTATGGATGACTCAGATAAAGAACGCCGCCATCTACAAATCCGAATTCAATCTCGGGCCCAATTTGGGTGATGCAGAACAATGCGGGACCAATGCATCAGGATTCGGCATTCATGCCGACAACAGTTCCGGGTTCTCCATTGAAGAGAACAGCTTCCAGAAAGCAACAGGAACCCCGAGCGGTAACTATACCGGGATATACATCGGCAACACGAATGCTTCCGACGAGGTCTATAAAAATGATTTCACCGGAATAAGCTACGGCAATATTGCTGAAGGGAAAAACTGGATCGATAACATATGGACTGGTCTCGCCTATTACTGCAATAATAACAGTGGAAACTGGGAGGATTTCAGGGTTAGTTCTCTCCCAGGTTCCGGCATTCAGGCCAGACAGGGAGATGTGGATCATGCAGCAGGGAATACCTTCACCACCAATGCTCACAACAACTTCAACAACCTTGGGAGCCACGAGGTGGGATATTTCTACGATGAGAATGCTACTGGGGCTTATCCCTCACTGGTGTATCATGTATCCCGCGAAGGAGTGGATGTTCAAAACCAGTGCCTCTCTCATTATGGCAGCAATGGCACTTCCACATGCAACCTGGTGCTCACCACCGAACAAAGGCAGGCAGCAGAATCAGACTATGCCGCTGCTCTTACAGAGCTGAACACCGTGGATGTGCTCTACACCAGTCTGGTGGATGGTGGAAATTCTCAGGCTTTGCTGGCCGACGTAGAGAACAGCTATCCTGAACAGATGTGGACTCTCTACAACGACCTGTTGGCCCGTTCGCCCCACCTCTCGCGCGATGTGTTGATAGCAGTGGCCGACCAGACCAACGTGTTCCCGGCCAGCGCCATCTTCGACATCATGATGGCCAACCCCGACGAGTTGAAACGGTATGACCTGATAACCTATCTCGAAACCAAAGACGATCCATTGCCGGCCTACATGATTGACATCCTCACGGCTGTGGCCGAGGGAACGACCTACAAAACTGCTTTGCAGGATCAATTGTCGTACTACAGCAGGCAGATGACCCGTGCGGCCAACGACATCATCCGAAGCATGCTCAACGATACGGTGACCGACCTGGCTCAGCTCCGCACCTGGTACGGCAACTTGGGCGGTCTTCGTTCGGGCGAACAGGTAGTGGCCACTTACATGCAGGAAGGCAACTACACCCAGGCCCTGGCCCTGGCCAATGCTTTCCCCACTACCTACAAGCTGGCTGAAGACGAGCTTTCAGAACATGCGATGTACATGGATATGCTGAACCTCGAGATAACCCTGGCACAGCAAAGCCGCACAATCTTTGATCTGGACAGTACAGAGCTGGCTGATGTTGCAACCATTGCCGACAAAAGCAGCGGTACGGCGGGAGCCTTTGCCCGCGGACTCCTTCAGTATGCCTATGGGCAGCACACCTGCCATTGTTTGGATTTAGGCTCACAAGGATTTAAACTCAGCGGAGCCATCAACCCCGAGTCATTAGCTCAGGCCAGAGGACTGACTGCTGAGGTTCGTCCTAATCCGGCCAATGAATGGGCAACCCTTTACTATACCCTGCCTATGACCGAAACCCAGGCCACGCTTACCCTGACTGATGCCCAGGGCAGGCAGATAGAAACCTTCACCCTCCAGGGTAAGGAAGGTCAGAAGCTGATTGATGTCAGAAACCTGAACGCAGGCATCTATTTCTATACCCTCACTGCGGGAACCCTTAGCAGATCGGGTAAACTCATGGTGAATCATTAATATTTGTGTGTTACAGTGCTGTGCCATACCTTTGGCACAGCACTTCCTTAATGTTTGTGATATGAAAAAGATATTGTTTTTGGTTTTTTGCCTCACCTGCGGCTTTTCGCTTTGGGGCCAGACATGGCAATTAGGATGGCAAAATTGTTTTGGGGGCACAAAGGAGGATTATGCTACCGACGTTGTCTATTTTAACCATGGCTACTATATGCTCGGCAGAACCCAGTCAATTGATGGAGATATTTCTTTCTTCCATGGTGGCCCTGACGATGTATGGTTAGTCAGAACCGATTCAACTGGAAATATGCTTTGGGAAAAGACTTATGGTGGGAGCGAAAGTGAAGATAGCAAAAGAATTTTCGAATCAACCGACGGGAACCTTTATATTCTGGCCGGAACCAATTCCACTGATGGGGATATAACAAATAATCCGTTCCCGATGACCCCCGCCTATTGGTTTCTTAAAATAGATACTACGGGGAACATTCTTTGGGAAAAGACATTAGGCGGAAGCGGGGGGGACTTTGAAACGTATGCCACACCTACCTCAGATGGGGGGATTGTAGCCATTGGCTATTCCAACTCCTCCGACGGCGATGTGAGCGTGCACTACGGTGCTTATGATATGTGGATGGTGAAGCTCAACGCTCAGGGTGAAAAGCAATGGGACTTCACTTTGGGGAATGAAGATTTCGACTTTCCTTATGCGGTGATCCAAACCTCTGATGGTGGCTTTCTCGTGGGAGGAAGCAGCGCGTTTACCCAGGGAGGAAACCTGTCGTGCAACCAGCATGGAAAAGCTGATGCCGTAGTAGTGAAACTCGACTCGCTTCGAAACATAGAGTGGACCCAGTGCTATGGAGGGTCAGACTACGATGGAGTAACCAGACTGATAGAAGTGGCTGATGGTTATGTCTTCGGAGGTTATACTATGTCAGACGATGGCCAGGTTACCGGTTGGCACGGCGGTGATGATATATGGATTGTGAAAATAGATTTTCAAGGTAGTATAGTTTGGCAAAAATGCCTGGGTGGAACCAGAAATGAATATATCAAGAATATATCCAAAGAGAGTGACGGAAGTTATGTCCTTTTTGGAATCACCCAGTCATATGATGGTGATGTTTCGGGGAACCACAATATTGTTCCAGAGGTTTATGATATCTGGATGGTGAAACTATCCTCTGAAGGAGAATTGATATCCCAGCAATGCATAGGGGGTATTGGCGATGACAAACTGGAATTTGGCGTGGTACAAAGAAAGGATGGTAACTATGTAGCGGCAGGACAGATGACGAATGGTCCATCCTATGACGTACTCTGTACTCCATACTCAACCCCGATTCCTGATTATTGGCTCTTTGAACTCAAAGACTGCACCCACTACGCCCCCCTCACCCCCTCCCAACCCACCGGCCCCACCCATGCCTGCTCGGCTTCGGGCGAACCCGCCCGCTACACCGTGCCGTCCTTAGCCAACCAAACCCACGCGTGGC
>JAQVCV010000030.1 GCA_028689615.1 Bacteroidales bacterium | reverse complement strand
TCCTTGCCCTTGTTGACGAAGACACCGCTGCTTTCAACCGCATCATGGATGCCTTTGGATTGCCCAAGGGAACCGATGCCGAAAAAGCTGCCCGCAAGCAAGCCATACAGGATGCCACCCGCTACGCCACCGAAGTCCCCTTCCGCACCATGCAAAAAGCCTTCGAGGTGATGCCCCTGCTTGCCGCCATGATTGAACACGGCAACCCCAACTCGGTGACCGATGCCGGAGTGGGCGTTCTGGCTGCCCGCGCTGCCGTGATGGGAGCCTATCTTAACGTGAAAATCAACGCCTCGGGCCTCACCGACACAGCCTTTGCCACCGACATCCTGAGCAAGGGAGCTGCCATCGAATCCCAAACACGGGCCTTGGAAGAAGAGTTGCTCAATGCCGTTAACATGAAAATTGTTGGATAATACAACCGGGAGCCGGCTCGCGGCCGGCTCCCTTCTTTAAAATATGCAAGCACACTTCCACGATTACCTGACAGCCTTTCTGCTGTTTTTCACCTCCTATTTCAGCATCATCAACCCCATGGGTTCGGTGCCTGTGTTCATGACCATGACAGCCAATTTCGACGAACGGCAACGACGGGCCACGGCACGCAAAGCCACCCTCATGGCCTTCGTGGTTCTGGTGGTGTTTGCCTTCACAGGCCAGGTTCTTTTTAAAGTCTTTGGTATTTCGGCCAATGGATTCAGGGTTGCGGGAGGGGTCATCTTCTTTGCCATGGGCTACGACATGCTCAACGCCCGAATCAGCCGAATGAAAATCAAGAAAAAAGATGTGAGAGAATATGCCGAAGACATCTCTATCACGCCACTTGGAATACCCATTCTGGCTGGCCCCGGCGCCATCACCAACAGCATCGTGCTGATGGAAGATGCTTCAGATGCATGGATGAAAGGGCTGGTGGTGGCGGCCATGTTTGCCACCATTTTCATCACCCTGCTTTCGTGGTACAGCGCCGGAAAAATCATGAAGTTTATTGGCGAAACCGGCAACAAAATCATGATGAAGCTTATGGGACTGATCGTGATGGTGATAGCCGTTGAATTTATGGTGGCCGGCCTCACCCCTATCATACGCGATATTTTAATGATTAAAGGATAACCTTTGTAAAACACCCCGGCTCCACACAGAAATACCTCACTTATGAAGTACCCCAACATCAGAGAAGAAGAACTGAAAAACAAAGTAGCCCACGACTACTTTTGGCTTCATGACTGCACGAAGATTATTGGCAATGTTGACTTTAGTGTATGTATCCATCAGAGCCTGAAAGGCCCCTCTGAACAGGAGTCACTTCTTTGGGCCGAAGCAAAACGAGGAGCCTCAGATGTGTATAAATCAATCGTTCAACTTATACTCACCATTGGAAAGGCACGCACGTTCGACAAATTTTTGCCTCCTGCCATGCTGGGAGCCTTCGACGCTGAAAAAATTGCATTTATCCCATACAACGAAATCCATGAGGTGTTTTACCTGAACGATTTCAACTGGAACGTAACCCCATCGAACCACGCAACCAAAGAATTCCAGCTTATTTTTGAAAAAGTAAGAGACGTAATTGAAAGCAAAGCCCTGCTCTTTGATTTTCAGCAGGACGACAGGGAATTGAAAAAATTCATCAAAACAAATTTTGTCGTCAGCAAATTCGGGTTGACAAAAACCAGGATTGATAAAAACAATTTTTTGGTGATCTACAACAAATGGTTGCAATCAGTAAAACCCACCATAGCAGTAAATTGGGATGCTGCTAAAAATCATGGTTTTATTGATGGAGATTTTTATTTGGCCGATTTATTATCGCACGAAAACACTACCCTGAAAGAAAAACTTTTTGTGCTGCTCCAAAGCGACCATTACGTGCTTGACCAAAAGATTGATGAAACCGGCATGTTTAGCAGCAGGCGAACCGACTTTACTGACCGGCAGGTGGCACACACGCAATTTTGGAACCGCTACGACCGGCCACCCCGCGAAGAGTATTGGGATTATATTGTGGAGCGACGCGATTTGCTTGTTCCACAAGACGTGCGGGAGCGAAAAGGCAGTTTCTTCACGCCACAAATCTGGGTTGAGCTGTCGCAAAAATACCTTACCGACCTGCTGGGATCCGACTGGCAGGATGAATACTACGTGTGGGACTGTGCCGCCGGAACAGGCAACCTGCTTGCCGGACTCACCAATAAATACAATATTTGGGCCTCCACGCTCGATAAGCAAGACGTGGAAGTGATGCACGACCGGATTAAAAACGGCGCAAACCTGTTGGATGACCACGTTTTTCAGTTCGACTTTCTGAATGATGATTTCAGCAAATTGCCCAAACCCTTACACGACATCATCAACAATCCGGAAAAAAGAAAAAAACTGGTGGTTTATATTAATCCGCCGTATGCAGAGGTTTCGAGCAAAGCAGAAAAAGGAAAAGTAGGCGTAAACCAAACAAGAATCCACTCAAAATACAACAGCATTCTAGGAACAGCAGGCAGAGAATTGTTTGCTCAATTTTTAATCAGAGTCTATTCTGAAATCAATGGGGCAATTCTTGCAGAATTTTCAAAATTGAAAATTCTGCAAGGTTCCGCTTTTATAGGTTTTAAAGAGTATTTTCAGGCTTCTCTTGAGAAAATTTTCTTAGTGCCTGCCGACACTTTCGACAATGTCAAAGGGCAGTTTCCCATTGGCTTTAAAATTTGGGATACAAGCAATAAGATACAGTTTTCCAATGCCACTGCTGATGTTTATGATAAAGACTTCAATTTTATTGGCACAAAAGAACTTTTTTCTGTTCACAAAAACCAATACATCAACAAATTCATTTCCAATTACAAAGCCACTAAAGAAAACAATATTGGGTATATGGATGGAATAAATGGAAATGATTTCCAACACAACAACATTGTTTACATTTTAAATTCGAAAGAACAATTGCCGAATCCACGTGGCATTTGGATTAACAAAGATAATTTAATTCCTGTTTCAATCTATTTTTCAGTTCGTAAGGTAATTGAACCCACCTGGCTCAACGACCGCGACCAATTCCTGCACCCCAACGATAGTTGGAAAACAGACCCGGAGTTTCAAAACGATTGCCTAACCTTTACCCTGTTCAGCAACAACATCCAATCGAAACTCGGCACCAACTATTGGATACCTTTTACAGAGCAGGAAGTGAACGCCAGAGAGAAATTTGAAAGCAACTTCATGACAAATTTTATCAAAGGGAAACCAATCCCGCCGAAAAAGTCGTCGTTTACCCTGCCTATGATTTTTGAGCCTGAAGTAACGTATAACCGGCAGCCGCTGATGTTTTCAGCCGACGCCGAGGACGTTTTCGCTGCCGGACGTGAACTGTGGAAATACTACCACCGCCAGCCAAACTGCAACGTAAACGCTTCGCTCTACGACATCAGAGAACACTTCCAGGGAAGAAACGAAACAGGGAAGATGAACAATAAAAGCACCGATGAAACCTACACGAACCTTATAGGTCAGCTAAGGGAGAAGCTTCGCGAGCTTGCAGAAAAAATAGAACCAAAAGTTTACGAGTACGAATTTCTGAAACGTTAACCCAAAACACCTCCCCCTATGTCGTCGCCCCTGTTTCGTCGCAAAACCATCGAGCACATTTTATCACATGCCTCCACAGGGGGAGCTATGCGCCGTTCGCTGGGAGTGCGCGACCTGACGGCCATGGGTATAGCTGCCATCATCGGGGCGGGAATTTTCAGCACCATTGGCAATGCTGCTGCCGACGGAGGACCAGCCGTTTCGCTTCTTTTCGTGTTTACAGCCCTGGCCTGTGCTTTTTCGGCCATGTGCTACGCACAATTTGCCTCGGCCATTCCCGTCAGCGGAAGTGCCTACACCTACGCCTACGCCAGTTTTGGCGAACTCATTGCCTGGATCATCGGCTGGGACCTGATCATGGAGTATGCTGTGGGCAACATTGCAGTGGCCATCTCGTGGTCAGAATACCTCACCGGCTGGCTGAGCGGCATGGGATTGCACATCCCCGAATGGCTTACGATTGATTACCTATCGGCATCAAGGGGGTTCAGCGAAGCCTCTTCGCTGCTTGCACAAGGTCAGACAATAGAATCGTTGAGCAGACCGCTTTTCGACGCCTGGCATGCCTGGCTCACTGCCCCATCGCTGTTTGGCGTGAGGCTGATTGCCGATGTGCCGGCCTTTGGCATCGTGGTGGCTATATCGGTGCTGGTGTACCTGGGTATCAACGAATCGAAAAAGGCCGGCAACCTGATGGTTTTGCTTAAACTATTGATTTTGATGCTGGTGATTGCCGTGGGCGCCTTCTATGTGGAGCCATCGAACTGGAGCCCCTTCGCTCCAAATGGCCTGAATGGCGTTTTGAAAGGGGTGGCAGGGGTGTTTTTTGCTTACATTGGTTTCGACGCCATCAGCACTACCGCCGAGGAGTGCAAAAACCCGCGGCGCGACCTCCCGCTCTCAATGATTTATGCCCTGGTGATAACAACCGCCATCTACGTGTTGGTGAGCCTGGTACTCACAGGGATGGTGCCTTCGGCAGAGCTTGGGGTGGCCGATCCACTGGCTTATGCCTTCGACAAACTGAACCTCGGCTGGTTGTCGGGTTTCATAGCACTGAGCGCGGTGGTGGCCATGGCCGGGGTAATTCTTGTTTTCCAACTCGGACAACCCCGCATTTGGATGAGCATGAGCCGCGACGGACTGTTGCCGCCCCTGTTTGCCAAACTCCATCCAAAACACAAAACCCCTTGGTTCAGCACACTGGTTGCCGGCATCATCGTGGCAGTCCCTTCGCTGTTTATGAACCTCACCGAGGTGACCGACCTCACCAGCATTGGTACCTTGTTCGCCTTTTTGTTGGTTTCGGGAGGCGTTCTGATCCTCGACACTCCTCAAAAACCGATGTCGCTGCCCGACAAAGCCTTCAGGGTTCCCTATTTCAACAGCAGGTGGTGGCTGCCTGCTATTTGGGCGGGAATTGCTGTTACCCTTCTTGCTTCAGGTGAAAGCCGCGCTTTTCTGGATAACCTGTTGGATGGTGGTTATTTGCATCAACCGTGGAGCGAGTTCCGTCATCACGTGCCCGAATTGGTTTTCTACCTTTTCGCCATCGTTATCAGCGTGATAGCCATGAAACGTAATTGGAGCCTCATCCCTGTACTTGGACTTCTCACCAATGGTTACCTCATAGCCCAGTTGGGCATCACCAACTGGTTGCGATTTCTGATTTGGCTTGCCGTTGGACTTGCCCTGTACTTTGCTTATGGATACAGGAAGAGCAAACTGAATGTAAAAAATTCAGGTTAGAATCAAGGTTCGGAAAGAAAACAATGCCTAGAATAACTGAAGCAGGAAAATAAAACATCTCTCCTGAACCATTAAGGCATTTCAAGACTGATTTGATCGAATCAAATCGAAACCTAAAAAAAAGACAGAGGTAATCACAAATCGAGGCAACTCTGAAAAGAAGAGTGAGTCTTATGGTTTTAACTTTAACAGTACACCAAAATCTATATCCATGTATAAGCTACTTTGTTTTCTATTCATTGCTGCGATTTCCATGGTGAAACTTTCAGCTCAAACACTTATTCAGCTAGGTAATGGCGTAACGCCTGTTTCTTACCCGCTCAACACTCAAACAAGTGCCTCTACAACCAAAATCCTCATTCTGGCAGATGAAATCACTGCAATGGGCGGAGTAGCTGGATATATTTCGGAAATCAGATTCCAAACACCTTCAGGAGTTTTAAGCTTGGGATCGCTCGACGTGGCAATTGGCAACACCGATGCTTTCGCAATTTCAGGTGCTGAGACATCGGGTAATGTCAGGTTTTACAACACCTTTTTCTACACATCCACGGCTACTCAATTGACCATTCCGTTCTGGAAGCCATGGAAATGGGACGGGGTAAGCAATATTCTGATCATGATTTGCTCGAAGGTAAACTCACCCGGGGTTGTTACCAATATTGCCGGAACCCCCGTTGACGCAAAAACATCAGTAAGCGCACTAAATATTTGCACAAAAGAGGGGCATGTTGTGAAGTCGGTGAGACCCAATATAGGCCTCCTGTTTAAACAGCCGAATCTAACGGGCATTATCACCGATCTCTATTCCAACGGGCCCGTTAACGGTGCCATGATAACGATCAAATCTACGGCTTCCAATGAGAGATATCATCCTGTAACAGACTCAACAGGGGCATTCTATATTTGGTTACCCGATAACACAACCTACCAATGCACGATTGAACGATGGGGGTATAAAACCATTTCCTTGTCGGTTACCATTAACAATGGTCAGACAGTTTCTATTCAAAAAATGCTAAAACCGATCGCCCCTGAAGCAATAATTCCTACCGCTGTAGAGACAGATTGGAATGGAGAGCGAGCAGTTCAGCTCACCTGGGGTAAACCGGAGTTAGAATTATTTCATCAATACGATGATGGTGCTGCCGATAACTTTGTTGTGATGGAACCCGGGAAAAGCTACGCAACAAGATTCGATTCACTATCGGATGGTAAAAACCAAACCCTCGATCACATCATACCCTTTCTGTTGGCTCTCCCTCAAGATGATATTCAAATTCAAATACTAAATACTGATCATACGTTAATCCCCGGAAATACCATTCTATCATCCCCATACTGGGGCACTAATCAAGATATTTATTCCTTTGAGTGGATGGAAGCACATCTGGACATCATTTCACGAGATTATGTAATTGACGGCGATTTTTATGCCGCCATAACAAAAACCGGGACAAGAATTATATTCCTGGGTGTGGACTCCTCTCCTTCTGATTTAAGAAGTTATACTTATGACCCCGTCGCAGGCTGGCAATTGTTTTCCGAAGGCAATTTCATGATTCGGGGGGCAACCCGTCTTTCCAATTTACGCCCCTCGAAGGATCAGGCAAACGGGCAACCAACTCAACCCAACAGCATCAGCAGTTACGAAGTGTACCGAATGCGGCAGGGAGATGAAGGCAATCCTTCTGCATTCACCCTTCTCGGTACAACCAACGGGTTAGACTTTCTCGACACCACCTGGCATTCTATGCCCGATGGTGGTTACCGCTGGAGTGTTCTTGCCCGTTATCAACCAGGAAACCAGGGATCCGAATACGCTTACTCGAATGTTTTGGGGATGAATTGGAGGGATCAGATACAATTCATTACAAACCCGGCATGTGAAAATGACACATTAACAATCCAGTACGTATCGCTTCACAACATAGTGGTCCCAGATTCCATCTATCATCTTAACTCAACCTCACAAATAGTCACATTTCCAAGCGTCTGGAATGGCACATATTCCTTGAATTATGGGTCGAATCAAGGTAATTTCCAGGATACTATTAGTATCTATAGCGACACAATCGTCAATATTTCTATTCCACTCAACATTCTTCCTCCCGGAAATCTTTCGGTTGATACTGCCACATGCCTGCTGACCTGGAAGGAGCAAGCGGAATCGTCAATTGACACCCTGCTTTGGGTACCCTTTATTGACTACAATTGGAACCACAATTCGTGCATCTATCATCAAAACAACTGGGAAATTGCAGAGATAGGCCAGGATTCACTTTGCGTGCGGTTTAGCTGGACTCCACAGCTCTATAATTATGAATCGAAAATCAGGTTTGATATGTCAAACGCCTATCAGCAGGTTAACCGAAAGGTAAGAATCAGCTATGATATCAAACTGGACAATTATGCCACGACCAACGAAAACACCATGTCGGTGGAATTAAATGATGGTTATATATATACCCCTCACCAAATATTGACTTCCTACACAAACCTCAACGGAGGTTTTGACTGGAAACATCAGGAGTTTTATTTAAACGACATTTCAGAATTCCGTTTTCTGCAGTTTGTTGCCGAGGGAACCAACAGCTACGATATAAGTTTTTGGTATATTGACAACATTTTAGTTGAGCTATTTCCTCGCGATGCCCGATGCCTGGGCCAATTCGATGTTTCAGTTGACGGACAATACGCCCTTACCACCTCCGATACTTTCTGTTTTCTTCCGCCTGAACTGGTTCCGTATGGAGTACTGCACACGGCTATGGTTTGTGCAGCCTATCCTTCAGACACAACTTGTGCAGAGATTTCGTTTCTATCGGGACATGTACCTCCGGTAGATACGGTTTGGGCCACGGCACTGGGTGGAACAGGATATGCGGGGTGGGCTTCGCCAGAAATACCCCTCGGCTCCACACTCACCCTGATTGGATATGAGATTGACCGGAATAACAGCCCTCTTGATTTTGTATCGGCACCGTTGGTAGGCTATACCGACTATTCTCCACCCGATACCGCCTTTGTTTATGGTGTTAAAGTATGTTACAAATCTGATCCCGGGTCAGATACTGTATGGTCGGTCAGGGTTATCAGCGACACACTGACCAATACCGATGCCGTTCAGATTCCGTTCGATGAGGATTGGAGCAGCATGTCGTTTGCTGCCAACAACTGGTCGTTTGCTCCATCACAAGGGAACTGGTCCATTGTTCCCACTCAGGGGAAAAGTGGCTACTGCGCAGCCTTCGATGGAACGCCAAATTTCTCTGATTACAGCTTCACCCTGATTAGCCAACCCTTGTCGTCGGTTACTTTCGATTGCGCTGATATTTTGTTATCATTCGATCTTAAGCTTTTCTGTGCTGCATCTTCCTCCAATTTCCTCGATATTGAGCTTTTCAGCGAAGGCCAATCAACCATTCTCTCTCAATACCAAGCCAATAATTCTCTCGACTGGGTCAACCAGTCATTCGATATTTCTCAATGGGCCGATGCTCCCTTTCAAATTCGCTTCATGGCACATGGTGAAAATTCATCCGATATTGGATCGTGGATGATTGACAATATTTCAGCCATCCCTCTCTGCCGGATACCTCAATCGCTTGCTTTGGCACAGGGTAATGAACAAGTTCTACTCTCATGGAGTTCGCCGGATTGTTCCTCAAAAGGTGATTTTTCAACCATACTGAAACCCTGGGATGGAGTTCCCGGGGTTGAACCAACGGATGAATGCACACTTTCCTTGAAAGCGGCTGGTTCATCAAAAATAAAAACCCTTTGGTTGTATCACCCGAAAACAGCTCAGCAGGAAAAATCGAACCTTTTGCTGTTGAATTCATCCGGAAAGGTGATTGCGACAGCAATTCCATACCCATCCAACAATCCGGCCTGGAATGAATACCATCCGGTGGCTGACCTAACCTTGCCCGACGATGGAAAACTCATCATCAGGTTTGAAGATCAGCAACCCGGAGCATTGTTTCTATCGAAAGATTCTGTACCGATGGTTTTACTCAGGACCGAGGATGCTTATTCACAATGGCCACCTTCCCTTCTCTGGTCAACCACAAAATCGAATCATAGAAATGTTGTGGGATATCATGTTTACCGCGACGGCCAAAGAATTACACCTGTCCCGATACCTGACACAACCTTCCAGGATACACCGGGGTTTGATTTGATTCATGAATACGCTGTAACCGCCGTGCATGATGGTGACTGTGAATCTGAATTAAGCAACAGGGTATATTCCAGTTTAATCACCCTGGAGGATAACCAGCCGGGTTTGCAAAGTATTCAAATATCGCCCGTACCTGCCGATAAAACAACCCAAATAAAATGGAAGAAAGAACAAGTTGCTGAAATCAACTTCTATTCCGCAAAAGGCGAATTGATAAACACCTTTGTGAATGTTGAAATGGCCGACAACTTCATTTGGGTTACCGAAAATCTTTCCCCCGGAATCTACATGTTGGTAATTAAAACCAATCATGACTCTGTTGTTCGAAGGGTTTGCGTTATGCATTAGGTTTTGTTTTTACGCTTGAAAAACAGCTTTCTATAACTTCGGCAAATCTTAGCTTAAGTAGCCACAATAACCCATGCTGAATCTGACGACAACGTCCCAATCAGTTGGCAAATAATAACGGACTGATCGTGAAAAGCCATCGCCCAACCTCCCTCTCCATCATAGAAAGGCAGGTTGGGCGGTTGGTTTTACCAGTGGGCTTAAAACTCGATTTTATACCCGATGGAGGGGACGATGCCCATCGGAAGTATTTCTTCAATCTGCCGGCTGTAGGTGTCGTAGCGATAACCTACGGCGGGTCGGTGGTTGAGCATGTTTTTGATCTGCACGGCCCAGGTTCCGGTGTAGCGCCGGTGGTTGCGGCGGAGGGTTACGGTGAGATCGGTATAGACAAACCCGGGCAACTGCTCGCTCCAAGCCTGGCTGTAATCGTCAACCTGGCGGTTTTCGGCGCGGGAGGCTTCGAGGTTGATGGGGGTTACCCATTCGCCACCACTGTAGGTGACTTTGAAATTGAGGCCAAGGGCATGTTTCTGGTTGATCTCAAACTCTTTGCCTATCAGTCCGTTCACCACCACCCTGCCATCGAAACGGCTGTTGCGCTCGATGCCATCTCCGCCGGTATAGCGCGACCGGTAGAGCGAAGTGGTGATGAGGTAATAGAAACGGTTGTGCATGAAGCGCTCGAAGGTGAGTTCCACCCCGTAGTTTTTCCCTTTCCCGGTGTTGGTCAGCGAGTCGGCAAACCATTGGTCGGTGATGTTGATCAGAGCCAGCGAAGAACCTTTTACAACGGGCAGATCGGAAAGGTTTTGGTAATAGGCCTCGGCTTTGAACCGGGTGAATTCGTTTACCATCAGGTCGTAGCCCACTACCAGGTGATCGGCCACCGAAAAACCGGTTTTTTTGTTGGGTTCCACGGTGGTTCCGGGGATGTTGGCGAGGTAAACCACCAGATTTTCCATCTGGGTATGACGCCCGTAGCCCAGGCTGATGCTTTGCACGGGTGAGAACTGCCATTTGACCGATGCACGCGGTTCGAGCGATGTCTTGCCATTGACCTCAAACCAACGGCTGTGAACACCTGCATTTACCGATAACTGATCGGTGAGGTCAACACGCATCTGGGCATACCCTTGCAGAGTGGCGGCATTGTCCTTGCCGTCGAACACGGGTTCGAAGGCGCTTGTGAAGGGGTTTTCCGACCTGATGTTCATGTCGTAGCCCAGCCTGTTGTAGGTGAATCCGGCACGGGTGGTCACCTTTTGGTTTAGCTTGCTGTTGAGTGTGATGCTACCGGTGATCTTGGTGGTGTTCGCATCCGAAAGGTCTTTCTGCCTGAAGGTGCGGGTGTCGGCCCAGAAACCATCTTCCCAGGTGATGGCACTTCCCGAGAGGGCTGCCACCGATTTGAGCCAGCTCTTTTTCCCCAGCGTGATGAGGTGGGAGGCAATGAAGGCTCCGGTTTTGGTGTTGAGCTTCGACTGCTGGCGGTCTTCGTAGTCTTTCCATTCGAGGGTGTCTTCTTCGGCGTCGAGTTTGGAGTGGTCGATGCCGCCGATGCCCAGGAAGCTGAAGGTTCCGCCCTTGCGGGTGGGGATGGTTACCTTGAAGCTCAGATCCTGGTAATCGGGGATGGTGCGTTCAAACTCTTTGTCAACCTTAGCCAGCAGCGCCAGCGACGAGTAGCGGTAGTTGAACACGAAGGTGGCGGGTTTTCCTTTCACGATTGGGCCTTCGGCGGCAGCATCAAGCCCGAGGGTTCCGAGTTGAAGGGTGTATTCGCGGGTATCGGGGTTGCCGTTGCGAAACCTGATGTCGAACACGCCGGCCAGTGCTTCGCCATATTCGGCAGGAAATGCCGAGGTGAGGAAGTCGGAATTGGCCAGCACCTGGCTGCTGAAGAGGGTAAGGCCGCCACCCGAGTTGCCGATGCGGGCGAAATGGTTGGGGTTGGGGATGTCAACTCCTTCGAGGCGCCACAAGAGCCCTTTGGGGTTGTTGCCCCTCACCACGATGTCGTTGCGTTCCGATGAAGCGGTGGCGGCCACACCGGCAAAGGCTGAAGCTGCCCTGAGCGGATCGTCGGCACTGCCTGCATAGCGACGCGTTTCGTCAACGCTGAACGAGCGGGCACTGATGGCCGTCATGCTGTTGAGGGGTTTCTCTTTTTCAGCGCGGGCGATGATCACCACCTCGGCGGCCTCCATCACTTTCTCTTTCATTTCGAGGTTGAGCACCACCTCTTTACCGGAGGTTACGGCCACTTCGGGAAGAGTAATTACCTGGTAACCCATAAACGATACCTGCACCGTGTAACGGCCGGGAGCCACTGCCGGAAGACGGAAACGGCCGTCCATGTCGGTGGTGGTTCCCACGAGCGGTTCGGTGTTTAGCAGGATCACATTTACACCAGGCAACGGCTGACGGGTGTCGATGTCGGCTACGGAACCTTTGATAACCTGTTGCAGTGGCTGCGATTGTGAAATCCCTTGCAACAGGAAGAAAACAGAGAAGAGGATAATGATTTTTTTCATGATTTCTGCGAGTATTAATTTCGGTGCAAAGGTGCGACGCCTTGATCTGATGTTCATTGTAAAAAAAGGACAACCAACACCCTTTGGGTGATTTTTTCTGAAGATGATCTGTGGGTTTCTGAAGGAGAGCTGCTGTCCGTCACGAGACATCAGCAAGGCATAGAGATGGTTCAGACGAACTTCTCTATTCCCGATTCGAGGAAGGAGGTAGGCGTTTCGCCGGCAAACTGTCTGAATTCTTTAATCAGGTGGCTCTGGTCGTGAAGGTCGAAACGGGCGATCAGGTCGAACCAGTCAACCTGTGGCTGCTGGCGAATGACTTCCATCATGGCTTCAAACCTCACCATGCGGGCATAGAGTTTGGCATTCAGCCCCACGTGATGCTCAAATTTGCGTTGAACCTGTTTGTAGTTGTTGTAAGTTCCGCACAGTTCGCCAATGGGCCGACACCCTTCGGTTTTTTGAATCAGCGAGCAGGCGTTGATAACCAGTTCATGGGGCATCCGGGCTCTTGCAGCACGCCCTTCGAGCCACTCCATCACCCGGCTGATTCGCCCCGTATCGGTAGGTTCGGCTATTATGCGGTTTAACAGGCTTCTGTACGATTCCCGATGCAGGTCGGCTACATCAACCACCCGGTCTATCAGCTCTGACCCTTTCAAGCCCAGCAGGGTATTGAATCCGAACGGGTGAAACCTGATATAGACAAACCGTGCCGGAGTTCCTAACTGGTAAGGTACCGGCATGGTGTGGGCACCCATCACAAGCATGGTGAACTGTTTCATCGGGAAATCAAGTCCTTGTATGGTGCTCAGGCAATCGTTGAGGTTGATGAGCATGGTAGGGCGGCCGTCAGGGATAATAAGCCTGTCGGCGGCTACCGACACAGGCATATCGAAAAGTGCCACTACCTGAACGAAAGCGGCCAAACGCGAACTAACCGGAATATGAAACACCATCAAGCCATCGGATTAGGGGACAAATATAACAAACTGTTGTTAACTGAATTGTATTTTCTCTCTACCAAATGAGAAAGCGGCTCCATCCGCCTGGATGAAGTCGCCATAAAAGGGTTAAAGACCTTGAATTACAGGTTATCTGACCATTACCCGGCTTGAGGTCACGGTTTGGCCGTTGGTGATTTTTACCAGCACCATTCCTGTCACCGATTCGGGAAGTTGAACAGGTTGAACCTGATCGGTCATTCCAAGGGTGAACACCCGGCGACCGGTCATGTCGTAAATATCAATTGTGGCACCCGGCTCGAGGTACTGGTTGGTGGTTATCACGAAGCTGCCGTCCGAGGGGTTCGGGCTTACCATGAACCGCTCACCGGAATTTTCGGTTATACCTACCGGTGCTGCATCAATGGTTACATCATCCACGTAAAGCAGAAACTGAAGCGCATCGCTGTAGCTGTGGAACCCGAAATAATAAACACCGTTGGCCTGCGGATGAAACACCACCGAGGCGGGCTCGTAGTCGAGGTTGGTGATGGCGTCGTTGTTCCAGAGCTGCTGACCAAGACCCGTGACGGTGGGCTCTGTGCCAACCACCAAATCCATCTTCTCTACCGAGGGAATACCAATAGTTGCCGTCTTGTAGTAGAAACTGATGGTGTAGTTGTACTCGGTGCTGAGTTGCATGGGCGGGGTCACCAGGAAGTCGTTCATGGGTAGGGAGTAGCTCCAACCCACGTGCATGGCATTGGGAGCCGAGTGGGCGTTGTTGGGCGAGCCACTGGTGTTGGCGATGGCGGTCCACTGCATCGAATTGTTGTTGGGGCTTAGTACACGCCACCCTATGGGGTATTCGTTGCCGTTGAGCAACGGAGGGTAGTAGTATGCTGAACCGATAACCACTGCGTCGAAATTTTCGGAATAGCCAAACGAGCTGATGGTGGGATCGGTCATGGTTGTAAAACGCCACACGGGGCAGTTGGCCGCTGATCCATAGGCATTGTACGGAACAATCTGCCAGTAGTAAGTGGTGCCGAAACCCAGGTTCTGAGCAAGCTGATACACGGTGGTATCGCCGGCATCCACCCCATTGAGGATGTTGGTGGGCGGGTTGTTGGTGCCGAAATAGACCAGGTAACCATCGGGGGCACCGCCACCATTGGCCCAAATCAGGTAGTTGGCAGGCAGGAACAAGTCAACAGGCGAAGCATAATCGGCCGGGTAAGCGTTGGTGGCCGGGTTGGGCGGGTCGTTTTGAATCGGGTTTTCCCAAACCACATCGTCAATCCAGAGGCTGGTAAACGATTTCAGGTTCTTGTGCCTGAACACTGCATAAGGTTTGGTATTGCCGGCAGCAAAGTTCACGGTATATTGGGTGTGGGTTTCGGTGAGCTGAAACGTCTGCACGGCGGTATAGCTTTCGGCATCGTAGGGGTCGTCCATCAGTCCCACTTCAACCTCGGCCAGGTAGTCGCCCCCTTTCTTGGCAAAGAAGGTGAACTGGTTTTGTCCGAAGGCGGTGAGGCCCGGGGTGATGAACATCAGCGGCGAGATGGTATCGGTGGCATTGGCCATCTTGGCTACGTTGGGCACCGAATGGGAATCGAACGACGAAGTGACGATGGTAACCTTGTTGTTGGGATCGGTGGAGCTGTGCAACTGGTTCCAGTGGAGCGGCACCTGGTTGGATGCGTCGAAGGCTTCGAACAATTGGTCGTTGCAACTGAGCGACGCACCCGTGATGGCCAGCGTGTTGGTTCCGCCGAAAGTACCCTGAATGGCGAAGGTGGCCGTGGCGTTGTTGGAACCGGCAGCGGTCGGGGTGAAGGTAAAGGTCACCGAGTCGGTCTGGTTCGGTGCGAGGGTGGCCGAATAGGTGGCCGAGTAAGGAGCTGCAACAGCCACTCCCGTGATCACCAGGTTGGAGGTTCCGGTGTTTTTCACGGCTACTTTGGCGTGGGTGTGTCCGCCAACATACAATTCACGGAAGTTAAGCGTGGCGGGAGTGATCTGGATGGCAGGGCCAGTAGTTACCTGTTCAATCAGGATATCGTCGAGGTAAATAGATTCGGCCGACGAGGTGCCGTCGGTGCGGTAACGCCAGCGCAGGTAGGTGTTGTCGCCAGCATAGGCTGTCAGGTCGTGGGTGGCTTCGACGTAGTTGCCCGAGGAGGCCGGGGAGTAGAATCCCACCGTTGTCCAGGTAGTGCCGCCGTTGGTGGTGGCTTCAAAATAGGTGGTGTCGTGGTTTGCCACCTTGTCTTCGCCATTGCGCCAGAAGAACTTGATGCGATGGCCTGCCGGGAGTATCATTCTGGGGGTTTTCAGCACGGCCTGGCTACTGCTGCTAAGCGAGAAAGCCTTGGCACATAAGTCGCCCGCGTGAGGCGTGGTGTTGTTTTCGTACCACGAAAATTCGGGTATGATATCCCAGGCACTCACTACAGGATACGTGTTGAACACCGTCGAATCTTCGAAGCCCTGGGTGTAGGGGAAGGTGGTGATCACGGTTTGGGTTGTGAAATTCCATACCGGCGAGGGTTCGGTGGCGGCGCCGTTTTTGGCCACCACTTTCCAATAGTACATCGTATCGCCCAGAAGCAAGCCTGTGGGGTCGTAGGTATAGGTTCCGGCGGTGCAGGGGGCGTTGTTTACCACCATTGTGAGAGCAGCAGGATTCAGCCCGAAGTAGAGATCGTACGAGGTGGTGTTGGCGCCCAGTGTCCATTGAAGGTTGGTGCCGATATCAACGCGGGTGGCTTCGTCGGCAGGAATGGGGTTGGTGGGTGTGGCCGGCCCGGTTGAGTTGTAGTAGAACCTCATGTTGGTGAGCGAGTTGGGGTAAGGATTCAGGTAACCCGATGAGGTTGGGAAACTAAGATCGCTGCCGCAATTCTTGGTGTTGTTCACCGTCGAAGAAGTGGAAAGCAGATAAGGACCGTAGTCCGACACTCCCCAGCGGTTTTCCCAATGGATCACCAGGTTTTTGGTTCCATCGTAAGCGAACGGGGTTTGGAGGGTGATCTCGGTCCAGCCGTTCACGAAAGAGATGTTGCCGTCGTACACGAGCGTGTAGCCGTTGGCTGTCGGATTTTCATAGTTTGCGGCGGCAAACACGGCATCGGTGGTCAGTTTCATGTAGATTTTCTGGTTGGTCACCGATTTTGGATTCCGGCCACAGTTCATCGCGATTTTGATGAAGGTCTTGGCCGACCCCAGCTCGCTCTGCGGATAGATGAGCGAGCTCCATGAGTAATTCCACGAGGTGTACACGGGCATTGTGGTCTCCACGATACCTGTTCCCACCTCCACATAGTTTTGCGATCGGGCAGCCATCGGCGCGAAAGCCAACAGCACACCCAGCAGGGCGGGTAAGACCCGCCTGAGGCATAACGAACTCATAAACAATAAAATTAATGATTAAAGAACTTTGATTTTAGCGTGCTTTTGATCATCTCTGATCGGGCGCAAAGATAAGGATTTGTTGGTTGGTTGATTGATCAATTTGAATCCTTAAATCTTTAAATCTTTGTTTCTACACCCAAATTACCCCTCCAAAACTCTCGAGCGACCGTTAAACGATAAGACGCACGACCGTGCATCTCTACCTTCAAATCCTCAATCCCGATAGCCCCGATAGCGATCGGGGGGACAAATCCTCAAATCCTCAAATCCTCAAATCTTTGAATCTTTGAATCTTGAAATCTTTAAATATCCACCTCCAACCCGTCGTAGGCCAGATTCACACCCTCTGGGAGGTGTGCATCCACCTGGCTGTGCAGCCCCATCCGATCGCTGATGTGGGTCAACCACGCCTGGCGCGGGGCGACTCTTTCCACGGCGACCAAGGCCTCCTTAAGGTTAAAATGCGACACGTGTGGTCTGATCTTTAAGGCGTTCACAACAAAAACCTCGACACCTTTCAGCAAGTCGAACGACTTCTCCGGAATAAAGCTGCAATCGGTGATGTAAGCCAGTTTCCCGATTCTAAAACCCAACACGGGAAGGCGGTGGTGCATCACAGGGAGAGGCACCACAGTGAGGTTGCCAACCCGGAACGGGCTGTCGCCAATTGTCTTCAGGTTCATTTCCGGGACACCAGGGTAAGGGTTGTCAGCGAAAGCATAAAAAAAATCGCGTTTGATATCGATCTGAACATCTTTTGAGGCCCAAACCTCGAGGGGGGCCTGGTTGAGGTAATTGAAGGCCCGAATATCATCCAGGCCGCCGATATGATCTTTGTGGCCGTGCGTTATTAGCAGGGCGTCAAGTTGTTTCACCCCTGCCCTTAACATCTGTTGCCTGAAATCAGGACCGGCATCCACAACCAGCGAAGTCCCTTCGTGCTCGATCCATACCGAGCTGCGCAAACGGTTGTCGTGGAGATCAGCTGAAGTGCATACTTCGCATTGGCAACCTATTACAGGCACTCCATTGGAGGTTCCAGTTCCCAAAAAAGTAAGTTTCAATGGATCATTTTTTAGTTCGTCAAAGGTAAAGAAACCATAAACACCCCGAGCCCCACGCCCACAATTTCGGCACACAACGGTTTTTTGCTACTTTTACGGCTGGAAAAAAAATTGTTACTTGTTCATCTGGAAATTAGCATCCTACTGATTTGAAAATATTTGAAAACTTCCGGACCAGGATTGCCCTCGGTCGAATAGCTAAAAATGAAGTCAACCGTAAGGTGGATGTTGTTTTAACGCGCCCCTTAACGGCTCGAAACCTGGCCATCATGGCATCACCTTCCGACGAAGCCTCGTACGACTACATTATTCAGCGACTCGAGCAATGGAGGGCCAAAGATAAATCGGTTAAGGCTGTTCTCTGGTTCGATGCCCGACAAGTGCCCCTCTGGGTGAATCCCGATCTTACCCATGTTGTCAACCTCTGCCGAAAAGATATTGGATTTTTCTTCGCCCCCTCACCCGCTGCCACTTCCCATTTTGTTGGTGAGCCATTTGAATTGCTCATCAACATTGCTTCACCCCGTTGCCTGCCATTGCTCTACCTGACTACCCTTTCCAAAGCCACCTTCAGAGCCGGCTTTTCTGATGGCACCCTTTTTTTCCACGATTTCACCTTGCTTCCGGGTGCAACTCCCGAAGCCAACATGAACCTGGAAACGCTTATCCACCAGCTTAACCAACTTAATTCCCGATAAAAAAATGTCGTTCAACACCAAGGGTACGGGTGTAGCCCTGATAACACCCTTTACAAACGAGAATAAAATTGATTTTGAAGCGCTTAAAAAACTGGTAAACCATGTGGTTGACGGTGGTGTCGAAACCCTGGCAGTATTAGGCACAACCGGCGAACCGGCAGTTCTCTCGCACGACGAAAAACTTGCCGTAATTCAAACCGTGAAAGAGGCCAACCAGGGCAGGGCTCAAATGGTTCTGGGTATTGGCGGAAACAACACGGCAGAAGTGGTCAGACAATTAGAGTTGCTACCTCTCGATGGCTTTCAGGCCATCCTGTCGGTTGCACCCTATTACAACCGCCCCAACCAGGAGGGTCTCTACCAGCACTTCTCAACGCTGGCTCATGCCTCACCATTGCCCGTTATAATTTACAATGTACCAGGGCGCACCGGCGTCAACATCAGTGCCGCCACAACCCTCCGCCTGGCTCGCGACTGCAAAAAAATAGTTGCAACCAAAGAAGCATCGGGCAATCTGGATCAATGTATGGCCATCATCCGTGAAAAACCCGACGGCTTCGACCTTATTTCGGGCGACGATAACCTCACGTTCCCACTGGTAATGCTTGGAGCTTCAGGCGTTATAAGCGTTTCAGCAAACTCGTTTCCAGCTATAATGAGTCAAATGGTGCGGGAAGCCCTGGCCGGAAATTGCACCAAAGCCCGCGAATTGCATTACCAGCTCTACCACATCACCAACCTGCTGTTTGCCGACGGAAGCCCCGCCGGGGTAAAGACGGCTCTCAACCAACTGGGTATCTGCCAGAACCAACTGAGACTCCCTCTGGTCCCGGTCAATACCGAAACGGAAAGGGCCATCAGAAAACACACTGATCTGATTCGCAGAAATTAAGCTTGTTGTACAACATTTCCATTTACCCTTCACCCTTGTTGATACAGATCAAATATCATTCATAACCAATTGTCATCAAAATGTTCCACAAACTTTTACCCACCCTTTCTTTCTTGTTGGTGCTGACATTTGCCAGCCACGCCCAACAAAGCAAGGTAAACGACGTCGAGCTCGCGGCGCTGTTTTCGCCCGTGAACGAGATCTACTTCTCGTTTGAAGCTCCGGCCTCAAGACCTACCCTCGACGCCCTCAGCAAGATCATCTCAATTGACAACGTACGTGATGGTCGCGTGTGGGCCTACGCCAACCGCTCCGAATTCGAGAAATTCCTTCAGTATGGCTTTACATGGACGTTGCTTCCTCATCCCGGCTCGCTCAACACCAACCCGCGAATGCTCGACAGGGTTGACATCAAGTCGGCAAACGCCTGGGACTTTTATCCTACATACGACGGCTACCTTCAAATGATGAACGACTATGCCACCAACTATCCCAACCTGTGCTCCATTGTCGAGATAGGAACCAGCATCCAGAACAGGAAACTGCTGGCAGCACGCGTCACCAGCCAGGTAACCGGTTTCAAACCCGAATTTCTCTACACCAGTTCCATTCATGGCGACGAAACCACAGGCTATATCCTAACACTCAGACTTATTGACTATCTGCTGTCGAATTACGGCACCGATCCGCGGGTGACCTCGCTGGTTGACAACATCGACATCTACATCAACCCGCTGGCCAACCCCGACGGGACCTATAGGGGAGGCAACAATTCCGTTTCGGGAGCCATACGCTACAATGCCAACTTCGTTGACGTCAACCGCAACTTCCCCGATCCCGAGGATGGCCCCCACCCCGATGGAAATGCATGGCAAAAAGAGACCATTGCCTTCATGGATTTTGCCGAGGCACACCATTTCGTGATGTCAGCCAATTTCCACGGCGGTGCCGAGGTAATGAACTACCCCTGGGATACCTGGAGCCGCCTGCACACCGATACCCCCTGGTGGGTTCTGGTTTGTAACGAATACGCCGATACAGCCCAGGCCTTCAGTCCCAGCGGCTACATGAACGATTTCGGGACCGGAATTACAAACGGATATGCCTGGTACACCATTACCGGCGGACGACAGGATTATATGAACTTCTTCCACCAATGCCGCGAGGTAACCGCCGAAATATCTGATACCAAAAACCCGCCAGCCAGTCAGTTACCCAATTTCTGGAACTACAACTACCGTTCGTTGCTTAACTACCTCGAACAGGTAACCTATGGCATTGCCGGAACCATCACCGACAGCATCACCGGTGAGCCCGTCAGGGCTCAGGTTTTCATCCTGAACCACGACCTGGCCATCGATTCGAGCATGGTGTTTTCCAGGCCAACCGACGGTGCTTACTTCCGGCTCATCAAATCGGGCATCTGGACGATGCAGGTTTCTGCCCCCGGTTACATCACCAAAACCATCAGCAATGTTAACGTGGCTGACCGCAACCGGACCATCCGCAACGTAGAACTTTGTCCGCTGGGCGTTTGGGCCGGATTTACAGCTTCAGCCACCCAACTCACCGCAGGCCAGAGCATCAACTTTACCGATCAGTCGGTTGGCGGCCCCACTGCATGGCAATGGACTTTCCAGGGCGCCACCCCCGCTCAATCGTCGGTTCAGAACCCTACATCGATAATCTATAACGAAGAGGGCGTTTACGATGTGACCCTCACTGCCTCCAACTCCACCTTTACCGATACTAAAGAGGTGTGGAACTACGTGCTGGTGGGCAACCAATACCTGATGCCTTCTGGACGGGTAAACACCTGCCAGGGAACATTTTATGATGACGGTGGACCCAACCACCCTTACACGCAGGCCACCGAAAAAGTGGTAACCTTTACAAGCACCGATCCCGAAAAACAGATGCGATTGACCTTCGAGGAATTTGAACTCAACAACGATTGCCTGAAAGAACGCCTTGAAATCTACAACGGCGACAACCTTTCGGCTCCGTTGATAGGAAGCTGGTGCGGAACCGACAGCCCGGGCAGCATCCTCTCGTCGAACGATGCACGAAGCCTTACCGTGAAGTTTATTGCTAGCGATGCCACACCAAAAAACGGCTGGAAAGCAGCCCTTCAATGCGATACCGGCGTTGGAATTGCAGCACGAAACCAAGAATTGATTAACATCTGGCCCAACCCGGCCGACGACCAATTGCACATTGGTAACCTTCCGGGCAACGTCAACATCGAAATTTACAGTGCTAACGGAAGCCTGATGTATCGCCAATCGCACGCTTCGACAGAAACTACCCTCAACATCAGTTCCTTTGCTCCGGGCCTCTACACCTTGAAGGTCACGGGTGAAACAGCCAGCACCATCAAAAAACTGATTGTCAGGTAATCGGAAAGGATCCCTACGCAATAACGCCAACGACCGGGAGTGATTCCGGTCGTTGGTGTTTTATGTTGGTTTTATCAACCTAGCCCTTGAGAAATGCCAGATTCAAGCGAATTACTTACAAGAAAGTTTGCATTATCGGTATATAACAATTCTTAAAAACTTCTTTATATGTCAAAAAATAGCCCGTGCCAGCCATCTTTTTCGAATAACGGTAAGCACAGATATGTGGGAAGTACAGGAAAGCCCCCGCTTTGGATTTTTTTATCACAAAAAAATTGTAGATTTGCAAGGTGTCTGGTATCGGGCCAAACAACCACCAATTGCAATACATGCCACAAATCATGAAACGCAACCAGCCTTTCGCTTTGCAGAGTACCAATTGTGCAAAAACCACATTGACAAACAATAAATTATCGAAAAAGCTTTAACATCTCTCGATCATGAAAAAACTGATTCCCTCCTTCTTGTTGCTATTCCTGTTGGCCGGATGCGCTACCTTTTACCGCCCCATCAAGCCATCCGAAATTGGGTTCCCACCTCCAGAAATCAATGCGGATTTCAGTTACTCATTGAAATTTGACCCCCTTCTAAAGGCAGGAAATCCAAGATTTGCGAAAAAAGAGGAAAAAACCAGCATTAGTGTTGTGGCCCTCAAAATCACCAACAACAGCGAACGAGACCTGACCGTAGGTAAAGACATCCTTTTTTATCTCGACCACCGTGAAATAGTAGCCCTTGAACCAATTCACGCTGCTTCACAACTCGCCCTTGGATCGGCCGGCTACATGCTTTACAGTCTGTTGTTTCTGTATATCCGCAACGACAACAAAGAAACCGTCATCCCTATCGGGGTGCCCATCGGTTTGGGAAACCTCATCGTTGCCACAAACACCAACAACAAATTAGAGCAGGAACTGGTCAGCCAGAACATCATCTACAAAACCATCAAGCCAAATGAAACGATTTATGGCTTGGCCGCTTTCCGTGACATCAAGTATGGCAAGCTGACACTAAAAACCAATGAAAATTAAACAATGCTTCACCTCTCCACTCTTCATAATTAACCAAAATCAGCCATGGAAAACAAAAAACCATTTCAGGGTGAAATAGAAAAATTTGCCAAAAAAATTGCAAATTACGGTCACATCATCGAACCAGCCCTGGGACTACCCGCTCTTTTGCTCTTTGTGCTCCTGAGGAGCAACCTGATCGATGGATTCAACCTCCTGTTTCTGTTTTCTATCAGCCTCTCAACCTACTATTTCCTTGAAGCCTATTCCAGCTCAGGTGAAGTTGGCGGCATGCAGATTTTTCTCACGAAAGTGACAGGTCTGGGCTCCAGTATAGCCACTGTCGGGCTGCTGTTTTACGCGAGCAAAATTTCTGGTGCGACCGAGATGATGCTGGCGGGAGCCTTATCGTTGATTTTCACCATGGTTCTTTTCGTCGCAACCGGATTAAAACCAGCCACCAAAAACCCAATAAAGACCCGCCGCTTCATCAGAATTTTATTGCTGATCGCGTTGACAGCGTGGATATTCATCAAAGACGGGGTCACCTTCTTTTAACAAACCCACCTCCCTTTTCTTCATTCCCGGCGGCCCCTGACCAGCTTGGACCACCCCCTGTTGCAACTGTGTACGCATCGCTACGTTGGTTTTTTGTGTAGTTTAGCCGCTCATCCGTTAATGCCGATTCACATGCCGCTTTTGTTGTACCTCATTGTTTTCTCAGGTATTCTTGTCTTTCTTCTTTATTCGGCAATTGTTTTTTATTCAGAAGGAGCTAAACGTGCCTTGGTGATCACCCTGCTGATCGCATCAGCCGTTCTGGCCATGTTGGTTTTACCCGTACTGATTCCCTGGAACGAACACCGATCGGTCATCATCCTGATCACGATGGGAGCTTTGGTGGTCGTTTTCATTCTGAATCCGAAGCAGAATGGCCTTTCATGGCCGCCCCTCCAACAGACTGATGAGCGGACAACCATGTTTTCGCGCAAAGAATTAGCACCTGAATCTGAAGCACATCAGCAATATTACAGCCACCATCCACAACACCTTCAAGCCGATAAACTGTTCAGATCGAAGCCAGGGCTGCTTCACGCTCAGGCAGCTTTCTATCATCCCTTCGGATTCAGGGCTGCCGAGGCTGCTTTCAGCGTGGTGAAAACACTGGTTCCGCTGGTGCAGGGAAGACCTTCGGGAGAACCCACCCATTTCTCTCCGTCAGAAAACACACGCTTTGTGATCAACTGGACTAAAAAGTTGGGGGCACTCGAAGCTGGTATTGCCCCGATGAAGCCGTACCATTTTTACTCACACAAAGGAAGGGGAGCGCAATACGGCGAACGCATCAACAACAATCATCCATACGGGATTGCCTTCACTGTGGAGATGGCGCACCAATTTCTGAATAGTGCCCCACACACACCCATTGTAATGGAGTCGGCTCAGCAATACCTCGATGCAGGGTCAATAGCGATTCAGTTGGCGGTGTTCATCAGATCGTGCGGCTACGAAGCCACCGCCCACATCGACGGCAACTACGAGGTGGTTTGTCCGCTGGTGGCCAAAGATGCAGGGCTCGGCGAACTGGGCCGGATGGGGCTGCTGATGACCCCACGCCAGGGACCACGGGTGCGGATTGCGGTGGTAACCACCAACATGCCTCTTATACCCAATAAACCGTTTCACGACCCAACCCTGACTCATTTCTGCCGGATTTGTAAAAAATGTGCTGCATGTTGCCCCGGACAAGCCATCCCCTCGGACCACCCGACCCCTTTAAACGGCAGGATTCGCTGGCAGATTAACCAGGAAGCATGTTATACTTATTGGTGCCTCAGCGGTACCGATTGCGGCAGATGCATGCAGGTGTGCCCTTTTTCTCATCCCGACAACCTGCTGCACAACCTGATCAGGTTCGCAATCAGACACTCCATGCTCTTCAGGCTGGCTGCCGCAAAACTCGACGATCTGTTTTATGGCGCAAAGCCTGCTGCAAAATCCCTCCCCGAATGGCTTCCACAAAAAAACAGAACAATCGGGTTATCTGACAAAGGACAGTGATTCTGTTTTTTACTGCATCCCTGATTCATGATCAACAAAAAACTGCCAAACAGTTTAATTAAAAAATCGCTGCAACCGATGGTCATGTCAATAGAAACAACTACTTTTGCAATTTAAATCGATTCTAAATAGCTGTAATGGTTTTAGAAGAGCTTAAACAAGGCGATGCAGCCATCATATCCAAAGTGAAGGGGCGTGGAGCGTTCCGCAAACGCATCATGGAGATGGGCTTCGTAACGGGCAAGAAAGTGACTGTTGTTCGAAAAGCCCCGATGCTCGATCCAGTTGAATACAACGTGATGGGCTACAATGTATCGTTGCGCAACAGCGAAGCCATGCTTATAGAAGTAGTTAGCCTAACCGAAGCAGCATTGTTTGAGACTACGGAGTGGAACGGAGTGTTTGAAAGCGGTCCTTCGGCGATTCATCACCACCGGAGAGCACATCATCAGCATGGCATGGGCCATGGAATGGGGATGGGTCATGGGCGCTACCTCCAACCAGAAAGTCGCCGGCACAGGCGTCACCACTTCGAGCATCACACCTGGCCTGAGGCAACCTATCCCCCTTCAGAAATCACGGTGGCAGTTGTGGGCAATCCGAATGCTGGAAAAACCTCGCTTTTCAACATGCTTTCAGGAGCCCACGAGCGGGTTGGCAACTATTCAGGGGTGACAGTTGATGCCAAGGAGATCAGATTCCGACACGGCCGGCACACCATCAATTTGGTTGACCTCCCCGGAACCTACAGCATTACAGCCTTTTCGCCGGAAGAAATTTATGTCAGGAATTACATCATTGACAAAATTCCCGACGTGGTGCTCAACGTAGTTGATGCCTCCAACCTCGAAAGAAACCTGTACCTCACCACCCAATTGATCGACATGGACATCAAGGTAGTGATGGCTCTGAACATGTTTGATGAATTTGAGCGAAAAGGCGACAAACTCGATTTCAAAGCTTTGGGTGCTCTCACCGGTATCCCCATGGTTCCCACGGTGGCCTCAAAAGGGCGCGGACTCGAAAAACTTCTCGACACCATTGTTTCAGTGTTTGAAGACAAGTGCCCTCTGGTGCGCCACATCCACATCAATTACGGCCCCGCCATCGAAAAGTCGATCAAAGCCATACAGGAAACCATCAAAACCGAAAAAAATGCTCACCTCACCGATCGCATCTCATCGCGATACCTGGCGCTAAAGCTCCTTGAAAACGACCCCGAAGAACATAAAAGACTGGCTCACTGCCACAATGCCGCACAAATATTCAAAGTAACTGAACGACAGGTTGCACGGGTGCAGGAATTCAGGGGAGAAACCATTGAAACAATTATAACCGATTCCAAATACGGTTTCATCAATGGCGCTTTGAAAGAGACCTTAACCCGGGGAACCTCAGAACTGCGAAAACATACAGAGACCATCGATCGCCTTCTCACCCACCGGTTGCTGGGAATTCCGGTGTTTGCAGCCATCATGTGGCTGATGTTTCAGGCCACTTTCACATTGGGAAGCTACCCCATGGATTGGATTGACCAGGGTGTGCATTGGCTTTCAGAATTTATTGAAGCGACCATGAGCCCCGGGATTCTGAAAGACCTGCTCATCGACGGAATCATTGGTGGAGTGGGCGGCGTTGTGGTATTTTTGCCCAACATTATTCTGCTGTTTCTTTTCATCTCGTTGATGGAAGACACCGGCTACATGGCCAGGGCGGTGTTTATCATGGATAAGGCCATGCACAAAATCGGACTTCACGGCAAATCGGTGATACCACTTTTGATGGGCTTTGGGTGCACCGTGCCAGCCATCATGGCCACTCGCACCCTCGAAAACCGCAACGACCGGATGATCACCATGCTGATCAACCCCTTCATGTCGTGCAGTGCCCGTTTGCCCGTTTATGTGTTGCTCATAACAGCCTTTTTCCCTGACAGACCCGGCACCATGCTTTTCCTCATCTACTCGCTGGGGGTGGTGGTTGCCATTTCGGCTGCCCTTCTTTTAAAAAAGACCCTTTTCAGGATCGATCAGGTACCCTTTGTAATGGAGCTCCCTCCTTACCGCATTCCCACAACCCGCGCCATCGTGGTACACATGTGGGACAAGGCAGCTCAATACCTCCGCAAGGTTGCCGGAATCATTCTGGTTGCCTCCATCATCGTTTGGGCTTTGGGCTACTTCCCTTTGAATGCTGGGGAAAGTCAAAAACTTAACCAACAGAAGAATGCTGTTCTGGCAAACATTGAACAGCAAAAAACCGTAACCGGTATTGATGCAGAAGCTTTAACCTACCTTGCCGACAGCATCAACCGCCATTACAACGGGCTCATAGCATCCGAACAACAGCTCAACAGTTACATCGGGCGCATCGGACGTACCATTGCACCAGCCATTGCCCCTTTGGGCTTCGACTGGAAAATGGGGGTAAGCATCCTGGCTGGTGTCCCCGGCAAAGAAATCGTGGTAAGCACCATGGGAGTGCTTTATTCTCCCGACGATGAATCGGAGAGTTCGCTCATCAACAGACTGCGCGGACAAGTGTATCACGAGGGGAAACTCACCGGGCAAAAAGTTTTCAGCCCGCTGGTAGCCTTGTCGTTCATGGTTTTTGTGCTCCTCTATTTCCCTTGTATGGGAACCATTGCCGTGATTTCGCGAGAAGCAGGCCATTGGAAATGGGGCGCGTTTGTTATTATTTACACTACTGCTGTTGCCTGGATAGCCTCGTTCCTCGTGTTTCAGATCGGATCGATGCTTTCCTGACCACAAACCATTTTATTGACCGACCTGTTTGAGGTGAGACCTCACTTTTTCCCTGAACGATATTTGCGCCTCGAATGGAGTGCTGCCACCAAAATCTTCCCCGGCACTTAGCCATTTTCCACCCTCGTTGTAGAAATACCAAACACCAACAACACCTTCGTACATCTTGTTGACCACGCCGGCCACTCTGTTGTCGTACAACAAAACACTGTAAACAAGCGTGTTCATATGAGTCTGGTGGCTTTTGGGATCAAACGGTTGATCAGGCTCATCAGGTTTCAATCTGGATTTGTTGTGGTGCGCTGAAACATGCGCCAGTTTTGAGGTCTGTCCCTTTGCCAGCAACGTTTTGATGGCAACAAAGGCTCCCAGAGGTGAATTCTCGCCTGGCTGGTTACCAAGTTCTTCAAGGGTTTTGTTGAGGTTCAGCACCCCAATGCTGTCGGCAGGAACAGCACCATCGGCTACCAGGATGGAGCACCTGAGCGTATCGGTAACTATCACCCCGTTTTCAGCCTTTACAGCGTAAGAATGGTGAACATCGGAAGTGCTGTACGCCGAATGAAACTTTCCATCGCGAAAAAGGATGGCCGATTGATCGTCGCATCCATATCCATCACCAGCTTTGCCGTTGAGCAACAAAGCTTCATAGAGCTTTCGGCGACTGGCCTGCCTATAATGGGGACAGTTGCTGTAAGGCAAAAAACCCAATCCGGTAATCAGACTGAGGCGCTCCGGGCGCGAATCGCTGACACCAGTCTGGAACCAGCACAACGACCCCGCGCTGCCTCCCGACAATACCACTCCCCGGCGGTAAGCCTGTTGAAGCAACGTGTCGATACCCTGAGCGTGCCATATACCCAACATATTGAGAGTATTACCGCCACCCACCACGATGGCATCCATGCTGCCAAGTATCTCGGCAAACGATTTTTGAGAAGTATCCGACGAAACCCAAACCTTCAATACGAAAGACTGAACAGGAAGCTGGCTGCAAATGCGCTCCCAATAGCGAATGTTGCGCTCATCATCGGCACTGGCTGTTGGCAAATAACAAATCCGGGGCTTGGGCTTACCCGTGAGCTTTGCCGCCAGTTCGACGAATCGGGGCTGAATATCACCACCATAAACCAATAACTTGGTTTCTACAGGCGCCAACCCTGATTCAGATTGACTTATCCCCAAAAACGGGGTGCAGACAAAAACTATGACAACAAAAAAAATTGAAAACCGAATACTGACCATGAATTTCTAAATAAGGAATCAGGAAGCAAATCTAGAAATTTTCATAACAATAATTTTGTTGTTGCTTGCTTGTTTTTACAACAGACTGCCAGCAACACTTCATCAAATCTTTACGAGAAACGAAACCCACTACCATCCACTAACAATCAACTTTTTAAATTATTTATCTTGAATCTTTTTAAATAAGCCAAACAATTAGTACTGTGCAATTGTTAAATGCTGACATGCAGCCCAAAACACCTCGGGATGCAAATCATTATAACCAAACTACGCCGATGCCACACTACCATACCCTGGGAACGATTCCCCGAAAACGCCATACCGTGTTCCGCAAACCCGATGGCTCCCTTTATTCCGAACAATTGGTGTCAACCGAAGGATTTAGCGATCTGTATTCACTTGTCTATCACTGCTATCCGCCAACCATGGTCACTAGCATTGAAGACCCGGTGAACGTGGCCCCCGAAATTGCAGTACAACCCAACATGCAACACCGTAGTTTCAACGGCTTCGAGTTGCTGGCCACCGACGACTACCTGCGAAGCAGGATTCCTGTTCTGGTTAACAACGATTTATACATCTACCTGGCCGCGCCACATCGCTCCACCACCGATTACTTTTTCAAGAACTCGGGAGCCGATGAAATGATTTTCGTGCATCGTGGCACCGGTACCCTGCGAACCATGTACGGCATGCTCCCTTTCTCGCCTGGCGATCACCTTCTTATCCCCCGAGGGGTGATTTACCAGATTGATTTCGATACCACCGACAACCGCCTCTTTATCGTGGAATCGTTCACACCCTTAAGATTTCCAAAAAGATATGTCAACAAGGCCGGCCAATTGCTCGAACACGCCCCTTTCTGTGAACGTGACATCAGAAAACCTGTAGCCCTTGAAACCCACGATGAAAAAGGCGACTTCCTGGTGAAAATCAAGCGGGGCGACACCATCTGGCCTTACCATTTCGCCACCCATCGGTTCGACCTCATTGGCTGGGATGGCTACCACTACCCCTTTGCCTTCTCCATTCACGATTTTGAGCCTATAACCGGAAGGCTTCACCAACCACCTCCTGTGCACCAAACCTTCGAAACCCCCACCTTCGTGATGTGCGCCTTCGTACCACGGCTCTACGACTACCACCCGGAAAGCATCCCGGCTCCTTACAACCACAGCAACGTGGATTCCGACGAAGTGCTTTACTACGTTGACGGCGACTTCATGAGTCGCAACAACATCCGCCAGGGTATGATAACCCTCCACCCCACAGGAATACCACACGGACCGGCACCCGGTGCAGTTGAACGCAGCCTCGGTGCCAAAGAGACCCGCGAACTGGCAGTGATGGTGGACACTTTCCGTCCGCTTAACATCACCAAACAAGCTCTCAGCCTCGAGAATCCGGATTACTACAGGTCGTGGGTGGATTTTTAATTCAAAGATTCAAAGATTTGAGGATTCTGTTCGATTTCAGTCCACTTTAAATATGATAGTTACAATACCCCAATAAAAAAATAAAAGATTGATGAATGCTACCGATTTTTTGCCCATTAATGGCACCGATCATGTTGAATTCTATGTAGGAAATGCCAAGCAGGCTGCCCATTATTACCAAACCGCTTTCGGTTTTCAGCCTGTGGCTTATGCAGGGCTTGAGACAGGTTTAAAAGACCGTGCCTCGTACGCGCTGCGACAGGAGAAAATCACCTTCGTCTTCACCACCTCGCTCGTCCCCGATTCACCAGTTGCCGATCACGTGAAACTTCATGGCGACGGGGTGAAAATAATAGCCCTGTGGGTTGACGATGCCCGCCAATCGTTTGAAGAGACCACACGACGTGGCGCCAGGGTGTATCAGCCTCCTACCGTCCAAGCCGACGAACACGGTGAAGTGATAACCGCTGGCATCTATACCTACGGCGAAACCGTTCATCTGTTCGTGGAAAGAAAAAACTACCGCGGCGTTTTTATGCCTGGCTACAAAGCCTGGGAACCTCACTACCGTCCCGAGCCGGTTGGCTTGCTCTATGTGGACCACATGGTAGGAAACGTGGGTTGGAACGAGATGAACACCTGGGCCCGATTCTACTCGGAGGTGATGGGATTCAGCCAGTTGGTATCGTTCGACGACAAAGACATTTCGACAGAATACACTGCATTGATGAGTAAAGTAATGGCCAACAGCAACCTGCGCATTAAATTCCCCCTCAACGAACCGGCCGAAGGGCGAAAAAAATCACAAATTGAAGAATACCTCGATTTTTACAAGTCGCCTGGTGTGCAACATGCAGCCCTGGCAACCAACAACATCATCGAGACCGTAATGGCTTTGCGCGACCGCGGCGTGGAGTTTCTGAAAGTGCCTGCTACCTATTACGACACGGTGCTAGACCGCGTGGGGGAAATTGACGAAGAGCTTGCTCCCCTTCGCGACCTGGGCATACTGGTTGACCGCGACGACGAGGGTTACCTCCTCCAAATCTTCACCAAACCTGTGGAAGACCGCCCCACCCTTTTCTACGAGATCATCCAGCGCAAAGGGGCCAAATCGTTCGGAAAGGGGAACTTCAAAGCGCTGTTCGAAGCCATTGAATTAGAACAACAAAGCCGCGGAACACTCTGACCCATCTTTAACCATCCCTCCCTGAGGAAGCAAAACCCAATTGATATGTACGAAATTAAAGATACACTGATCCCCATACCCGACGACAGCGATTTCACGTTGCACAACATCCCGTTTGGTGTGATGCGCCGCGACCATTCGCAACCCGTGGTGGCTACCCGTATTGGCAACACCGCGATTGACTTGCATGCCCTGGCTATGAACCATTTACTCGACGACACGGGAACCAGCCCCGGTGTGTTTCGGCAACCAGTGCTCAACCCCTTTATTGCCCTCGGCCAGCCGGTTTGGAGGGCGGTGAGACAACGGCTGATTTACCTTTTCTCCGACCCCGACAGCCCTCTCGTCAGCAACCATCACCTTTTCAGCCAAATAGCAACTCCCATCCACGGGGTTGAGATGCTGATGCCATTGCACGTGGGCGATTACACCGATTTTTATTCGAGCCTCGAACACGCCACCAACGTTGGGATCATGTTTCGTGATGCCAGCAACCCACTGCTTCCCAACTGGAAACACATACCGGTGGGTTACCACGGACGAAGCAGCTCCATCGTGGTATCGGGCACCCCGGTGCATCGACCGAACGGTCAAACCAACCCCGACAACTCCCCTTCGCCTGTGTTTGGACCAAGCCGGCAAGTTGATTTCGAATTGGAAATGGCCTTCGTGACCGGAATCTCCACCAGACTGGGTGACTCAATTTCGACTGACGACGCCGAAAAGGCCATTTTTGGCATGGTGCTCTTCAACGACCTCTCAGCCCGCGACATCCAAAAATGGGAATACGTGCCACTGGGTCCCTTTCTGGGTAAAAATTTTGGTTCGATAGTCTCGCCCTGGGTGGTCACCCTCGATGCACTGGAGCCCTTCAGGGTGCAAGGGCCGCCGCAAGATCCCTCTCCCCTACCCTACCTTCAGTTCACCGGCAAAAAAAGCTTCGACATCCATTTGGAGGTAGCCATTAAAACACCGCAGGGGACAGAAACCGCCGTATGCCGGTCGAATTTCCGGCACCTCTACTGGAACATGGCGCAACAATTGGCCCACCACACCGTGAACGGTTGCAACATCAACGTGGGCGACCTCTACGGATCAGGCACCATCAGCGGTCATGAAGCCGGCTCCTTTGGCTCGATGCTTGAGCTGGCCTGGAAAGAGACCCGCCCCATTACTCTTGCCGATGGAACCAGCAGAACCTTCCTCAACGATCACGACACGGTGATCATCAGAGGCTTTGCCAAAACCAACGGCATTCGTGTTGGATTCGGCGAAGCGGTGACCACCATCCTGCCCGCAAAACCCATTGCTTTATGACCCACTACATTCCCGACCAGTTGCCAATCCCGCAGTTGGCCAACCTCCTCACAGCAGCCATAGGCCCGCGCCCCATTGCCCTGGCGTCAACGATTGATGCCGATGGCAACCCCAACCTCTCCCCTTTCAGTTTTTTCAATGCTTTTGGCACCAACCCGCCCATCCTCATCTTCTCACCTGCACGACGCGGTCGCGACAACACCACCAAACATACCTTCGAGAACCTGAAACAGGTACCCGAAGTGGTCATCAACGTGGTGACTTACGACATGGTGCACCAGGTAAGTTTAGCCAGTTCCGATTACCCCCGCGGAACCAACGAATTCCAGAAAGCCGGTTTCACCATGATCCCTTCGCTCAGAGTGAAACCGCCACGAGTGGGTGAGTCTCCAGTTCAATTCGAGTGCAAGGTGCAACAGGTTATTGAAACCGGCGATCAGGCGGCGGCTGGCAACCTTGTGATTTGCCGCGTGGTAGCCATCCATGTTGACAACAAAATTCAGCGCCCCGATGGAAGCATCGAACCGCTAAAAACAGACCTCGTAGGGCGATTGGGCGATGATTTCTATTGCAGAGCGTCAGGCGATGCCCTGTTTAGAATCCCCAAACCAGCGGCCAAACCAGGCATTGGGGTTGACAACCTCCCGCCCCATGTGTTGGAAAGCGAAATCCTGAAGGGCAACCACATCGGGCAACTTGGCAACAGTAGCTCAATGCCAACCGCGCTGCAGCTCGAGGAGGCCAAAAAACTCGCCGAGGTAGTCGCCATAGAACAGGAACATCACGAACCCCCGGCCAAACGGGAAGCCTACCACCGTTTGGTGAGAAAAAAAATAGAATCGGGAGAGGTGAGCACGGCTCTCAACATCCTCTTTTTAAGCCCCTAAAACGAAATCAAGATTAGCCATGGAAACCAACGAAATACTCGACCGGCTGCCCCGCCATCTGATGAGCCTGGTGATTGACCAGCCCTACAACGATTATACCCCGCAGGATCACGAAGTGTGGCGGTATGTGATGCGACAAAACATCAGGTTTCTGAGCCGCAAAGCTCATGGAAGCTATCTCGAAGGGCTGACAAAAACCGGAATCAGCATCAACGAGATTCCCCACATGTATGGCATGAACCGGATTCTAAAAGAGATAGGCTGGGCTGCAGTGGCTGTTGACGGGTTCATCCCTCCCTCGGCCTTCATGGAATTCCAGGCCTACAACGTGCTGGTGATTGCCGCCGACATACGTCCCATCAGCCAGATTGGATACACCCCGGCCCCCGACATCATCCACGAAGCTGCCGGCCATGCCCCCATCATTGCCGACCCCGAGTATGCTGCCTACCTGAAACGCTTTGGAGAAGTTGGAAGCAAAGCATTTCCATCGGCCAACGACAACAGAATCTACGAAGCCATAAGGCATCTGAGCATCCTCAAAGCCGATCCCTACTCCGATGCTAACCACATCACGAAAGCAGCCGAAGAGCTAAACCACCTGATGACATTGCAGGAAGAGCCTTCCGAACTTGCCCTCATACGCAACCTTCATTGGTGGACAGTAGAATACGGCTTGATAGGATCGCCCGACGCGCCCAAGATCTATGGCGCCGGACTCCTGTCGTCCATTGCTGAAAGCTACTATTGCCTTCAGTCTGGTGTAAAGAAAAGAACCTATTCTATTGCCGCTGCAAAACAATCGTTCGACATCACAGAGCCACAACCTCAACTATTCGTCACACCCGACTTTGCCACCCTCACAAGGGTTCTCGAAGAATTTGCCGGTACGATGGCCTTCAAAAGAGGGGGAACTTACGGTGTGAACAAAGCCATGACATCGGGCAGCATTGCCACCTGCATGTGGAGCAGTGGATTGCAGGTCTCGGGGCTTTTCAGCGAGATGATCAGCCACGATGGAGAACCAGTGTACATCCGCACAACAGGTGCTACTGCATTGTCGTTCAACAACAAAGAACTTGACGGGCACGGCTCCCACTACCATGCCCACGGGTTTGGATCGCCAGTCGGGCGCTGGAAAAACCTGCCCTGCAATCCCGAGGATTCCGACCCGATATGCTTGCGCGGGGCAAAACTCACACCCGGAATAAAAACAAAACTGGAATTTGAGTCAGGGATCATAGTTAAAGGGGTGGTTGAAAGTGTGACTTACAAAGATGGCAGGCTGCTGTTGATCAGCTTCACCAACTGCCAGGTAACCTACGGCAGCCGGATGCTGTTCGACCCCTCATGGGGCGTTTACGACATGGCCGTAGGCGCGTCGATTCTTTCGGCATTCCCCGGCCCTGCCGATAAAGAGGCTTGCGGTTTTAGTTTCCCCGTGCCAACAGAGAAAACCCATAAGATAATCCACGATGAAAATGCGCGAAAACTGCACAAACACTATGGAACCATGCGCGCCATCCGATCGGGCGAACTTCCAACCAACCTGCTCCCTGAACTCTGGACGGCGCTTCAACATTTTCCCGACGACTGGCTTTGCGCGATGGGAATTTTAGAGGTCGTAAGAAAAAACCATCTGAATGAAACAGTCCTGATGCGAGACATAGAAACCAGACTCAAAATCCTGGCAGTTTCTGACCCGGCTCTCGCAAAATTAATCAACGACGGGATAAGCCTCATTGATACCGAAGCAACCCTAAAACCCTAGCAAACTATGATCTACCCGGCAAAATCAGGCAATTCATTTCGACACTGGCTCATCGACAACTACTCAGACAAGACGATGAACAATAGCGAAGCAGGCTGGCTGAAGGCAATGAGGCAACTTGCTACCAGTCAACCTTCCACTTTTTTCATTGCTGATAAAACCACAATACAAAACCATTTGATTCTCCTAATGAAAGCGCTGCTTGCAAACCCGCCGGCCCTTAAAAACCAAACTGTGGTGGTTCTGCAATCATCGGTAAGTGAAGTCGAACGCTTGAAAAAACAAATCTTTGAACCTGAAAACCCGTCGGCAAACCTGTTGGTAACCCTTACCCCCGCCTGCGATACCAACCTTTACCTCCAAAGGAGCACGAATCTGCAAAAACAACCGTACCTTGTTTTTGCCACTCCCGACCGCTACCTGGTCCATCTAAAAACTAAAAACATAGAGCCGGAAACCATCTCGCTTATGATTGTGTGCTTCCCTGAGAATTTGATAGATGCGGGCTTTTTGACACCACTACGTTCCATCAACGCACTCTCCTCACCCCAGACGTTGTGGCTTACCTTAACATCACGATCCTGAAGCACAGCCTGCGCATGACAACCTCCAACCTTCCGCACACAAAAAATCCCCGGCAACCTTAAGGCTACCGGGGATCGCTGGAATTTTTGGTACCCAAGACAGGACTTGAACCTGCACATCCGTCGGATACTAGTCCCTGAAACTAGCGCGTCTACCAATTCCGCCACTTGGGCTCAAAACAATGAACTTAAAACTGGTGCCCAGGACAAGACTTGAACTTGCACGCCCGAACGGGCACTACCCCCTCAAAGTAGCGTGTCTACCAGTTTCACCACCTGGGCTTGGGGTTTTGAGGCTGCAAAGATACACACTTTTAACATTACCAAACAAGCCCCGCGGATAAAAAAAACTTCACCCTTTTCAAATTTACCACCACGGCCAAAAGAGAGTCGTTAACCTTCAACATTCTATATGCCCAACTTTTTTTTCGTTACCCCAACCGAATAGGCTACTTTTGCACAAAATTTCTTTCTCCTGCCCATGAACTGGATCATTCTGGTGGTTGCAGGCCTCTTTGAAGTGGCCTTCACAACAAGCCTCAAACTCTCGCAAAACTTCACCAATCTGCTGTGGTCGGCTGCCTTTTTCGTAAGCATAACCCTCAGTTTCATACTCCTCAACAAAGCATCGCAAACCATTCCCATGGGAACAGCTTACGCCGTATGGACAGGCATCGGAGCCGTAGGTACTGTTCTGGTGGGCATCTTCCTCTTCAAAGAACCTTCCGACTGGTGGCGTATCTTCTTTATATTCACCCTCATCGGCAGCATCGTGGGATTGAGGGTTGTGGGGGGATGACAAGGTTTTTTTGATTCAAAGATTCATCCCCCCGATAGCTATCAGGGCGATCGCGATCAAAGATTCAAGGATTCAAGGAAGTTGAGGGGGGGCAGAAGGTTGTAGAGATGGAGGGTTGAGGATTCGGATAACTATCTGAAAACCTTCCCCCTGTCGTCAACTCCCAAAGTCCCCCAGTCTCTCACCACCTCCGCATTCTAATTCCAGGAAGAAAGTTTTACTCGTAAGTAAAACTTTTGATACTTTAACCGAAAGTTTTACTCATAGATAAAACTTACTATATAACAGCCAAAAGTTTTACTCGTAAGTAAAACTTTTACTAATTTCGCGGAAATAGATTACCAATGAAAAACTTTGTCAATACTGGAATCATTAATCGCGATCAATACCTGAGCCGAATTGAGCCCTATATCAATGCGGGTGTCATCAAAGTAATCTCCGGCCAGCGACGCGTGGGGAAAAGTTGCCTGTTGAAACAGATAGCCTCAGCCATCAGGGAGAAAGACCCTGATGCACTGGTGGTTTTCATCAATAAAGAAGACTATGCCTTCAACCAAATCAAAAACGATGGTCAGTTGATGGAATACATGACGCAATTTGACCTTCACCCAGGGAATAAACACCTGTTTATTGATGAAGTGCAGGAAATTGAGAACTTCCAACTTGCCATCAGGAGCCTTGCCTTCAATACTGGTTGGGATATTTGTGTTTCAGGAAGTAATGCCATGATGCTATCCGGCGAATTGGCTACCCTGTTGAGCGGGCGGACCGTTCAAATACCAGTATATTCGCTATCATACAACGAGTTTTGCAGATTTCATCAACTTCCTGACGACAACCAGACCCTGTTGCGGTACATCCGACAGGGGGGAATGCCCCATCTGATCCATTTGCCCGACAACGACGAGGTGGTAAGAGAATACCTCAAAAACATTTTCAATACCATCGTTCTAAAGGACATCGTGGGCCGGTTCAACATCAGAAACACCCGTTTCCTCACCGACATGATCTACTTTCTGGCCGACATTACAGGGAGCCTCCTCTCTGCAAAAAAAATCAGCGACTATCTCAAATCACAAATGGTTACCATTTCTACAAGACAGGTATTGGAATATCTCAGTTACCTTGAGGCTGTCTATTTAATTCATCGTGTAAAAAGGATGGAAGTTCAGGGCCGAAAAATTTTCGAGATAGGCGACAAGTACTTTTTTCAGGATGTGGGGATGCGACACATGCTCCTCCCATTTCAACAGAAGGACATCGCTAAGGTGCTGGAGAACCTGGTATATCACCATCTGTTAACCAGAGGTTTTGAAGTATTTGTCGGAAAAATGGGTGATAAAGAGATTGACTTCGTGGCCATCAGAAACGGGGAAAAACACTACATCCAGGTAGCTTATTTAATTCACAACGACGAGACCCATCAGCGCGAATTTGGAAACCTGCTGGCCATTCCCGATAATTGCCCGAAAACCGTGGTGAGCATGGACGAAACTGCATCAGGAAGTTATAAAGGTATTGAGCACGTTCACATCAGGGAGTTTCTTAAGCGAGAGGATTGATTATCCCCATCACACCCCCGTCACCCTGATAAAATCAACCACCCCGTCGCTCATCATCTGGATGCCGATGGTGGCCACAATCAGGCCGATGATGCGCAACAGGGGCGACATGAAGTTGTGGCGGATGAGAAACTGCCCGGTGTGGCGTGCCGAAAGCATCACCAGAAAATTGATGCCAAGGGCCACTACAATACCCGCTATGGTGGCCGCCGCGCCGTACTCGTTGGGAAAACTCACAGCGGCGGTGATGGTGCCGGGCCCGGCTATCATGGGGATGGCAATGGGCACCGACGAGATGTCCTGGATACGCACATTCTTATCAATCTGGATGATGACCCCTTTGTTGAGCGCCATCAGACCGCTGTAAACCAACACCGATCCACAGGTGATGCGGAAGGCATACAACTGGATGTGAAACACGTAGTGGAATATGATGTTGCCAAACGCCAGAAATACGATGAGGGTAAGAAACGCGATTAGGGTTGACTTGGTGATGATGGAGCGGATTTGCGCGTCGGAGAGGTTCTCGCGCAACGAACTGATCAGGAAAATCTTCTGAATGGGATTCACCAGGGCCAGCATGGCTACTGCCGCGCTGATGATGTCGGGAATCCGGGGGATGAGTTCTACGCTTCCGATTTTCATGGTTTTTTTATTTGACTAACGGCTTCCTTTTGCCTTTGGTATCGAACAGCTAAAAATGGCGGATGGCATTGGATGGTATCACCGGCGCCGCCATCACCTGGATGGTATCGGCATCGGTGCAGCCAAAGGGGGTTGAGACCTCGATGCGCAGGGTATTCGACTGGTTGGTGGTGAATTGGGGAGTGGTAGCCACGGGCACGGCTTGTGGCGGGATGGTGTTCCACAGGTAGTTAGTTACACCCGCGATGGTGCCGCCCAACGTGGTGCTCTCACCCTGGCACAACTGCTGATCGGCACCGAGGTCAACCACGGGATTGGGGTGCATGCTCACCACGAAGTGGGTAATCGAATCGCAATTCATGGAATTGATGGTGGTGTCGCCCCAGGTTCCGGCAGAGCTCACCCAGTTGCCCATCACAAGGGCGCTGTCGCCATCGCAAATATGCACGGGATTGACTATGAAATCATCGCGGCGGTAGGTGATGGTAACCGGGGCCTGCGACGAGGTGAGCGAGTACCACCAGGTGTTGATGGTGCGCTCGTTGCCCACGTCGAAACCCCAGTCGTGGCAGCCCTGCGGCTCAAGGCAACCAGTAAGTTCGAGCGATTCGGGCGGAAAGTTGCCCGGTGGTGTGTAGCTATATACCAGCGTATCGCACCAGAACACTTCGGGGCGTGGACCGGCAGGGCGAACCATATCAACAATAAATCCCTGCCACCATTCCGACTGGGGAACCGAAGCTTGCTGGCTGTATTCCACATCGAACAACGGCAGGTTGGTGCGGCCGTTGACAAAGGTAACGGTGATGGTGACGGGAGTGCTGCTGGGAACGGGGTTTCCGGCACCGTCGAGTCCATCCCACACGAAGAGGTTGGCCACACCGGCGTCGATGTTTCCTGTGAGCAACCGGTCGGTAATTTGAAAGCCTGGCGTGGGGTCAATGTCGAGTTGCACGTCGGCGAGGCCTGGTTTGTTGGCATAGATGAAAATGTTGGCCAGACCGCTGCAATCGTTCTCCACCGCAATCGAGTCAATCTGACCCATAGTGCCCGACGGGAAGATGGCTTCGTCGGGTTCGTTCAAAAAAACGCGGTATTGTGGGTAGGTGTGGTTGCCGGCAACCGAGCGGCGGTCGAGGATGAAATTGTTGGTATTGAAGCAGCCGGTGAGGTTGCACGACACGCTGAATGCATAAGGCTGCATCCCGTTGAAGTCTATCTCGGTCACCACGCTGTCGGCGGTGTAGGGGTACATCTTTCCCTTGAATTTCTTCGTTTCGTTGAGGGTGGTGAAGTTCCAGGCGTAGCTGTAGAGCCTCCCCTCCTGCAACTCGCTGGCGGCGTTGGTGATGGTGAGGTCGAAAAACTCCACAGGGAACTCGCTGGTGCTGGTGCCAATGTTGAAATCGAAGATGTAGGTTCCGCTGTCGGGCGCCGAGATGCTCAGGGGTTCGTAACCGGCCGGATCGATGTTCACAGGGCCTGCCACAGCCTGCGCGAAGGTTGCAATGAACCCGGGGTTGCCGGCAGTCTTGGGCAAATTGCCCGATGCCACCAGCGTGCCATCGGTTTTCTTTATCTCGTAGCCGTAAGTTGACGGGTAGGTATTCAACAATTTAGCGCCGAAAAACACCCGTTCACCGGGCTCTTTGATGTCGAAAAGGATGCGGGTGTTGAGATCGGAACAGGCCTTGGTGCCGAAACACCCACGCAGCGAACTGCTGTTGCGGATGTGGATATAATACTGGTGGTTGACATCGGGGTTGATCTGTTTGGTTCCTTCGGGATGAGCCACCAACAGGGTTGATACAATCAGGAAGGAGGCAACAGACGGAAGGTGGCGGTTCATTTTGCAACGATTTTGGGAGGGTTGGCGAGGCTGGCTTCAAAGCATACGGCGCGTCAATTGTGTTTGATGGGTTGGGCGTTGATGTAGGGTGCTGCCGTCACGTGCACCTGATCGGTACGGATGCAGCCGTTGGTGGCGGTGATTTGCACCTGGTAGGTGGCGGTGGTGTTCACGGTGAGGGTGGGATCGGTACCCAACGGGGTGGGTTGCGGGGGAACGGTGTTCCAGACATACGAAGCCACGTTGGGAACAACCGCGCCTAAGGTAGTGCTTGCCCCCTGGCAGAGCACCTGATCGTCGCCCAGTTCGATCACGGGGCCCGGTTTCACTGTGACGGTGACCTCGGATATGGAGTCGCAACCCATGAAGTTGGTGAGGGTATCGCTGAAAACACCAGGTTCGCTCACCCAGTTGCCAAACACGTTCACGCTGTCGCCCTCGCACAGGATGTAATTGTAAGGGATGGTTTCGGAGCGGCGGTATTGGATGGTGATGGGAACCAGCGTGGTGCTGACGGCAAACCACCAGGTGTTGATTGTATTTTCGTCTCCCATATCGAAATTCCATGAATGGCAACCTCCCGGATCGAGACAGCCATTCAATTCTGTTGTACCCTGTACATCACGATCATCCCAAAAAACAAGAGGTTTATTACCTTCTGGCCGAATTAAATCAACTATGAATCCTTGCCAATCGGCTGCACTGTATTCTACGTCATAAAGCGGCAAATGCGTTAGTCCGTTGATGTATGTAACCTCAATATTAAAAGTTGTACCACTGGGAACCAGATTTCCCTCACCATTCAACCCATTCCATTCGATCGTGGAGGCATTTCCCGTATATACAGTGTCATTCAGTACAACATCTTCATCCTGAACTCCAGGCAAGGGATTAATATTTAGTAGAATTTCAGCCATACCCTGTTTATTCACATACATATTGATGTTAACCGTTCCATCGCATGGATTGTTGACGTTCACACTATCCACCCCTCCCACGATACCTGTCGGGAATAAATCTTCATCAGGATTATTAACAAAAATTTTATACGCGGGATAGGTGTAATTTCCCTCCCGTGATTTCCTGTCGCTGATGAAATCGCCTGTATTGGCACATCCTGTCGGATTGCATGCTATTGTAAACCTCGCCGGAGCCATGCCGTTGAAATCAATGCGGGTGGTGATCTGGTCGTCGGTATAGGGGAACATGACTCCAAAAAATGGATTAGAATTATTAACGGTGAGCAATTGCCAGTTTTTGCTCCAAAGCCGGCCTTGTTTTTCCTGATTGGCGGCATCTACGACCGTAATGTCATAGAAGCGTAATTGTTGATTTCCAGTCTGACCAAAAATTGTCCATGAAAACTCAACATAATAATCACCGGGGGCTGGCGGGGTACATTCGAATGGGGTGTAACCGGCAGGGTTAATGGTGACCGGCCCGGCTACTGCCTGATTGTAATTATCAATGTAACCAGTGCCACTTGTAGGGATTGGTGTAGTTGGAAAAACGATATTGCCGGAAGCATCACGCAGAGTAACATTTACTGTTGCAAAGCCGCTGTTTTTTTTAAATCCAAACAAGATTTTTTCCCCAACTTCGGCAATCGAAACCCAGAGTTTGTATTCATCGGGGCAGCCGGGTGTGGCGAAAGGGCCGCCTTCATCGCTGTTGAGCACAGGGTCGTAGCGAGCTCTTAAGGTAACCCCGTAAGTTGAATTGGGTTCCAATTCCCTTGTCCCCTCCCCCTTTATCCATCCCGGAAGGGCAGTGAGAAGCATGAGCGAAATGATTACCTGTTTGTACGTCATCGGGATATAGGTTGTTTGTTTATACAAATGGGAAGAGGATACGGCGTGTCAATTGTGTTTGATGGGTTGGGCGTTGATGTAGGGTGCTGCCGTCACGTGCACCTGATCGGTACGGATGCAGCCGTTGGTAGCAGTGATTTGCACCTGATAGGTGGCGGTGGTGTTCACGGTGAGGGTGGGATCGGTACCCAACGGGGTGGGTTGCGGGGGAACTGTGTTCCATTCGTAGGCCGTTACACCCGGGACAACCATTCCCAACGTGGTGCTTTGCCCCTGGCACACCACCTGGTCTTCTCCCAACTCGATAACAGGTCCAGGCAACACCGATACAGTGATCTCGGTAATAGAATCGCACCCCATGAAGTTGGTAAGGGTATCGCGGAAAACACCCGGCTGGCTTACCCAGTTGCCAAACACGTTCACGCTGTCGCCTTCACACAGGATGTATGGAATGGGGATAAAATTGGATCGTTTGTAAACCAGCGGAACAGGGAATTGCGACGAGGTGAGGGAGTACCACCAGGTGTTTATTGTTTTGCTATCGCCAATGCCACCCCAGGCATGACATCCGTTGGGATTGGTGCACCCATCGAGTTCGAGCGACTGCGGGGGGTAATTGCCAGGGGGCGAATAACTATAAATTAACGTATCGCACCAAAAGACTTTGGGAGCCGGGCCTGGCGGACGAACCAACGCAACCTTGAAGCCCTGCCATGTATCGCCGTATTCCACGTCGTAGAGGGGCAGGTTGGTTCTGCCATTCACAAAGGTTACGATCACAGTTATAGGGGTCCCGTTGTCAACAGGGTTGCCCATACCGTCAATCCCGTCCCAGGTAATCACGTTTGGTATCCCTGGCTCGATGTTTCCATCGAGGTAGCGATCCATATTCTGAAAGCCCGGGGTGGGATCAATATCGAGCATGATGTCGCACAAGCCGGGTTTGTTGGCCCACAGAATGATGTCGAGATTGCCATCGCACTCGTTCACTGTTTCTATGTTGGTAAGCTGCCCAAGGGTGCCGGATGGAAAGATTTCTGGATCGGGATTGTTGAAAAACACCCTGTACTGCGGATAATTGTTCAATCCGTCAACCGAGCGGCGATCGAGGATGAAATTGTTGGTATTGAAACACCCTGTCAGGTTGCACGACACGCTAAAGGCATAAGGCTGCATGCCGTTGAAGTCTATTTCCGTAACAACACTGTCGGCTGTAATTGGATACATCTTCCCTTTGTATTTCTTTGATCCTGCCGAAGTGGTAAAGTTCCAGGAATATGAGTATAGCCTCCCGAGTTGTTCTTCGCCCAATTCATTCACAACAGTCAGGTCAAAAAATTCGAGTTCGTACTCCGAACCTGTGTTCCCGATATCGAAATCGAAGATATAAGTGCCGCTATCGGGAGGAGAGCAGCTAATGGCTGTATATCCTCCCGGAGTAACGTTGGAGGGGCCAAGCGTGGCTAATTCATAATCGGGAATGTAGCCGGGGTTTCCGGCAGTTTTCGGCAAAGCACCGCTTTGAACAAGAGTGCCGTCAAGTTTCTTTATTTCATAATTGTAGGTGTCAGGATACCAATTGCGCATTTTCGCTCCAAAATAAACCCGTTCGCCGGGAGCTTTTATCTCAAAAAGAATTCGTGTGTATATGTCATTGCACGCCTTTGTACCAAAACACCCTCTCGATCCGCTGTTCCTTATGTGAATAAAATACTGGTTGCCCATATCGGGCGATATTTGTTTGGTCCCTTCCCCCTTTATCCATCCCGGAAGGGCAGTGAGAAGCATGAGCGAAATGATTACCTGTTTGTGCGTCATCGGAATAGTATGTAAAGTAATAGGTTAAAGTCTCATATTGGGAGCAGGCGGTATCGCGGGGTCAATTGTGTTTGATGGGGTTGGGTGGCGGGCCGGATGAGGAGTAAACAAACGAATCGGAGGCCTGGCAGCCTGCGGCATTGGTCACCGTGACGGTGTAGGTTCCGGGTTGGGTGGCTACGATGGTTTGGGTGGTGGCTGTGGTGCTCCAAAGGTAGGAGGCGTAGCCTGGGCCGGCATCGAGGGTGATCTCGTCGCCGGGGCAGAGGGTCTGGTTGGCCGGAAGGTTCACCACCGGGTTGGCGGCGGCATTCACAGTGTAGGTCACCAGGGAGTCGCAACCCATGTAGTTTACCAGGGTAAACGGGTAGGTGCCGGGGGTGGTGATGGTTTGGCCGTTGAAATCACTCAAATGGTGAATCCACTTCAATGCCTCCGCCGTCGGCATAATCTCCTTCGTCCCTTCGGCGTGCATGGCCAGCACGGCGAGCAGCAGCGCAATCAACAACAGTGGTTTCCTCATAGTTTCAACATCCAGAAAGTGCAAAGATAGAGAAATATCCTTAACTCAAACAAGAACTGACAAGTTTTTGAAAGGCATAAGTTTAAATGGAGATGGGGCAACTGAATTGCATTGCCCCATCTCATGTAACACAGCATAAAATGCTGTATAATTATTCAAATTGCTTTAAATTGGTCGTTAAAGCGCAAATAAATCTTAAGAATAAATCAAACTCTTATAATTTCTGCGATCAACTCATATCCAAGAATTATTGAAAAATAAGAGTTTTAATTGGAGATTTTTAATAATTTGCCTTTATAGATAATATTTGATTCTTCATCCTGAACTATAACAACATATATTCCTTGTGAAAAAGATCTTGCATTAATAATCAAAGATGATGTTTTAAGTAATAGTTGGCCGTTCATATCATATATTTTGGCAAGTATATTGTTATACCCTGGTATATAAATTCTAATTTCTTCAGAAAAAGGGTTTGGATAGCAATAAACATTTTTTTGTTCAGGCACAATTTCATCTTTCTCTACACCAATAAGACTTGTCTCTTTATTCCAAAAAATATCACAGTTTATGCTATTATTTTCCAAATTCAAAATCGAATACTTAGCTTGGTAATCTTGAATATATAACAATGAATCTAAAAGGAATAAATTACAATAATATTTCAAGTTATCATTAATTAGCGAATTTATTCCAGTCGTTAAATTGATTTTCATTAAACCTTCATTACAAAATAAAACCTCATTATTATATAATATTACTTCGGATAAAAGGGAATTAGTAATAACATTGTTATTGATCCAATCTGTTGTATATGACGAATTTTGAAAATCCACTGTTAAGTGTCGAAATTTGTAAAAATCTTGCCAAAAAACACTATCAGGTATTTGGACATCATTAAGAACTCCAATAATAATAACTGAGTTGTTGCTGTTAGTTGTTTCCAAATTTATAATTTTCGGACTAATCAGTGCACTTCTCCAAGGTACCTGTTCATTTGTTATTGTTATTGACTGGAAACTATTTGAAAAAAGCGAAAATTTATAAAGGTTAAGTTCCTTAGGCGTTGTTGTGGAGTAATCATAGGAGTTAAAAAACCATATTGATGAATCAGACTTCTGAAACGACATAATGGATGGAATGATTGACAAATAATAAGAGAATTGAAGGGGTAAGCATTCATATAGTGGGTTAATCCTAATTATCTCCAAAGTATTGATGTTCATACCAAACAGACATACATTATTAACAGGCACTTCAATACCATCAATTGTATCATCAAGAGCTTTACCAATAAAAAACAATGTCGAATCAAATAATAGAGTTTTATCTCCCCTTTCAAAATTAGGCATAAAATGTATGCTATATATAATACGGGAGCATGACAAATTTCCCTGGTCGTCGAATATACTTATTTTGAAGTATCTAGAATTAGTGTCTCCAAAAATGAGATAGTTTTCGCTAATAGGGTCATGAAGTGGTCCGGTTACAATTGTTCTATCATCTTCAGTACGGTGAATACTATGGGCTAAGCCTTGCTTAGTTTTCTTGAATAGATAATTACCACTGCTATCAATCGAAATGAACAAATATGTTGAAGAGGCAACAAAATCCATAAAAACTGTATCATAATCATCAAAAACGACATAGGAAGAATCACTAGTGGTAGTATTTTTCGTGGTATTCCAGGTAGCTATTAAAGAACTCAGTTTTCTTGATGAATTTAAACTCATTATACTTTTTTCAACAAAAGCACCTTCGCTAAAAATATATGGATAGATAATATGTTGTTTTATTATTTTTTTTGGCCAAGGGCAACACTCTTCCGAAAAAAAAATTTGCATCTCGTCATATTTACAATTATTCAAATTGGAGGAGTCCGTGGCTAATATAGTAAATATCGTATTTTCATCGGGAGAAACTGATGGATTGCTTACTGATGCTACTGTTGTAGCCGGAGACGATTGCCATTGGTAATTATAACTTCCTGATCCGCCCCAAGCACTTGGCGAACCCCCAATTGTAATTGTATCAACAGCACAGATGGTCCTATTATTCCCCGCATCAACATACAACTTGTTGCACCCCTCTGCCACCAAATTAAGATCGAAACTTCTGATGCTGGTTGTGGGTGAATTGTAATCTGAGGAATAGATCCGTTCATTCTCCTTATCGAGACCAAAGAAGGCTTCGCCGTCGGTTTGGGCTTCGTTTGCTTTTTGAAGCAATGTGGCATTATAGGTAAGAAGAAAATGGAATTTGTCGTCTCCTTTTCTGTAATTGGTTGAGAAATACAAAGTATCAGCATCACAATCCATGTCCACGAAACTGCTGTTGGGTATTGAATAGGGCCAGGTGCCACTCATTGGAGTGATGTTAAGTGTAGGTCTTGTACTTATCGTAAACCCGTATAGATAATCGGGCTCATCTAATACCCAAATCTTGTCATCGCCGTTATAAAACACTTTGTCTTTCGACGATGCGGAAAGAGAAGAGTATAGGTTGGGAAAAGTATTCAATAATGTATTATTAGAAAACACTTTAAAGGTTCCGCATTGGTTTGAAAGCAATGCTTCAGAACCATTAAAAGTGATGGTAGTGATACTTGGCCAGGAGTAGGATGAGCCAATTGTTGCAGCACCAGTAACTGAACCATTTGTTTTGTTTATGTATGCAATAAAGGTACCTTGATTGGTGGTGAAGGATCCTATTCTGCCATAAGGCTTATTTCCCATTACATAGATAACGGAACTGCCTACAGTAAGATCACATCCGTAGATATTGCCATTTACCGAAGTCATATTTTGCTGCCATAACACCGCGCCTTCGTTATTGAAGCATAGTACGTTCGTTGCAAATTTTCCCGCCGAGGAGTTAGAGATATTGGTGTTGTTGTCGAAATCAAATATCGTACCTTTGTAACCTATCGAAATAATCACATTATCGTTCACGGCGCACACAACAGGTTCAACTCCCGGGTAAAGTTCTGTAACATTGAGCGACCGGATGGTCTTTAGGGTTCCGTCTTTACGGTGAACGGCCAGCAGAATCTTGCTGCCTGACGAGGTATTGGAGTACACAGGGTAGTTGCAGAAAGGTGTTTGCAGTTGAGAGCCTGTGAGATGGTAGAGATTATACACATAATTGGGTGTAGCAACCACGTCAATTGGAGTAAGATCGTTGCTTGAATTCAACTGGGTAGGCCATTCGCAAAGGCAGGGATTTACATAAACTGTAACAGAATCTCGAATATTATTATCCGTCATCAGATAGTATCTTGTAGTAATACTTGGTGACACACTTGGATTGCTTTCTGTTGAAAAAACACTATTTGAATATTCTGTTCTCCACTGAGGAAAGCTTGAGCATCCGTACACTGTCGGACCATTTTGAGAGAGAGTATCTCCTCCCAACCTTGTATATTCATTTAAACAAATTGTCCGATCATCACCTGCATTAAACTGATAGTTTAATAGCCGAAAATTTATCTTATGAAATTCCATGCCTCTACTCAAGGTCGAGCCTTCGGAATAAACAACCAATCTTTTATATAGACGATCAGATTTAAATGAAAATTTAAATGATCTGGTAACATTATAACTAAAAGTAGTTGAGTCCGGAATATGGAAAATTATTTGTCCCGTTTTAGGAATATCTGATGTGTCTTCATTTGTCATTACGAAATAAATATTGTTTAATGAAGATGGAGTACAGGTTGAAATTTCGATACTACCAGTGTATTCGTAGTCCTTCCATGTATATAAAGATTGGGAAAAAGACATCTTATCTGACGAAATAAATATTTTAATTACCGGATCAAGATTAGAATGATTGTACCCGAGGCCATGTACTACATTTCCTAAGTTGCTATCCCATGCATAAACGGCACTCAAATTTCTGGGAGCTGGAACACTTGTATCATATACTAGAAAGTCTGGATTTACAACGACAGGATAGGTGTCTTTTTGGGATAATGCTATTCTAGGTTCGAGCAAAACACAAACAAATAAAAGAGAGGACATAATGAAAGATTTCATAATTTTAGTTTTAAAAAGGATAAATATTGGATTGATTTAAAAAAATAAATATTTAAAATTACATTTATTGAATATTAACAGCTTTTGAATGCCATTATTAGTAAGTAGTTACATAATTATAATTTATATTAGCGGTGTATTATCTTTCGTACTTTTGCGACGGTGGGCATCCACGATCACGCGGGCAGTTTTGTAGAGCGAGAAGAGTTGCTGGTTGGAGTACTGGAGGATGTTCACCAGTTTGTCGAGTTTTTTTACCAAAACCATGGCTTGGTCAATCAGGGTTTCCTGGCGGGCTTTGTCGTTTTTTTGTTGCCCAACCTGTATGCGTCCCTGTGGAACAAGAGCGGCGAAGAGGTTGATCTTCTCGGTCATGGCTGCCAGTTTCTCCTCGGTAAGGCCGAAGGGGGCAATCTCGGTTTTTTGGGCTGTAAGCTCTTTCACGATGTTGCGGCACCGCCCGATGAAGTTTACATCGGCCGAGCCTTTCAGGTCGCTGATCGTGTAGTGAATGCGGGCTATAAACTCGCTGTTGTCAGTCGAGGTGCCCCAGGCTTCGCCATAGGCAATTCCCTCAACCACCAGGGCGGCAATTTCGCTTTTCAGGTTGTTTTTCTTCGGACTTAACCTGATGATGGTCTTGGTTTCTTCGTCGAGTTCTGCATCCAACTGGGTCATTTTGGTTTTGAATTGCACATACAAGGGGCTGAACCCCGGGATGGCATTCATGGCTTCGGTGTTTGCTGCAATCGCTGCGTCGGTGGCAAGCAGCATCCGGTAACGATTCAAATACAAAATTTTCATAGCTTGTTAATTTTAAAGGTTTATAATAGGGTCATCAACAGTCTGGTCAAGCATCGCGTTGGGTTGTCTTCAACATTCTCCGGGTTAGGCTTCTTCTACACTTGTTCTCTCTCCTGTTACATGAGTTAGAGGTGGCTGATGCCCGATGGGCTTTTTTTTGAAGCACCTTCTGCTGTTGAATAGATCTCTGTCAGGAGGTTAAACCTATCCTTTCTGTCTGTTCAACAACTTTTTTCTCCATTTTCTTCCTTTCCGTGTCCCTTGGGCCAGGTTGCGCAGCCATTCAACTAACTTTCAGCTCCATTTGGGCTGCTGCTGCCTCTGTTTGGGTGGCTTCACACTTCGATTGGGTCGCTGCCGATCGGTTCAGGGCACCTTTCGGGTGCTTACACCGTATTTTACACCATTCAAACCGAGTTTTACATTACGTAAACCGAGTTTTAGGTCATTCAAACTGAGTTTCATATTATACAAACTCAGTTTTCGACATTCAAACCCAATTTTTCAACATTCAAACCCAATTTCACACCATTCAAACCGTGTTTCACATCATTCAAACCGTGTTTTGCATAAATATCATGCAATCGTCAGCCCGAATCGGAAAGGATTTCAACGTATGCAACAACCCTTCAAAACCAGAAAGTATTGAAAAGAAGGGGAGAAGAGCGCTATCCATGGGGGGGCTCAAAAATACGGATTGTACCGTTGTACCACCTTATACCGCTTATTAGTGAAATGCAAAGCATTGAACCTGGAAGCGGTTTCCCGAACTATTCTCACCGAAGGTATCCCGAGTCGCTTCGCTCTCGGGACGAACTATTCTCAGCGAAGCTAATCCCGAATCACTTCGTTCTCGGGACTATAGTCACTTCGCTCTCGGGACTATAGTCGCTTCGCTCTCGGGACGAACTATCTCACCGAAGGTAAAACCGTACCAAGAGGCTTGACTGTAAGTTAAGTTGTTACTTCAAGCCGATTCGGTATAGCTGGCAGGCGTCTGTCATCGTTCCGACAGTCGTTGGTTTAGGCTCTCCTGCTCGTGTATCAGGGCATCATATTTCAAAGAACGCTCATTACCGCGGAGTTATCTGTTACCAGCAACTCACAGGCACAAAGATAGAGGTTTTGTAACCAAATGCAAATTTTCTTGAAAAGACTTGTTTTTTGAAAAAACAAGTCCCTTGAAATTTAATGTAGAGTTATACATATTCGGGAAACAACTTGATGAGAAAAAAATATAAATGGGAAGAAAACAAAAAAACCTGACAGGTTTGATTTCCATCAACAAACCATCCCCGCTTTTTAAACCTGTCAGTTTCAAAAACTTGACAGGTTTGATTTCCATCAACAAACCATCCCTGCTTTTTAAACCTGTCAGGTTTCAAAACCTGACAGGTTTGATTTCCATCAACAAACCATACCTGCTTTTTAAACCTGTCAGGTTTCAAATACCTGACAGGTTTGACTTCCATCAACAAACCATACCTGCTTTTTAAACCTGTCAGGTTTCAAAAACCTGACAGGTTTGATTTCCATCAACAAACCATCCCTGCTTTTTAAACCTGTCAGGTTTCAAAAAACTGACAGGTTTGACTACAATTCACCCCGTTAAACAACAAGAGATGCAGGGGGCGGCTACGCCGCCCCCTGCATCTCTTGTAAAAGCAAGTGAAGAGCACCATCGCGAGGCCGAAAGCAACCTCAACCTCCCCTTCCGATTACCGCCGGAAGCGCTCTGTCAACTGATCTAACAAATCGTCAATTCGCTTTCTCCCATTCGCGGGACTGAGGCGGTGCTTCAGAATCAGCAAAGCATCAAATCTTCCCGCTCTGCCGCCTCTCGCTTACCAGCATCCAAAGCAAAGCCGAGATGGCCAGCGACACGAAGCTGATGTAAAACACGATGGATTTATCGGCTGCTTCGCGCACGAAATAGCCCACGAAGAGGCTGCTGGTGAGTTGGGGCAACACCACCGAAAGGTTGAACAATCCCATGAAATAGCCCATGCGGCTCTTGTCAACCTTCTCCGACATGATGGCAAACGGCAGACTTACCACGGCAGCCCATCCCACGCACACCACTGCTATCATCGCGTAGAGCATCATCGGGGTGTGCACCATCATGGCTATTACCAAATAACCCAACGACATAATCAGCAGGGCACCGATGTGTACTTTCACCCGCCCCAGCTTTCGCGACAAAGGTTCGAGCAGCATGGCAGGCATCAAAAAACTCACGGCATTGAGCAGGAAAAAGGCGATGCCGATCATCTGCCCGGTCTGATCGGTAATGAGCTTATCAACAGCCATCAGCTCGTCGGTAAGGGCAGCTCCTTTTTGTTTCAACTCCTGCACCAGGGCGTATTTCTGCACCACCTCGGGGCTGAACATCTTTTGTTGCAAGAAGGCGATGATATACACGAACATGGTTTGCACCCCCAGCCACGAGAAGAAATGGGCCCCGTAAATCCTGAACAGTTGCCCCCATTCGGTCTTCACGGCTTCGCCATCGTGTCCGGTGGCTTCCGGCTTCACCAGTTCGCGGGGCTCTTCAATAAAAAACATCGGCACAATAGAAAATGCCAGCACCACCACCGCGCCAATATAAATAAGGGCGTAGTTGCCAATGAGTGCTCCCATTAAATAAGCCAGACTCCCGAACAGGTTCGACACCGATTGCATCCAGGTGTAGCCCTTGGTGCGCGGGGTGCCGTCGGGGGTTACATCGGCAATGATGGCGCGGGTGGGATTGAAACTGATGTTGATGGCCAAATCGAGGGTGAGGGCCACGGTGATGGCCACGGCCAACATGCTGCCGATGCCAAGGAAATCGTTGATGCGGTCGATGTTGGGCAGCGCCAGGATGGCCAGGGCAGTAAGGATACCTCCGATGATGATAAACGGGCGGCGGCGGCCACCCATAAACCACACCTTGTCGCTGATAAGCCCCACGATGGGCTGTCCTAAAATACCGGCAATGGGTCCGGCGGCCCACACGATGCCGATGTGGTGAATGTCGAGGACATACTTGGTGGAGAGAATCCAGCTAAGCACGGCAATCTGAATGGAGAGGCCAAACCCCATGGCGGTTGAGGGGAGCCCCAGGATGACGTAAAACGTGTTGGTAAGTTTTTTTTGAATCGCGAGCA
>JAQVCV010000138.1 GCA_028689615.1 Bacteroidales bacterium | reverse complement strand
CCCTGACGTTTACCACCTCCTCGGCCTTGGGAATCATCGGAAGCATGTTGTACGAGGAGCAGACGGAGCTCAACGATGCTGTCGCGGATGCCGTGGGGGAATTGACGAATATGATTTCTGGTCAGGCCCGCAAGGGACTTGTCGAAATGGGCATGGTTTTCGAGGGCGCCATCCCGTCGGTTATCACCGGGCAGGGACATACGATCCGCCATGTCTCGACAAATGCTATTCTGGCCATTCCCTTTCAAACCCCCCATGGTCCACTCATGGTCGAGGTTTGCTTCAGCTGACCCGTGTCCGTGGCGGTTGCGCCATCAATAATCTTTTATTAGTTGGAAAACCCCGTCAGGGGTTTTTTATTTTTGCAATGAGGAGACCGCATGGACCGCAAAGTGTATTTTATTGAGGGTGACGGCATTGGACACGAGGTCTGGAACGCCGGCCGACCTGTCCTGGACCGGGCTGTTGAATTGACATTCAGCGATGGACGAAAGCTGGAATGGGTGGAATTGTTGGCCGGAAAAAAAGCTTTTGCCGAGACAGGAACCTATTTGCCGCAGCAAACATTGGACACGTTGAAAACCGCTGATCTCGCCATGAAAGGCCCCTTGGAAACTCCGGTGGGCAAGGGGTTTCGCAGTCTGAACGTTACGATGCGGCAAACCCTGGATCTGTATGCCTGCATCAGGCCCATCCAGTATTTCAAAGGGATTGAAAGTCCCGTCAAGCACCCAGAACGCGTGAACATGATTGTTTTCAGGGAAAACACGGAAGACGTATACGCGGGAATCGAATGGCAGGCCGGAAGCCCCGAGGCACGGCGACTCATTGCGTTTTTACGTGATGAATTGGGCGCCAATGTCGACGAGGAAAGTGGAATTGGCATCAAGCCCATGACGGCCAAGGGCTCCAAGCGGCTGATTCGCAAGGCGATCCAATACGCGCTGGACCAAAAGCGCAGGAGTGTGACCATTGCCCACAAGGGCAATATCATGAAATTTACCGAAGGAGCGTTTCGGAACTGGGGCTACGAAATGGCCGCCGAGGAATTTTCCGGACAGGTTGTGCGCGAGGGCGAGGATTGTTGCCCTCCGGGGGCGTTGGTGTTGAAGGACCGGATCGCGGATGCCATGTTTCAGGAGGTTTTGATTCGCCCGGAAAATTATGATGTCATCGCGACTCCAAATTTGAACGGAGATTATCTTTCCGATGCCTTGGCGGCGCAAGTTGGAGGTTTGGGATTGGCTCCCGGTGTGAATATGAGCTCACAGCTCGCCTTTTTCGAGCCTACCCATGGCACCGCGCCATCCATTGAAGGCAAGGACCTTGCGAATCCAGGAAGTTTGATTTTGTCTGGAGCGCTTCTGCTGGACCATATCGGCTGGCACGAATGCGCCAAAAAAATTCGTGGCGCGGTGGAGCTTGCTATTTCTGAAGGCACGGTAACAGTGGATCTTGCCTCCCAAATGAAAAATGCAACTCAAGTTGGATGTGCGGAATTTGGAGAAATTTTATTACGAAATTTAGAAAAGATATAATAATAACTTTATCTTGTATTTTTTGAATAGAGATTGGCGAATATACTTTCTGAAATAAAAAAGTATATTCGCCAATTTTTTAGTTTAAAAATGTATTGAGTACAGGATAATGTTCTGCATTACTTTTTTGGTTTATTGTTTCTGTATAAAAGATTCGGCATGAAAATTTACAGAACTATTAATCGAAATTTTTTTGAAATGGGATACGTATGCGCGACAGCTGAAAAGGTGTCTGTGCTATTTCGCAATGTGTGGATATTCGCGCGCATTATTTCTTGCTTTAGTGAGATATTTTGTGGTAATTTTTTAGAATTGGTGAATAAATGTAGGGTGTTTGGGTGTTTGAATTTTTCGGAGAGATAATGCCGTGAAAAAAATGAGTTTTTTTCCCAAAAAAAATTCTGGTCTGGGATTGGACCTTGGAAGCGAGTGGCTGAAGATGATCAAGCTCCGCGCCGGAAAAAATGGATGTGCACTTGAAAGTCTCGCCCGGTGTCCATGGCAACCTGGGGACCTGGACAACAATGCATCCACGGCCAAAAAAATTATTGAGCTTTGGGCGCAACTCTCCGTGAAGGATAGGGTGGTGGTTTCTTCCATGGCTGGTCACGCAGTGATCGTGAAGCGTGTCGCCTTTGAATCTGAGTCCGTAAAAGGGCTGGATGAGATTGTCCAAAAAGACGCGAAGCAATACATTCCTTTTGATATCAACGATGTATATCTTGATTATCAGGTTCTTGGGCCAGCTCAGAAAGAAAAAACTTTCGATGTTCTTCTCGTGGCCAGCAAAAAAAAGGTCGTACAAAATTTAGGCGACATTCTTACGCAATCTAATTTATCGCTGTCGATTGTTGATGTCGATTCGTTCGCCATTTGTAATAGTTTTGAATATAATTACCAGGATTATCAAGAAAAGCCTGTTTATTTGCTTGATATTGGCGGGGCACAAAGCGTTTTTTGCATCTACCATTCCGGACAGCCAGTTTTTTTACGCGAGGTTTCCTTTGGTGGAAAGGCCATAACGGAAGATATCTCTTCATTACTCGACATTAAAAAAATCGAGGCAGAGCATCTCAAAATCAAT
>JAQVCV010000029.1 GCA_028689615.1 Bacteroidales bacterium | reverse complement strand
GGTGGGTTACGACGAAAACCGCGTTCAGGGTTTCACCACGGCTCTTAACAACTACCACGACAAGAGTCTGCTTCAATCCAAAGCCAAAGCCGACACGTTGAATGCCACGGCACACCGCCGCCAGATCACCGACGAAATCTATTCGATTCTGGCCAACGTGTGCGCCATCGGCAAAATGGTGTTCGAGAACATCCCCTCGCGCTACGAGCACTACCTGCTGATTGACCGCCCGGCCGGAACCGGTGGCGAGCCCGAACTGGGCAGCCTCGAACTCACCGTGCACAACGCCCAGGGGCAACCCCTGGCAGGCATCACCTTCCAACTGCTCGAAACCGACTTCGCCGACCTCACCGACGACGAAGGACTCGGCTCGTTTGAAGAGGTGCCGGCAGGCAGCTACACCCTGCGCCTCACCGCCACGGGCTTCGCCATGCACGAACAGCAAGTGACCATGGTCAACGACCAAACCCTGGAAGTGGCCGTTACCCTCACCGAACTGTAACACCCACAGGGCAAACCCGCTTGCAGAAGTTCCTCCCCCCGCCCCACCGCGAGAGAAGGCGGGGGGAGTTTTTCAGAGCCGATGAGGGCGGACTAAATGCTGGATGGGAAAGAGGCTGCAAGGCCCGGCATTCAAAACCCACGCGAAACAATTTCCCCACAACCCGATGCCCTGATTACCAATGGCAAGCAAACCGAAATTTTCCCGAAAAAAACTGTTCTTGTTTGGAAAAGAAATTTATACCTTTGCAACTAAAGATACCATACATGAGAACTCGCACACCTTACGTTGCCCCTGGCACTTGCACCGCTCCCGAAAGGGGGAGGGGGTTGCAGGGTTGGGCGGCCTCCATGCAGAAGGGGGAGGTTGATGGTGTGATAATGGATGTTGAAAGAAATTGCCAGGAAAGTGCTGTTATACGCATGAATTGGGTTTATAACAACACCTTTGGTGGGCATATAAATGAGTTACAAGCAAGGCTAAAAGGACACTAATCAATTAAAAGATTTTGATAAAGAATGAAAGTATTTATAAGTCATCAAAAAAGAGATAGAGACGAAGCAAAAAAAATTGCTGACTATTTTATATCTGTTGGAATTGCTGTTTACTTTGACGAATTTGACAAGGAATTACAACAAGCAGACTTAACCAATGACCCCAAAGCTGTTGTTGCAGCAATAAAAAAAGGTATCAAAAGTTCAACCCATATGCTTTGTATTGTATCTCCAAATACATTAACCTCAAAATGGGTTCCATTTGAAGTTGGCTATGGTTATGACGCCACAATCTTAGCAACATTAACTTTAAAAGGAATTAAAAATTCAGACCTTCCAGATTATATTAAAACTAAACCAATAATCCGAGACATTTACGACATAAATAAATTTATAAAAGATCAAGGAAAAGAAAAAGAATATATTCTTGAATCAAAAATGTTCTCTGATTACAATAGTATTCGGCATCCATTAAGTGGAATTATGGACACAATAATAACATAACAAGATGGCAGTAGAAAAGAAAATTAGAAACTGCTTTGTTAGCTATCATCACGACCGAGACCAAAAATACATCTCGAAACTGAGAAAAGTAATTACTCAAATGAAGGTTGCTGATTATTCATTGAAGGATGACATTGGTCATTTAACAGACGAAACAATTTACAAGAAGGTAAGAGAAAAAATGAGAAGTTGTTCCGTGACCGTTGTTTTGATTGGTGAAAGGACAGGTCATCGCAAATGGATTGACTGGGAAATATGGGCATCATTGAGGGGCTACACTCATCCGTTTGACCCATACAAATCATTCAAACCAAATGGACTATTAGGAATTTTTTTACCTGTTGAGTCTCATTCCATTCCTAACAGACTGCAAGACAATATTGATTCAGGCTTTGCAGTAAGCATGAAATGGGAAAATCTAGAAAGAGATTTTGAAAGCAAGGTAAACTATGCATACTGGAACAGAACAAATGTTCCCAGAAAAATTAACAACAGCAGAGAGCGAATGGAAGATGATTACATGAACTTTTTAGGATTTAGAATATAGTATATGGCAAATAAAGAATACTTCGTTACAAGACTCTCTTTCAGAGAAGACGGGCAACTTATCCGTGATGTTACTGTTTATGAATACGATGGAGCGAGCCTTGATAATGGATCTACTCAGAGCAGGCAGTGGATGGTAAATAAGGTCACTGCTGGTTACCAAATATCAATCATGACCCCTAATCCAGATGTTCAAAATAATTGGAAAAGACACAATCCTTTTACTTATAATGGCGGTTACTTTAGTTGGGAGTTCAAGTTGCCTTTAAATGAAACTAAACGAAAAACATTTGTAAGCTATTACCATCACGATAATCAAGACGACAGAAAAAAATTTGAAAATTTGTTTGGCGATTTAATTGTTAGTAAATCTGTTGAAGATGGTGATATCGATTCTAAAAACAGTGATGAATATATAAAACAACTAATTCAGAAGGATTATCTTGCAGACACAACTGTTTTGATTGTCCTTATCGGGCCAAAAACTAAATGTAGAATGCATGTAGATTGGGAAATTTCAGGGGCATTAAATTTAAAGGTAGGTGATAGCAACGCTGGCTTATTAGGCATAAAGTTGCCAGGGCATCCAGATTTTGGAACAGGTAAACACAATTATGATTTACTTCCAGCTCGTCTATCAGATAATTTAAAATCTGGTTACGCAATTATCAGAGATTGGACGGATGATAGAGTGAAAATGCAATCCTATATAGAAGAAGCTTTTGAAAAGCGTTCTTCGATGGCTGATAAAAGAACTAATTCACGCATTCAAATGGATAAAGATACTTGCGAATGAAAAACAGACTAAAATACCCATTATCACTTTTTGTGGTCTGGCATCCCGCCTTTGCTGAGGGAAAACAAATTGCAAATGATTTGTACAGTTCATTTTGTAGAGATATTGAAGAGCCATTATCAAGAGGCTTGGGAATACAAGTTTATTATCGCAGTGCTATGCTTATTCCAGTTGACAAGAACATTGCAAATCGAAATGCAATTATTCTGCTCATTGATGAAAATTACATGACAGATGGAGGCTTTCAAGAGTTCACAAAACAACTTGTAGGGCTTACGGACGATAATACGAGGATTTATCCAATTGCATTATGTAAACAAGCTACTGGTATTGGATGTGGGCTTGACTCTATTCAATTTATCAGGTATCGTGATGGGTTTATTAATATTCAGGACGAATACGAAAAGGGAATCAAAAAAATCAAATCCGAACTTTTACATGATTGTGCACGATTATTAATGAATTTCCAACCAGTTTGGATGGATAAAAAAGGAAGTAAAATACCATCGCCTGTAAAACTATTTTTAAGTCACGCTAAAAAGGATGGAGAGGAAACCACAAAGAAATTTAAATTATTCGTAGAATCCGAAACCAAACTCGATATATTCTTTGATACTGTAGATATTGCCGATGGCTATGAGTTTGAAAAGCAAATAGAGGCCAACATTGAAAATGCCGCTTTGGTTGTTTTTCATACAGATGAATATTCATCCAGAGAATGGTGCAGAATTGAAGTCCTTGTTGCCAAGCGGAATAAATGCTCCATTGTTGTAGTCCATGATATTAAGGATGGTGAAAAGAGAGCATTCCCTTACATGGGAAATACACCAACCATTACATTAAAGGAAGAAGAATCATCTAGTTTCATGGAAATTCTGACTTTGACTCTTTTTCAGGTAGTAAACAATCTGTACCAAAGAGAATTGTTACAATCTTTTGAAGCTGAATTTAAGAATGACCAAGCCGAGTTTGTTACAATCACATCACCACCGGAGCTTTTCAATTATGTAGACCTGTATAAAATGAAGCTTACAGAAAAAAGGAAACTGATCGTGCTTTATCCTGAACCGCCGCTTGGAGCAGAAGAGCTCCGAATACTAAACGATATAGATAAAGACATCAGATTTGTTACACCCATTTACCTACCAACATTGTAAATATGGAACCTGAAAAGAACATATCGGGTATTTCTGAAAATCTTGCAGAATCAATCGAAGAGCAAAAGGAACTGGAACTAAAATCAAGACAAAATGGTGTGCTAAATGGAATTCGGATTGCGGTTTCGGTTTCTGACAATGAAGATTTGGAGAATTTAGGGCTTTCAACTCAACATTTAAAGGATGTTATGATTGAATTGGCACGCTATATAATGGCAAATGGCGGAACGCTTTTGTATGGCGGCCATTTAAAGAATGAAGGATTTACCAAGCTATTTGCAGAATTGTCTTATCAATACAAATTTTTGAATGATAAATCATTTCGGTTTGTAAACTACTTCCCTTTTCCGAACAGCAATTCCCTGTCATTAGAAATTAAAGCAGATTTCGTTAAGCAACAAGTAGAGCCAGTTGTGATAGAAATTCCAAAGCATTTAGGAGAAGTTGATATAAGTCGGAAGTATGACCCATTTAATAGTATCGAAGACCGATACATTTTCTCGGAGTGCTTTTCAGACATGAGAAATATAATGGCTCAAAATAGCCATACAAGAATTTTACTTGGTGGGAAACAAAGCAAATTCCTTGGCTACTTACCTGGCATTATTGAAGAAGCATATTTTACATTAAATGCTAATAAGCCGGTGTACATAATTGGTGGATTTGGAGGTGCTGCAAAGTCATTATCGAAAGTGATTTGCGGTGAAATTCCAAAAGAATTAACAAATGAATTCCATTACGACAACCCTTTTATTCAAGAGTTCAAGAAATCATATTCAGATAACGCAAGTGTGCCTATTGATTACGATAAACTGATAAATTTTTTCAATCAATTTAATCTTGACAGATATTCTGAAATGAATGGTTTATCTGTTGATGAAAACATTGTACTATTTGAAAGTCAGAATATTCATGAGATAATTTTTTTAATAATGAAAGGATTAAAAATAGTACATAAAAAGCCCAGCTTGTAACAAATAGTACTTAAACGCGCTGCCACGCCAAACTCCAACAACGAAGCCAGCCCCCAGTTTGGCAGCAGCGATTTAAGTCGGTGTTGAACGGAACCTCCTGCAAATAAACCCTCTATTATGGAGTTACAATGTTTTGCACTGTTTTCATCTTGTTGTTTTGAACTCGATTGATGGCTTATTTTCGATTCGGTGAGCGACGTTTTTCTGCCAATTTGAGGATGATTTCAGCAGAAAATGAACCTCTGACGATACTTTTTGATCGGGCAAGACATGGCAGTAGCAATCCCCCTTATCGGGGGCAAGTTTCCAACTGTTACCCGGCCTGACTCCAATCGGTTAGCATTGATGGTGGCGAGCGGGGCAGGAGCAGTTCGATGGTCTGCATTTTTCCTTTCTTGCAGCATGGGCAAAGTTCGGGATCGAAGCCTAACCTCTGGCGACACACTTCCTGCCAGGATAGCTTTGGTTTAGGTTGTTGTTGAGCAGCTTGTGGCTCAGTATCCTGAAGCCTGGGCAGTTCTTCACCCTTTCGTCGCGATGACAGAAATCCGTAATGCCGGATCTTAACAAACCGGGGAAGAAGGATGTGTAGGCAGAACCGACGAAGAAATTCGAGCGCATCGAGGGTCATTTGTTTTTGTGCGCCTTGCTGCCGGTAATCCTTGTAACGAAAGGTGACCCGATCGTTTTCAATAGAAATTAAACGGTGATTGGTAATTGCTACCCGGTGGCTGTACCTGCCCAGGTACTCCACCACTTGTTTGGGGCCGGCAAACGGTTCTTTGGCATAAACCACCCAGTTGGAACGGTTGATGCGGCTGATCAGCTCGTTGGTTACCTCAAAGCCCGATCTGGGAGCAATCTGGCGAAGACCATCACGAAACTTAGCTTTAAAAACCTGGCTTATGACTTTGACAGGGAACAGATAACTGCCATCTCCCAGGCTGTGTTTCCAGTTGCCTTTCACAGTGATACCACCAGCAGGAATGATGCAGTGCAGATGTGGGTGCAAACTAAGCGTTTGCCCCCAGGTGTGAAGCACGGCGATGTAGCCAATTTCAGCACCCAGAAATTTGGGATTGGCTGCCATGGCGAACAGGGTGTCGCGGACAGTGGTGAACAGCAAGTCGTAAAGCGCCTTGGGATATTTATGACAAAGGTCGTTGAGCGAATCAGGCAAGGTGAACACCACATGAAAATAGCCCACAGGAATCAGATCGGCCTCACGAGCCATGATCCACCGCTCACGGCCTATCTGTTGACATTGCGGACAATGGCGGTTACGGCACGAGTTGTAGCTGATGCGTATGTGCCCGCACTGATCGCACCGGTCAACATGACCACCCTTCTCTGCGGTACGACACGAGGCAATATCTCTCAACACCCTTTTGTGGTGATCAAGAGGACGAAACTGCTCAATAAACGCTGCCTCATAGCGGTTGATGATATCGGACAGTTCAACTGACGGGCGGTTCATTGCCCGTAAAGTGTATCCAACGGGCTCTTCACGTTTTTGGGCGATACCTGAGCAATGTGAAGATAAACCAACGTAGTATCAATGTGGGCGTGGCCAAGCTGCTCCTTGATGCTGAACAGGTCGGTTCCGTTTTCCAAAAGATGGGTTGCGAAGGTATGTCGCAAAGTATGACAGGTAACCTGTTTCTGGATTCCGGCACGCTCTACTGCCTCGTTGATTACCCATTGAATGGTTCTTTCCCCCATTGGCTCACCAGGCTGCTGACCATTAAACAAATAAACCTGTGGCTTTTCATCATTCAGGTAACCGGTGATACCCCTGGCTAATAGTTTTGACAACACCACGTAGCGATCTTTTCTCCCCTTCCCCCGCACGATACGAACTTGCAGCCGGTGCAAGTCAACATCAACTATCTTCAGTTTACGAGCTTCATTCATGCGCAAGCCGGAACCATAGAGCAAACCAATCAAAACCCTGTGTTTGATGTTGTTTGTAAGCCGTAGCATTAGCTTGACTTCCTGTGCCGATAGCACCACAGGCATTTTCTCTTCTTTTGGAATAGGGGGCATTTTCAGGGCTTTCTCTTCTTTGCCAATCATTTTAAAAAGGCATTTGAGTCCATACACTGTGTGCCGGAAATAACTCTTACTTGGCGAAGTGGAGTTTTTGAGCATTTGATAGAGGTAGTCGTTGATTTGCTCGATGCTCAGATCTATCGGATCAATCTTAAAATGAAGTGCAACCTTTGCGATGCTTCGTGCGTAGTTCTGGATGGCACTGCTACTTCGCTGACGAATGGTAAGTGTTTGTACGAATGTTGAATAGGTCTTGGAAAACCCATAAACCTGGCTACAAGCCATGGCAATAATACTTGGGCCGGTGGTGCGAAAGCTTCCGCTTTTGAATTTTGAGTTCATCGTATTAAGATTTAAATAGTTAAATGAAAATTTATACGACAAACGGTTGTTTTTGTGCCACCATGGCCTCTGGTGGTGAGTCAAGGATGTATTCGACTGACTACCGGAGGTTTAGTTCAACAAAGTGTAAATGCCATAAGGGTTTCAGAGGTATGCGAAGGTCAGTCCGCTTTAACTTTTCGTGTAACTTGATAGGAAATCACCCGCAATCCCTTACGGCACTTACACTCGACCGTTACAAGTAAGCCTAAGACAAAATGACAACGACACAACGTCCATGAATATCTTACTGCCTTTAGACAAAAAAGAAAAATGCAAAATGCCGACATACAAAACCGCACATTGGCAAATCGCACAAAACTACACATTCCTATTTCAGTCATCTTAACACCTCCCTTCCCCCCCCTAAATCTCCTCTTCCCCTCCATTACCCACCCCCAAGTGCAACCCCTCTTTCTTCAAATCCAACCGGAAGCTGTTCCATCAAGAAGTTTTACAGATTGCAGGATCGGGGTTGCGAGAAATTTTTCTCCATCCTGACGGATGCTTGATTTTGTTTTCTCGAAAATGTTTACTTTTGCAATCAAAGAATCTATACATGAGCACTTCAACATCTTACATGGCCACGGGCACCTGCGCCGCTCCCGAAAGGGGGAGGGGGTTGCAGGGTTGGGCGGCCTCCATGCAGAAGGGGGAGGTTGATGGCGTGATAATGGATGTTGAAAGAAATTGCCAGGAAGGTGTTGTAATACGCACAAATTGGGTTCATAACAACATTTTTGGTGTGCATATAAATGAGTTGTGCACAAGCGCAGAAAGAGTGGGCGAATTCAATAGCTTAACGCAACAAATCATTGACATAGATTTGTTGTATAAAAAAAACAAATAACATAAATATAGTTAGCTATGTTAAAGAAAAAAATTAGCACTAAAGAGTATTGGAATGATAGAAGTCATAAATTTGCAACTTTTTATGAAAATCCCTCCAAATTTGACCTGATTTTTAGAAAAGGGATATTCAGGAGGTTCGAAAGAGCTTTAATAGTATGCAATTCCTTTAATACACCTACAGTTTTAGATATTGGTTCTGGCCCTGGAATCAATAGTATTAATCTTTTAAAGCATGCCAATGTTTCGCATGTGACAGGGATTGATTTCGCACCAAAAATGATAAATTATGCAAATCAGTTTGCCAAACAATCCTCTATGACAAATTTATGTGATTTCATTGAAGGAGATTTTATGAAACATAATTGGAGAAATAATAAATTTGATATATCCATCGCTTTAGGCGTTTTTGATTATGTTGACAACCCTGAAGATTTCATCATTAAAATGGCAAAAATTTCAAATAAAGCATTTGTTATCTCTTGGCCTAAAAACGGTATTAGAATGCTTCTTAGAAGAATTAGATATACATGTCCTGTATATTACTACACAGAAAAGAAAATTTACTCTCTCCATAATCAATGTCCTTCCGTAAAAGAAATAGAACTATATAAAGGAAGTGCTGGATGGGTAAGTGTTGCTTACATGTAAGAACATATACTTCACCTTATAGAAATCAAACATGAATAATAATATCAAGGTAGATTCATTTATTAAATCAGGTATGTCAGTCGATGTTGAAGATGCAATAAATATAGGTATGAAAAAGTATTTTAACATTGAAATTCCACCAACACGTAATGTTGTTGACAATGTGCTTCGATTATTAAATCTATTCTCTGAGAAAAAAACATCTGCAACCTTCTTTCTTTTAGGAGAAGTTGCTGATAAATATCCCACTCTTGTAAAAAAAATTGCCAAAGATGGTCATGAAATTGGAGTACATGGTTATAAACATACTCGGCTTGATAATATTTCACTTAAGACAGCAAAAAATGAGATAGGGCGAGCAAAAAAAAGCATTGAAGATATTTCCGGGAAACAGATTTTTGGGTATAGAGCACCTTTTTGCTCCGTCAATGAAAAATCAAGTTGGATATTTGAAGTTCTCGGAGAATTGGGATTCAAATATGACTCAAGTGATGTAAATAATTATTTTTGTGATTATTATGAAAACTACCAAAATAGCGTAATAAAAAAAATAAAATTATCCAACAAGAATTTTATTATAGAAATCCCCCCTTCAACGTATTCTATTTTTGGGCATACTTTACCTATTTGTGGAGGTGGCTACTTACGGATACTACCTTTTTGTTATACTAAAGCATTATTAAAAAAAGCAAAAAAACCAGTAATAGTATACACTCACCCATACGAAATAGATATCGCCACACCTCCAGTATTTTACCAGAAAAGGTTAGAGTGTGCTTCTATTAAAACTAAACTTTTAATAAAAATAAGCAATTTTAATCGTAAAAGATTATTTCATAGACTTAATTATTTGCTTGAAAATTACGAATTCACGTCAATTATAAACCTTATCAATGAAATTAATTGAACAAATACAAAGTAACGGGAAAGATGAGAAAAATATTGTGCCATGGAAATATAGTAGGTACTTATTATTCGTAAAATATATTACTCTTTCCAAAGTTATGAACTTATTAAGAAGTTTGTTTTTCTGGTTTTTTAATATAGAGACAATCAATAGTTACCCTGTATTTCTTAGAATAGAAATTAGTAGAATGTGCCATGTAAACTGTCTTTATTGCTCAGAGCCAAAAGAGAATCGATTTTATCCTTTCGAAAAATATTCAACCTTAATTAATTTGTTAAAGAAATACATTGTCGTAATTCAGCTTTATGAAATAGGAGAACCTCTTGAGAATAGAGAAATAATAAAATATATAGAATTCGCGAATAGAAATAGAATTGGAACAATAATTAGTTCAAATCTATCAATACAAAGAGAAGACTTTTTTTGGAAAGATCTTGTATTATCTGGGTTGGATAAAATGATAGTTGCAATTGATGGAATTACAAGCAATGTATATAAAAAATATAGGAGAAATGGTGATTTGAATCTTGTTATGTCTAATTTAAAAAAAATATTATATTATAAAAGGATTCACAATTCGAAAATAAAAATAGAGTGGCAAATGATAGATTTCATTTGGAATAAATCAGAACAAGTTCTCGCTAAACAATTATCTTTTCAACTTGGATGTGATGAATTTAGAATTATTCCAAACTCATATGGGAAATCGAATTGGAGTAATACACCCCATTTGCGAACAAAGAATTGTATATTTCCCTATATCACATTTATTGTCAATGTTAAAAATATTATTCGTCCATGCCCAATAATCTATAATAAAGATGTTTCATTAGGGAATCTTAATAAGGAAAACTTTAATGAAATTTGGAATGGAGATGAAATTAAGAAAATAAGAAGTAATAAAAAAATTATTCATCGAGATGGGTGTAAAACTTGTAAATTTTAAAAAGATCTTTCATTTCTTGGTTTGCGATTATTTGAATTACAGCCATTGAAGAGCAAACTATTGGACAATGAAATGTTAATGTATAACGGCGATTCAGTAAATTATAGAATTGATACAAAACGCCAGTGCACAACAAAGGGTCACACAAAATGCGGGTTTCAGCGTGTAGGTCAGCGTTGCAGCTCGTAGCAAATTTCGTAACGGTTGATAAGTGCGTGGCTTCGATTTCCCGCACTTCGTGTACCCTCGACCGTTACAAGTAAACCGAATAAAAATACAACGACACAACGACAACGAATTTTTTGCTGCAAATTGACAAAGAAGAAAAATGCAAAATGCCGACACACAAAACCGCACATTGGCAAATCGCGCAAAACTACACATTCATATTTCAGTCAGCTTAACACCTCCCTTCCCCCCCCTAAATCTCCTCTTCCCCTCCATTACCCACCCTCACGCGTAACCCCTCTTTCTTCAAGTCCAACCGGAAGCTGTACCATCAAGAAGTTTTACAGATTGCAGGATCGGGGGTTGCGAGAAATTTTTCTCCATCCAGAAGGATGCTTGATATTGTTTTCCCGAAAATGTTTACTTTTGCAATCAAAGAATCTATACATGAGCACTTCAACATCTTACATGGCCACCGGCACTTGTGCCACTCCCGAAAGGGGGAGGGGGTTGCAGAACTGGGCGACCAACAGAGAACGGATGGAGGATGATGATGTGATAATGGATGTTGTAAGAAACTGCCTGGAAGGTGTTGTTATACGCACAAATTGGGTTCATAACAACATTTTTGGTGTGCATATAAATGAGTTAGGCCTCATGCTAAGAAAACCGACAGCGGACCAAATGACAGGAAAAGTGATTAAATTTGTAAACGAATACAAGGTATCAGAATGAAAGAAAAACTAACAACAGACAAACTAAAAGCAGAAGCCAAAGCTTTTTGCATAGCAGAATCGAAAATTCAAAATAAATCACTTTTTGGGGTAACTGACGGAAAAGCAGTAGGGACGCATATCGAACATAAGTTTCAAGAGCAATTAAACTCAAAATACAAAACCACAATTGGTTCATCCGCAAATGGAATTGATTTACCGTCAGAAGATATTTTGACAGATATTAAGGTTACATCAATTAGACAACCGCAATCATCTTGTCCGTTTAAAGATGCTAAACAAAAGATTTTTGGACTTGGGTACAACCTACTTGTTTTTGTTTACGACAAAATAGATGACCCCAAAACAAAAACAGCTAAACTTGATTTTGTTAGTTGCTCATTTATTTCAAAAGAACGGACAGCCGATTATACAACAACTTTTCGCTTACGTGAAATGGTAAAGGATAAGGCTAATGTGGAAGATATTGTTGCTTACCTGAACGATAAAAACATTCCAGCCGATGAAATAACTCTAAATCAGCTAGCAAAACAAATTCTGAAAACACCACCCGTTCAAGGATATTTGACTATTTCAAACGCTTTGCAATGGCGGTTGCAATATCAACGAGTTGTTTCACTTGATGAAACAGTTGAAGGTATTAGTAAAGTAATTGATAAAGTAGCCAAGTAATGAGAATATTTGAAGCAAATATTTCATTGCAAGTTTGCGAGTTTTTAAAAGACTTTTTAAAAAGTACTTCGTCTTTTAAAAATGCCAATCAAAAAATATTTGATGCCTTCGGCATCAATATTTTCTTTGAAAATGATGATGATTACCAAGCACTGAAAGAGTCTGTTTCTGTTATTGCCCTAAGTTCAGTTGAAGAACCTGACCGTGCAGAATATGGAGATTTTCAAACTAATAAAGATTTAGCAAATAAAGTTGCAAAGCATTTGGCACAAAGGAATATATCACCTGAAATTGTTGTCGAGCCAACCTGCGGAAAAGGAAATTTTATAATTGCTTCGTTATCAAATTTTAAGGCGGTTAAGAAAGTGTTTGGTATCGAAATTTACAAACCTTACGTTTGGGAAACTAAATTTAGCATTCTTGATTATTTTCTTTCAAATCCTGATCGCGACAGCCATCAGAACAAACCAGAAATAACAATTACACATTGCAGTATTTTCGATTTTGATTTTAAGAATATTTCTAAACAGTATCCATCTGAAAAATTACTAATAATTGGAAATCCACCTTGGGTAACAAACTCAAAACTAGGCAGACTTAATTCTTTAAATCTCCCCAAAAAGTCAAATTTCAAGAATCAAAACGGCCTAGATGCAATGACTGGTAAAGGCAATTTTGATATTGCAGAGTCTATTACTTTAATGCTGTTTGATGCCTTTCAAACACATAATGGGTATTTGGCACTGTTGGTAAAAAACTCAGTTATAAAAAACATCGTCTTTGACCAAAAAGACAAAAAATATACAGTTGGCGAAATAGAAAAATATTGCATTGATAGCAAAAAGGAATTTAATGTTTCAGTTGAAGCGTCTTTGGTTTATTGTCAACTCAATTCAGTCCCGGGTTTTGAATGCAATGAATTTGATTTTTATAATTTAGAGAAAAGATTGAGTTTTGGTTGGGCTAATACCAAGTTTGTCTCAAATCTTGCTGATTATAATGAAACAAAAGAGATTGATGGCTTATGTCCTTTTGAGTGGAGGCAAGGGATAAAGCACGATTGTTCCGCTATTATGGAATTAGAAAGAGTAAACGGACATTTTGTAAACAATCAATCTGATGAAATTCAACTCGAAGAAGAATTGGTATATGGTTTTTTAAAAAGCTCTGATTTAAAAAATACAGTAATTAAAAGTGCAAGAAAGCACACTATTGTTACACAAACAAAAGTTGGACAAGAAACATCATATATTCAGCATTTATATCCCGAAACATATTCATATTTAAAAAAGAATATTTCTAATTTCCAAGCAAGAAAATCAAGTATTTATAATGGGAAACCATTGTTTTCAATATTTGGTATCGGTGATTATTCATTTAAGCCATTCAAGGTTGCAATTTCAGGGTTGTATAAAACATACCATTTTACATTAGTGTTGCCACAAAACGACAAACCTGTTATGCTGGATGACACTTGTTATTTCATTGGTTTTGACAGAATAGAATATGCCGTGTATGCAATTGTTCTACTAAACTCTAAAACAACTGAAGCCTTTTTAAAATCAATTACTTTTTCCGATGCCAAGAGAGTATTTACTAAAGACCTTTTAATGCGTTTAGATTTATTAAATCTTGCTAATTTAATTTCCCGAACTGAAATAGAAGAGCAAATAATTTTCTTAAACAACAAGTATGGTTTGGATATTAACCTATCACATTGGGATAATTTCATTAACGAAATGACACCAAAGAAAGAAAAACAATTGACAATATTCGGATGAAAACAAAGCACGAAGGCACAACAACGTGTATAAGATATTTGGCAGTCAGTGGTTTATCAAGCTTTTCATCTCGTGTTAAAAGTGGTTGTAACTTGATAGGAAATCGCATCGAAATGCCAAACGTTTCATACACGCGACCGTTAAACAAATTACGGCATGGGAGGTTGCGAAAAGTTTCTCTCCAAGCTTAAGGATGCTTGATATTGTTTTCTCGAAAATGTTTACTTTTGCAACAAAAGAATCTATCCATGAGCACTTCAACATCTTACATGGCCACGGGCACTTGCGCCGCTCCCGAAAGAGGGAGGGGGGTGCAGAACTGGGCTATCAACAGAGAACGTATGGAGGATGCGGGGGAAATATGGAATGTTGTGAAAAGCAACCTCGAAGGTGGTGTTATAAGACCTGTTGGGGCGTATAACAGTACTTTTGGTGTGCATATAACTAATTATGAACGTTTGCGTTATTTGCTATGCATGTTAAGTGGGTGGCAAATAGTGCAGAATAAAGAAAACGTGACAAACTTGCGGATATTTACTAGTTATGCGCAATGGTAGCATAGAAAAAAGCTTAGTTTCATAGAATAAACAAAAAGGAAATGCCCAAAAAACTAATTCTTTTGTTTTGTTTAATCTCAACATTGAACTCCTGTGTTAGAATATATTACCTAAATGACTACCTATTTTACGAAAACAAGTACGTTGTTAATTATGATTTTAGATTTAATGGTTATTATTTTTCAAAGGATACAATACCCGAATTATATAATTATCAGCGAAATATAGCCCAAGATACAGTTGAAGCATACGGTATCAGAACAATAATTCTTTATCCAAATGGAAGAGCATTCGTAAATGAAAACACAATTTGGACAGGATTACGATATAATTTCCACGAAATGCTTGGTGAAAATTCATTTGAAGCTGCTCATCGTTCTTTTCAGAATTATTTGAATTTTTACAATACAAAGGATTTTTCAAAAAAGAAAAGTGGGATTTGGAATTGGGGCGGATACAGTATAGACAATGATGAGATTAAAATTCAATATTTTGCTAATAGAATTGGAAATTATACGCTCATTGAGTTAATAGGAGAAGTAACTAGCTCATCAGGTTTTCTTCTATCCTCAAAAAAAGAATTTTTGATTGGGTCAAAAAAACAAAAAATCACACAGATTAACATGCAGTTTGATTTTTTTGAACATAGTATTATACCAAATCCAAGTAATAACTATTTAGACAATTTGAGAATTAGAAATTTGAAAAAATAACCAAAGCGCACAACATGGTATAGCCAACAATAGCGGGGCTTGGTGGTAGTTTTACGTTCGCTGCCCCGCGTGGGCTTTTGTCTCGGTGAATAGTTGAGCAGCCCGCAAATCCGCGACTGTGGCTATACCAGGAACGTTACAAGTAAGCCTCAGAAAAATGACAACGACACAACGAGCATGAATTTTTTGCTGCCTATAGACAAAGAAGAAAAATAAAAAATGCCGACACACAAAACCGCACATTGGCAAATCGCACAAAACTACCCATTTATATTTCAACCATCTTAACACTTCCCTTCCCCCCCCCTAAATCTCCTCTTCCCCTCCATTACCCACCCCCAAGTGCAACTCCTCTTTCTTCAAATCCAACCGGAAGCTTTACCATCAAGAAGTTTTACAGATTGCAGGATCGGGGGTTGAGAGAAATTTTTCTCCATCCGGAAGGATGCTTGGTTTTGTTTTCTCGAAAATGTTTACTTTTGCAATCAAAGAATTTATCCATGAGCATTTCAACATCTTACATGGCCACGGGCACTTGTGCCGCTCCCGAAAGGGGGAGGGGGTTGCAGAACTGTGCGACCAACAGAGAACGGATGGAGGTTGTGAGGGAAACAAGGAATGTTGTGAAAAGAAACCTCGAAGGTGTTGTTATAATACCTGTTGGGGCGTATAACAGCACTTTTGGTGTGCATATAACTAATTATGAACGTTTGCGTTATTTGCTATGCATTTTAAGTGGGTGGCAAATTGTGCAAAACAAAGAAAACGTTACAAACTTGCGAATATTTACTAGTTATGCGGCAATTGTCCAGACAGCGAAAAATATGACGAAGTAAAAATTCGAATTAAATAAAACTGATAAAAATGGAAAATTTTGTAACAGTTATTTCATTTACATATCCTCACCAAGCTCATTTAGCTAAAGGATTTCTTGAATCAAATGAAATTGAAACAATAATACAAGATGAATTTACTGTTCAAGTAAATAACTTTTATTCAAATGCGATAGGAGGTGTAAAACTACTTGTTGCAGAATCAAACTATGATAAAAGCATTCTATTACTTAAAAAATCAGGATACATACAAGAAGATGGAAATAAAGAAGATAATAAAGTTGAAATATTAGAATTGAATGAAAATACTAATACAAAAATATGTCCGTTTTGTAAGTCAGAAAATATAAATAGAAATAAAAAAATAAGTATAATTGTTATTCCAATTTACTTAATACTTGGAACGCTTTTACCAATTTTTGGATATACAGATAAATGCTTTGATTGTAATAAAGAATGGAGATATAAAAAATAATCGCCGCATAACAAACCGTAGCAAAAATGCGGGGTGCAGAAGGTTTCGAGCAGTTCGTCCTGCATCGGGGTTCGTCTCGGGGGATACAGACGCAGCTCCACAATCCCGCACTTTCGCTACAGTCGACCGTTGGCGTTCATTATAAAAAACAAAAACCGAATGAAAATGAGAATAACAATATCACTAATAGTCTTACTTTTTTTAAATAGTTGCAGTAATTCAAACCCAATATCAGGATACTGGACTGGTTCAATGGAAATGAACAGGAAGACTGTTGATATTTCATTAGTTTTCAAATCTGGCAAGGCTTCTTTTACGAGCAATGACTTAATGCTTTTTGAAGAACCGATGGCAGACCTAAAATTCAAGAGTAATACAATTTCTTTTTCTATTGACATTGAAACCATATTCAGATTTGAAGGTGTAGTAGAAAACGGGAAAATATTCGGTTCTGTGAATATTCAGGACGGACCACCGAACATGAAAATTGATTTTAATTTGGTTAAAAAGTCAGACACACTACCAACAAAAGTTTATTCCATTGAAAAGTTATCCGTTAAGAATAGGGATGTAAATTTATCAGCTGAAATTTATAAACCAATAACAAATGGACTTCACCCAGCTATTGTTCTTCTACACGGGTCAACAACAAATTTAAAAAAACAGTATTCATTTTATGCTGACTTCTTTGCCAAACTGGGCTTTGAAGTATTAATATTCGACAAAAGAGGTAATGGTAAATCGACAGGTAATTATTCAACAGCAGGTTATGATGACTTAGTTGAGGATGCTATTTCTTGTCTGATGGTGTTTAAAAATAGTAAAACTGTTGACACAACCAAAATTGGTCTTTGGGGTTTTAGCCAAGGAGCAATGCTACTTCCATACATAATGACTAAAACAAATATCCCAACTTTTATAATAGCCAAATCGCCAGAAATTTATAGTGTTTCTGAAGCTGGTGCTTTTTCTGACAGTTTAAGAATTGTAAATATGGGTAATTCACCAGCAAATGGACATATAGTTGCTGAAAGCCACAGACAAGTTGAAAAAATGATACGTAATGGAAGTGATTACAGAGTAGTTGAAAACTATATCAATCAAAACGCAAGGAAATTCAACTTTATGAACCAAACTGGATTGTATGGAAATACGAGTATTAATAAAAGCGAGTATGACGGATATTACTGGAAGGGCAGAGAGAAAGACTTTTATCCTTATTGGAAAAGTTTAGACGTTAAGACATTAGTATTGTTTGGAGAGGACGATGAGTATATTAATGCAAGTAGAAATGAAAATACACTTTTAGGTTTCGAGAATACAAATATTACTATTAAAAAATTTCCTCGTGCTAACCATGCAATGAAAAAAACCTTTAATCCTGCAAAATATCCTGATTTTGACTGGCCAAGAATTACGGAAGGTTATTTGGAATATGTCGAAAAATGGATTGAAAATGAGATAAATAAATAACGAAACGCTAACAAAGGTTAAAATCAAGCGAGCAGAAAGTGCTAATTTGAAGGGTACTGCATCTAATAAACTTTCGTGTAAATTGACAGGAAAGTGCTTCGAAATCGACAACAAAAACATACCGTCAATCCGTTACACCTAAGCCTCAGAAAAATGACAACGACACAACGACCATGAATTTTTTGCTGCCTACAGACAAAGAAGAAAAATGCAAAATGCCGATACACAAAACAGCACATTGGCAAATCGCGCAAAACTACCCATTTATATTTCAGTCATCTTATACCGCTTCTTAGTTCGATGCTTCGGATTCTCACCAACAAACGGTATGTTTTGTGCATAAAATCAGTTGATTCGGTATAGTTCAGCCTTTTCTCAACCCACCTCTTTCAGCACTGCCAGGGCGCTCATCACATCCATGATCCCGTCGAAGCTCAGGGTGAGTTTCCCGTTGAGTTCTTTCATGCGGCACTGCCTGGGGTTGGCTTGCACGAAGCGCAGGATGCTCCCGAAGGTGTCTGATTGGTAATAGGCATCTTGTGGGTCGGGAGGGAAATAGCCGGTGAAGCGGTTGCCGCGCAGCACGACGCGGTCGAAACCGAGCGATGCCGCCAGCCAGCGCAGTCTTACGGTGTTGATGAGTTCGCTTGCCGGGAGTGGAAGCGTGCCAAACCTGTCGGTGAGGCGGTTGGCAAAGGCTGTAAGCTCTTCATCGCGTGTCAGGGCGTCGAGTTCTTTGTAGAGGGCAATGCGTTCGGGCATGTTGGCCACGTAATCCACGGGCAGCATGATTTCCAGGTCCGATTCAAACACGCAATCTTTCGGACTGTCGTTTTGTGCATCTTCATAGAGCCCTGCAAATTCGGTCTCTTTGAGTTCTTTCACCGCTTCGTCAAGAATTTTCTGGTACATTTCGTAACCGATGTCGGCAATAAAACCGCTTTGTTCTCCGCCGAGGAGGTTACCCGCGCCGCGGATGTCGAGATCGCGCATGGCGATGTTGAATCCCGATCCCAGGTCGGAGAACTCTTCGAGGGCTTTAAGGCGTCGGCGGGCGTCGTCGGGAAGGGCGGAGAGGGGAGGGGAGAGGAGGTAGCAGAAGGCTTTTTTGTTGCTGCGTCCCACGCGTCCGCGAAGCTGGTGCAACTCGCTCAGCCCGAAATGGTGGGCATCGTTGATGATGATGGTATTCACGTTGGGGATGTCGAGTCCTGACTCGATGATGGTGGTGGCCACCAGCACGTCGTAATCGCCCTCGATGAAGTCGAGCATCACCTGTTCCAGTTTTTTGCCGTCCATTTGTCCGTGCCCTATGGCCACTGTGGCATCGGGTACGAAGCGTTTGATCATGCCGGCCACATCCATGATGTTTTGCACGCGGTTGTGCACGAAGAACACCTGGCCGCCTCTCCCCAGTTCGTACCTGATGGCGTCGCGGATCATTGCCTCCGAGAAGGTTCTGATCTCGGTTTGCACGGGTTGCCGGTTGGGGGGTGCCGTGTTGATTACCGAGAGGTCGCGGGCTCCCAGCAGCGAGAATTGCAGGGTACGGGGGATGGGTGTCGCGGTGAGGGTAAGGGTGTCAACATTCACGCGCAGTTGTTTGAGTTTCTCTTTGCTGCTTACCCCGAATTTTTGTTCTTCGTCAACGATAAGGAGCCCGAGGTCGTTGAACACCACGTCTTTGCTCAGGAGCCTGTGGGTTCCGATGATGATGTCGGTTTTGCCCGACGCTACCTCTTTGAGGGCTTCACGGAGTTGCTGCGAAGTTCTGAACCGGTTGATGTAGTCAACGCGGCAGGGGAAATCGCGCAGCCTGTCGCGAAAGGTTTTGTAGTGTTGAAGAGCAAGTATGGTGGTTGGAACCAATATGGCCACTTGTTTGCTGTCGGCCACGGCTTTGAAAGCGGCGCGGAGGGCTACTTCCGTTTTGCCGAACCCCACGTCGCCGCATATGAGGCGGTCCATGGGCATGAGTCGTTCCATGTCGGCTTTCACGTCGAGGGTGGCTTTGAGTTGGTCGGGGGTATCTTCGTAGAGGAACGATGCTTCCAGTTCGTGCTGGAGGTAGGTGTCGGAACTGAAAGCGTAGCCATCGCTGGCTTTTCGGGCGGCGTAGAGTTTGATGAGCTCGCGGGCGATGTCTTTTACTTTTTGTTTGGTGCGGCTTTTCTGGGTTGCCCAGGCGGTTCCGCCCAGTTTGTGGAGCGAGGGAGCTGCTCCCTCTTTTCCTGTGAAGCGGGCTATACGGTGGAGGGAATGGATGCTCACGTAGAGCACATCGTCGTTTTGGTAGATGAGCCGCACCACTTCCTGTTGTCTGCCGTTGTTTTCGATGATCTCCATGCCGTCGAAGCGACCCACGCCGTGGTCGATGTGGGTCACGAAGTCGCCGGGTTTCAGGTTGGAGAGTTCTTTGAGGGTGATGGCCTCTTTTCCCGCGAAGCCTTCACGGATGCGGTAGCGGTGGTATCGTTCGAAGATTTGGTGATCGGTATAGAGGGCCAGTTTCAGACCGGCGTCGTCGAATCCTTCGTGCAACCCTATTTGGAGGGGTTTCCAGGCGATGCGTTGGTTGGCAGGAAGGTCGCGTTGAAGGTCGTTGAAGATGGTTTCGAGGCGGTCGAGCTGGCGTTGGTTGTCGGCGCAGATCACGTTGATGCAGAGCTCTTCGGTGTGTTTTTTCAGATCGGCCATCAGCAGGTCGAAGTTGCGGTTGAAGGCGGGCTGCATTCTGATTCCGAACTCCACGCGGGTTGATTCCAGGGGAGGGGTGGCGCCGTAGAAAACCAAACGTCGGTGGGTGAGTTGGCTCAGCAACTCTTTGCCCGAGGCCAGGAGTTGGCCGGGAGCCAGGTGTTTGATGTCGCGGCTCAGATCCTCGAATGCTTTTCGTGCTTTGTCGAGTTCGGCTTCAAGCCTGTCGCTCAGGTAGCTGATGTCGTCAATCCACCAGGTGGCAGTTTCGGGGAGGTATTCAACCAGGGTTTCGCGTGCTTCGTCTGAAAGCCGGTCCTGGATGTCGGGCATGATGTTGATGCGGTTCATCCTTTGCACCGAGAGCTGGGTTGATGGATCAAAGGTTCTGATCGATTCGGCTTCGTCGGCGGCAAACTCGATGCGGTAGGGGTATTCATCGCTGAAGCTAAACAGGTCAACGATGCCGCCTCGTATGGCAAATTGTCCGGGCTCCACCACAAAGTCCACCCGTTCAAAGCCATATTCTATCAAAACATCGGTAAGGAAGTCGAGGCTCACCTCTTCCCCTTCACGAAGCTGAAAGGTGTTTTTTTTGAGCACCTTTTTGGTCACCACTTTTTCGCTCAGGGCTTCAGGATAGGTAACTACCACCAGGTTTCGGCCCAGGGTATTCACCTTGTTGAGCACTTCTGTCCGGGAAAGGACATTCGCGTTGTCCGTATGTTCAATTTCGTACGGACGCCTGTACGCTGTAGGGAAGAAGAGGATGCGGCGTTTGTCGAAGGGGAGTTCGCGTTCGCCAAACAACTGTTCCAGATCGTTGAAGCAGTAAGCTGCCGCCTCTTTGTCGTCAACCACCAGCACCTGTATTTGTTGCATTTCACTATGAACGGCAGCCGCCACAAGAGGCAGCGCCGAACCTTTCAGCCCTGTGAGGTGCATCCGTTCCCTGTCGGAAAGCTGCATCCTGGTGATTATCTGTTTTACCCGGTCATCTGACCGGTAAAGCGCGATGAGTTCTTTCGGAGTCAAAACCTGAATTTTTTTGCAAAGGTACTTGGTTTGTTTTGTTTGCTTTGTTTGTTTTGTTTGTTTTGTTTGTTGAGTTTGGGGAGTTTGTTTTGTTAGGTTGTTGGTTTTGTGTTGTTTGCTTTGTTTGTTGAGTTTGGGGAGTTTGTTTTGTTAGGTTGTTGGTTTTGTGTTGTTTGTTTTGTTTATCGCCCCTCAACCTCTTTTGCGATGACTATAGGAACCTCAACCTTCGTCAACCCCCTCTTCCCCATGTAGCTATCTGGGCTGCTGGAATGTCAGCGTTTCCGCAAAAAAAATCCCCTCCGCGCCATCCCGGGGCAGAGGGGAACCTTTACACACAAATATATCTGATATGAAAAAACTATTCGTACTTAATGGCGTTCACCGGGTTTGAATTGGCGGCTTTTATCACGTGAAACGAGGTGGTGATCATGGCTACGGCCAACGAGATCAGGGCAGCCTCCGCGTAAATAAGCCATCCTACCGTGGTGTGAAACGCGAAATTCGACAACCACATGTTTGTCAAATACCATGCCAGAGGTGCAGCCAAAACAAAGGCTATTGTTACTAAAACAATAAATTCTTTGTTAAGCAGGAAAACCAGGTTCGCTACCGGGGCTCCCAACACTTTCCTGATTCCAACCTCTTTGGTACGGCGGCGCACCACGAACGATGCCAACCCGAGCAATCCGAGCAGGGCAATAAAAATAGAAAGTACTGCAGCCATGGTGAAGATGGTGCCAAGTTTGTTTTCGGCGGTGTACATTTTGTTCATCGTCTGGTCGAGGAACTGGTAGTCGAGCGGGGTTTTGGCACCTGTTTTTTGGTAGGCTTCGCGCATGGCCTCGATGGTTTCGTGGTTGTTGGTGCCCCGGGTTTTTACCGAGAGGTAATAGCCCGAACGTTCGTTGAGGAAAAAAACGATGGGTTCAACGGGGTTGTGCAACGAGATGTAGTTGAAGTCTTTTACCACGCCAATTACTTTGGTATGACGTCGGGCCGACCCGTCGATGTCGATGCCGAAATCTATTTTTTTGCCCAGTGGCGCTGTTTCCCAGCCCAGTTTGCGGGCTGCTGCTTCGTTGATGATCACCCCTTCCATCACGTCGGTTTTCATGCGTGGATCGAAGTTGCGTCCTTCAACTATTCTGAATTTCATCAGATCGAAGTAGGCCGAATCTATCATCATGAAGTTGAGGGCATGTTCTTTCATGGTTCCGTCGGGTTTTTCAACCCTCATCACCACAATCGATCCCTGGTTGCCAGGGGTTCCGCTTGAAGTGGCCACCTGTTCGATGTTGGGGTTTTGCAACAGCTCGTCGCGCAACACATCCATTTTTTTCCGAACGTTGGTGTCGGTTACCGGAGCCACAATCACGTTGTCTTTTTCGAATCCAAGGTCGGTGTTCTGCAGGAAATGCAACTGGCTGCCCACGGTGAGTGTAGCGATGATCATTACAATAGAAACCACGAATTGTACCACCACCAGCACGCGCCGCAAATTGCCCCTTCCTTTCACAACTGCGCCCTTAAGCACCATGGCGGGTTCGAACGACGAGAGGAAGAAAGCCGGGTAAGACCCTGATGCCAATCCAATGACCAGGGCAATGGCAAACCCACCGGCTACAACCAGGGGTTGCAACAGCACCTGGTAGCTCATGTTTTTGCCGGATAGTTCGTTGAAAAGGGGGAGCAGGAAAACGACCAAAGCTATGGAAATGAGGAAAGAGATGAAGGCCAGGGTTACCGACTCGCTCAGGAATTGCCTGATGAGTTGCTGCCTGTAAGCTCCGGCCACCTTCCTGATTCCCACTTCACGGGAGCGTTCGGCTCCGCGTGCCGTAGCCATGTTCATGTAGTTGATGCCGGCCAGCAACAGGATGAAGATGCCTACAGCCGAGAAAATATAGACGTAGGCCATGTTGCCCACCGGACGATCGGCACTCAGCTTCGAGGTGTGGTGAACCTTGTCGAGGCGGGTGGTCATCAGTTGGAAAGTGGCGTTGATTTTATCGCCAATCGAAGCCATGTATTTTTGGTAGAAAGGCTCAAATTTATCCTGCAGCACAGCTACATCGGTGTTGGGTTTCATCAGTATGAAAGCAAACACCCCGATGTTCCAGAAGGCTCCCGGTTCGGTGCTGTTGAACCTTTCGGCGCCCATCATCTGGGCAATGGAAGAGGCCGAAAGCAGGCAGTCGAAACGGAGGTGGGTGTTCTCGGGAAGATCGGCCACCACCGCGGTTACCTTGTATTGCCGGTTATCAGAGCTTTCGAGTATTTTGCCCATGGGATCTTCGTCGCCAAAATAGCGGGTGGCAAACGATTGGGTGAGTACCGTGGTGAAGGGCTCGGTGAGGGCTTGCTGGGGTGATCCTTTCAGAAACTGGAAGGTGAAAACATCGAAAACCGTGCTGTCGGCGAAGCAAATCCCCTCTTCGGCAAACTCTTTCTCGCCATAACGCATCCTGATGTCGCGCTCGGGAGCCAGGCGGGTAAAGGTTTCAATCTCGGGAAACTCGTTTTTGAGGGTAGGCGCCATGGGGATAGGAACGATGGCAAACAAATCTTGCTTTCCGGCAATATCGAAATGCGACTCGAGGCGGTAGATGCGTTCGTATTTCTCGTTGTGTTTGTCGTAGGTGAGCTCGTCTTGCACGAACAGGAGCAGGAAGATGGCCGTGAGGATGCCTATGGTGAGACCGGCTATATTGATGACGGTGTAAAACTTGTTGCGCAACAAGTTACGCCAGGTGGTTTTCAGATAACTTTTAAACATGGTAAGGCGGTTTAGTATTTGGCGGAATTACAGGGCAAACTTGCGGTTGATGTTCTCGTTGATGATCTGTCCGTCGAATAGCCTGATAATCCGTTGGGCGTACTCCGCATCGCGTTGCGAGTGGGTCACCATGATGATGGTGGTTCCGGCCTGGTTGAGGTTGTTAAGCAGCTCCATCACTTCTTCCCCATGAGCTGAATCGAGGTTGCCGGTGGGTTCGTCGGCCAGAATAAGTTTGGGGTTGGCTACCACAGCACGGGCCACGGCCACACGCTGTTGCTGTCCGCCCGATAATTGCAGCGGGAAGTGTTTTTTTCTGTGGGCAATGTTCATCTTCTCAAGCACTGTTTCCACCCGAACTTTGCGTTCTTTGGCACTCATTCCCATATAGACCAGCGGCAGTTCCACGTTCTCGAAAACATTCAACTCGTCAATCAGGTTGAAGTTTTGAAACACGAACCCGATGTTCTCTTTGCGGGTGGCGGCCCTACGCCTTTCGTTGAAACCGCTTACATCGGTTCCCAGAAAGTTGTATTGCCCTGCCGAAGGGTTGTCTAAAAGACCCAGAATGTTGAGCAGGGTTGATTTGCCGCATCCCGACGGCCCCATGATGGCTACAAATTCGCCCTGGTTGATTTCGAGGGAAACATCGTTCAGTGCTGTGGTTTCTACCTCGTCGGTACGAAATACCTTGGTGAGTGCTACGGTTTTAATCATGATGACAGAATTGGAAGTTAATACAAAATGGACGCCTTACCGACCACAAAGTTACACTCGTTCACCACACTTCCACCAGGCATTAACCATCTTTTGCCTTATTTAACCTTTTGCTAACGTTTCGGCAGAAGCACCAAATAGTTGTAGTTTTGCGGCGGTGTTTTTGAAGAATGGTGTCTTTATGATGAACAATCTGCAAGTTTTCAAGTTCGGTGGGGCTTCGGTGAAAGATGCCGGGGCTGTGGTCAACCTGGTAGAGGTGTTGAGGCAATTCGAGGGGCAACCGCTTGTTGTTGTGGTGAGTGCGATGGGCAAAATGACCAACGCGCTGGAACGGGTTGCCGATGCCGCCGCTTATGAACCAACGCTTTTAAACGACCGTCTTGAGGCCGTCAGGCTCTTTCACCTGGGCATCCTGGAGCCTCTGTTCCCCGATGCCTCTCATCCGGTTTATACCCAGACAGCCGGATGGCTTGATAAACTGTCAGAGGTAACCCTGCTGGCCAGTCAGATGCCTTTTGACCAGTTTTATGATCAGGTGGTGTCGTTTGGCGAACTTATCAGCACCACCATCATCCACCATTACCTGTTGCTGCGCGGGTTCCAAAACCATTGGCTCGACGCCCGGCAGGTGATTCACACCGATCAGTCGTGGCGCAACGGTCATGTGCTTTGGGACGATACCCGCAACGGTGTTGCAGCCGAGTGGAAGCGGGTTTGCGGGCAATCGGGCAGCCGCCCGCTGATGCTCACCCAGGGTTTTGTTGGAAGGGCTGCCAATGGTTTCACTACCACCCTGGGCAGGGAAGGGAGCGACTTCACCGCGGCCGTCCTGGCCTGGTCGCTCGATGCATCAGGTGTCACCATCTGGAAAGATGTACCCGGGGTACTCAATGCCGATCCGAAGTTTTTCGACAACACGGTGAAGCTCGACCAGATTTCCTACGAAGAGGCCATCGAGCTTGCCTACTACGGCGCCACCGTGATCCATCCCAAAACCATCAAACCCCTCCAAAACAAAAACATACCGCTTCATGTGAAGTCGTTCCTCGATCCCGAATCCCCTGGCAGCATCATTGGCCCCTTTGCCGAGTGTTCACCCGAGGTTCCCTCCTTCATCTTCAAAACCAACCAGGTGCTGATCAGCATTGCCCCGCGCGACTTCTCCTTTATTGCCGAAAAAAACCTCCAGATCATTTTCGGAGTATTCAGCGATGCCCGTCTGCGCATCAACCTGATGCAAAACAGTGCCATCAGCTTCTCGGTGTGTGCCGACCACGACGAACACCGCGTTCGGGAGGTAATCAACCAGTTGAAAACCGATTACAAAGTGCGCTACAATCAAGGGTTGCAGTTGGTAACCATCCGGCGCTACACCCCCGAAGTGATTGAGGCCGTGGTGGCCGGACGCAAAATTTTCGTGGAGCAACGCAGCCGCCTCACCGCCCAGGTGGTTGTGGGGTGATTTGTCTCCTTTTTTTCCCGTACTTCAACAACTCCGTTCCTCTTTGAAACCACTCCACTGCTACACGGTTTCTCGCTCTCGAGTGAGCCACGTCAGTGGTAACTGCATTTGATTGGTTGAGGCTGTATGGAATATGCTTGTTTTCAACAGACTTTTAATCAATACCTATTGTTAGCCATCTTCCCCGTAAACCTGTAATTGTTTACCGAAAGTGGAAATGTTGATAAATAGGAATTTAATTCTTAAATTTAATAACATTCCAAATTTTTTTGAAAGTGGCACCAAATACAAATCCTATAACGATGCGGTTTTGAATTTACATGCAGTTTGATGTTATCGAATTTACATATGACAGGTTAGTTAAGTTGTTTTTTTGCAATAAGTTAATCTTATGTTGGCGCTTTTGCTTCGATGAAACACTATGGGATTTGGAGCTCTTTACTTCATAGAGTTCCGGGATGGAGCGCAGAAGTGTTGTTGTTATGCAGATTCTTTAACAAGTATTATAACCTTGTGAAGTTTGAAGTTTATTTTCAAGCCACAGCGCAAAGGCAATGAGCTGAGATTTTTTGGCTTAATTGTTTTTTATAAATGGCGGTCGTTATGTAATTATCAATTCACATATATTTGCATAAAAAACTAAATCTATGTGTCGGAATATTCTTTACTTGCTGGTTGCTAATACGGTTATAATGGTCATGGCCTTCAAAACAGAAGCCCAGAATATCGATTGGGTAAAGTTTCACGGTGCTGGTTACCCCTATGCTTCGTCGTGCTATAAGACAATCAGATGCAGCAACGGGCAGTATCTGATGTCTGGCTATAAAACCGATCAAAACGGCAATCCTGATGTGTTATTGTTGAGAACTGATATGTGGGGAACAAAAGTATGGGAAAAAACCTACAGCTATGATGGTGAATGCGCCCTAAAGGATGTTGTCCAAACAAGCGATGGTGGTTTTATTGCTGTTGGGCAATCCTATGATCCGACTCTGGCAAAAAATTATGAAATTCTTATTCTTAGAACTGATGGTTTGGGCAATAAGCTATGGGACAAACAACTGGGAGGTCACTATGACGATTATGGTGTTGCTTTGGTGTTAAATGACGATGGAACCTTTGTGATAGGAGCAACAACCTATTCAAATGATGGAGATATTAGTGGGAATCATAGCTCGACCGGGAAATGTGATTATTGGATAGCAAAATTTACCCCTGATGGAACTATGCTCTGGAGTTACTGTTATGGCGGGCAGAACGATGATGAGTTGTGCGATATTGCCAAGGCTTCAGATGGAGGATACTACCTAGTAGGAAATACCAAATCAAATGATGGCCAGGTAGGTTTTGTGAGCAATTGGGGTGATTTTGACATGTGGCTCGTGAAGATTAACAGCGAAGGGACGATAGTCTGGAAAGAGAGAGACGCCAAAGAGGGTAACGATGATGCGAGGCGTGTTTGTTCAACACAAGATAACGGATTCGTTGTGGCGGGCAGGTACAATTATTCAGCCCTCACCCGTAAGTATAACAATCAGGGCACAAAGCAGTGGGAGAATAAGATTCAGGTAAACAACGGTTCATCCAGTGTTACCGATATCTGTGAACTTTCAGATGGTACCTTCCTGATGGGCTACCTAAAGAGTTATTATTCAGGAGGAGAATATTCGTATTTTTACGACTTGAGGCAAATTAAGTCAACAGGAGGAATTATTTGGAATCTGGAATATGAACAAACTAACACTTTATGGGAGACAACCTACCATTCAGTGCTTGAAGGAGCCGAAGGCACTTTTATTGCATCAGGAACAAACAATGACGAATATTTCTGTGGAACATATTGGGGACTTAGTGGCACCTATGCCTTTATTCAGCAGATTTCTCATCGGCCGTTGCCACCCGTATTTGATATCGAAAGCGGAACTTTTGAAGAAGCGCAATCGTTTCGAATCACTGCTTCAGGAGGGGCTAAAGTTTACTATACTAGCGACGGAACAGCACCACAATGTGGTACAAGCCTGGGTGGAACCTCGTATGTCAACATCACCACCCCTAACGATACCGGAGTATATGTTTACCGAGCTATAGCCTGCAAAACCGGGCAATCTCCTTCTAACGAAGCCACAGTTACCATCACTATCGAAAGAATTTTGGATTGGATCACCATCTGGCCTGAATCATCCACGTCCACAGGAGCTATCTGGTTTTCAATCTATGCCCCCCAAAACTCGATAGTTCATTATACAAATAACGGTTCTGTTCCTACTTGCAACAGTCCGATGTGGGGCAATCCCCCGGTTAATTTAACTACTCCCGCAGCTAGTGGTATCTATGTTTACAAAGCCATTGCTTGTCGAGAAGGATGGCGCCAAACGCCAGTTGTAACCGGCCAATATATGGTAACCGGTACACTTTCAGCACCGGTTTTTACCCCTCCCGATCAAACATCTACTTCCCCGATCACTTTCACTATTAATGCTATGCAAGGTGCCCTGATCCGTTATACCGATGATGGCTCCAATCCCTCCTGCAACAGTGGCTACAGTGGCTACAGCCCTCTTACGGTTACAACCCCGTCAGCCTTGGGACACTATATTTACAAGGCTATTGCCTGTATGGATCAGTGGAACACTTCACCCATGTCGTCAGCAGAGTATATTGTTAGCAATATTGGCATCAATTTCGATTCGGAGCCTGAAACCGGTTCCCGTTTTCATCCCAATCCATTCAATCAGGTGTTCAACGTGAAGGCCAACGACCTGTCTGATGTCGAATTGCAAGTGACTACAGTAACCGGTACTGTGGTTTATTCTTATAACACTAACAACCACTCCGATTTTTCAATTCATCTTGAAAACCTTCCTCCTGGATTGTATTTTGCTATCATCAGAGCTACAAAGGGCGGAGCTGAGCGTGTTTTTTCTGAGAAAATCATTAAACAATAAGGCGATACCCCCAAGAAACTTCAGTTAAAGATGCTGTTCAGAATTCACAGGATTTGGTGTCGGCACCGCATGGTTTACACCACCCTGCTTGTTGCCACCGTTTTGTTGGGGTTGCTCAGCCGTCGCTATCCTGTTCAAACTCCTGCCTGGGTTTTGCTTTACGCCGGCGATGCCTTGTGGGCCATGATGGTGTATTGGCTTTCGCGTTTTGCGTTTCCTTGGCACTCGTATAAAAAATCGGGGCTTGTAGCCTTGTTGTTTTCTGTGTCCATCGAATTGAGTCAGCTCTTCCACACACCCTGGCTCGATGCTGTAAGGGCAACCCGGCTGGGTGGACTGGTGCTGGGCTTCGGCTTTTTGTGGAGCGATTTGATTTGCTACGCTGTTGGTGTGGCCGTGGGTATGGCGGTTGAACGGAGCATCTTTAAAAGCACTGAATCCTGATCCACATCTGCTATGCAACTCATTTTTCCACCGCCTCCAACTGATCCACCTCCCGGCCTTACCCTCATCCGTTTTCTGGGTAAGGGGAAATCGGGCTACTCCTACCTGGGGGAGTATCACCATCATCTGGTGGTTTTCAAGGCAATGCACCATGAGGAGGTTTCGTATTACCATTTCACCCAACCCAAAACCATCCTCGAGGAAAATTCATACACAACTTTGTGTGAAGTTGGCATTCCAGTGCCGCGAATGCTCGAGTGCAACCACAAGAGGCAGTATCTGATCAAAGAATTTATCGACGGGAAGGTGGTTCCCGAATTGTTGCCCGAACAACCCGTCGAGCGGGTCTGGCTTACCACCCTTCTTCAATGGGAACGCTCTTTGGCCTCTGTTGGCCTCAACATCGACTATTTCCCGGCCAATTTCGTGGTGAGCCAGCATAAGCTGTGGTATGTTGATTACGAACACAATCCCTGGTCAGATGAGTACAACTTTCGGAACTGGGGAATCTGGTATTGGCTTAACCGCGAGGGCTTCAACACCTTCACCCAAACCGGCGACACTTCTGCTATCAACCATCCCGGCACAGGAAAACCCCTCACACCATCGCATCTTGTCAGTATAAGAAACCAGGTTGTTGACGATTTCGATGCTCGCGATCGCAGCAACACCCCATCACCTTTATTCAAATGAAAAACACCCAACCCCGTATTGAGATTTCGCCCCGCCAAACCGACCGCTTCCTTGATGTGGCAAGTTGGTTTGTGCTGGTTGCAGTGTGGACGGTGGCGCTCTATGGCATTGCTACCCTTCCTGATACAATAGCTACCCACTTCAATTTTCATGGAGAACCCGATGGCTGGGGCTCGCCACTTTTTCTGCTTTTCATGCCTGTGGTGGCCACCTTGCTTGTTCCGCTGCTCACCTGGCTTAACCAACGCCCCCATGTTTTCAACTACCCCGTTAAAATCACCCCTGAGAATGCTAAAGAACAGTATCTTAAAGCCACACGGCTCATACGCACTTTGAAGTTTTCGACAGTGATGGTTTTTCTGGGAATCGAACTGATGATGTGGCTCTCGGCCGACGGGACTGTGAGACCCCGCGCGATATGGATGCTTCCCGCCATCCTTCTTTTAATTTTAGGTCCTGTGGCAGTTTATCTTTTCAGCTCAACCCGGAAGGGATAGCCCCAAAAGAAAAAGAGGATCCCGACAGAGATCCTCTTTATGGAGGGGTGGAGCGTAAGGGAATCGAACCCTTGACCTTTAGACTGCCAGTCTAACGCTCTAGCCAACTGAGCTAACGCCCCTTTATTGCTTTGAGGCTGCAAATGTACGACATTTTTACAATCCTGCAAGTTTTTTTGTAATTTCACCACCCCAAATTTATACAAGGCCGCTTCCGGCCGGTTTAAAGTCACTTTCCAGTATGTCAAAACTATACCTTGTACCAACTCCTATAGGCAATCTCGACGACATCACCCTGAGGGCTCTCAGAGTGCTCAAAGAGGATGTTGATGTGATTTTGTGTGAAGACACCCGAACATCGGGCAATTTGCTTAAGCACTATGGTATAGATAAAAGAGTTGTTGCTCATCATCTTCACAACGAGCACAAAACCGTTGAGCACATCACCGCCCAGATTGGAGCCGGACAGCGCACGGCACTGGTTACCGATGCCGGCACTCCGGCTATCAGCGATCCTGGTTTTCTGTTGGTAAGATCGTGCATCGAGGCGGGCATTGAAGTTGAAACCCTTCCAGGCGCCACCGCTTTTGTGCCGGCTTTGGTAAACTCGGGGCTGCCTGCCGACCGGTTTTTCTTCGAGGGATTTCTGCCTCATAAAAAAGGTCGTGCTACCCGCATCGAATGGCTTGCAGGTGTGCCACACACCATCATCTTTTATGAATCACCTTTTCGGTTGGCTAAAACCCTCAACCAGTTAGCCGAAAAATTTGGAGACAACCGGCGGGCTTCTGTCTCACGCGAATTGTCGAAATTGTTTGAAGAAACGCGACGCGGTACCTTGTCGCAACTGGCCCTGCACTTCACCCAGCATCCCCCAAAAGGTGAGATCGTGGTGGTGGTGGAAGGAATCCCCGCGAGGTCTTCCCAAGCTTCAGCCCAAACTGATACCCCCGATGAAGATTAAGCCACAATGATAACCACCAACGATATAGTAGCTCACGACTGGATGCACCTCCAGGAGTTGTTGTTTCGCAACAGCTTCGATCCGCGCATAAGCCGGTTCAGATCGGGGTATGTTTACCGTGGTCTGAGTGATAAAAGCTATGAATTGAAAACCAGTTTGATGCGGGTTGGCGGTGAATTTGTGGCCCTGGAACGTCACCTTTTGCGCAATTTCAGAAAATATGCCCAGCGAAATGCAGTACCGGGCGATTCAGTATGGAACTGGCTCGCTGTAGCCCAGCACCACGGGCTTCCAACCCGACTTCTCGACTGGACCTATTCTCCCTACATAGCCCTCCATTTCGCCACGGCCAACCTCCTGAAATTTAATACCGATGGCGCGATTTGGTGTGTTAACTACGTGAGGTCTAACCAATATTTACCCGATTCTATTCGCGAATCGCTACTCGACGAAGGGGGAAATGTTTTTACCCCCACCATACTCGATCCTGTTTGCAACTCGCTGCGCCAGCTTGATTCGTTGCAAAACAAAGTGTTCACCCTTTTTCTGGAACCCCCGTCGCTCGACGACCGGATCGTGAATCAACACGCCCTCTTTTCCCTGATGTCGAGCCCCGAAGCACTGCACAACGAGTGGCTCGAACAACACGAAGAGCTTTTCTTCAGAATCATCATCCCTGCCGGGTTGAAATGGGAAATCCGCGACAAACTCGATCAGGCTAACATAACCGAGCGGGTTCTTTTTCCCGGCCTCGACGGGCTTAGCACCTGGCTTAAACGTCATTACAGTCCTAAGTTAAATCAATACGACGAATTATCATGACCTACACCTACCTTTACCCGCGCCCCTGCGTAACCGTCGATATCCTGTTGTTTCGCAAGAAGGAGGGACCTACCGAGGTGCTCCTGATCAGGCGCGACAGAGAGCCCTTCGAGGGTTCATGGGCGTTTCCCGGGGGCTTTATCGAAATAGACGAAGAACTTATGACGGCTGCTCATCGCGAACTTGCCGAAGAGACCGGCCTGACGGGTATCAAACTGGAGCAGTGGCGCACTTTCGGGGCTGTTAACCGCGATCCGAGGCACCGCACCATCACGGTGGTTTTCAAGGGATGGGCCGACGTAGCCCAGGATTTAATCCCCGTTGCCGGCGACGATGCCCGTGAGGTGCAGTGGTGGAACATCAACCAGTTGCCTCCTCTTGCATTCGACCACAACGATATTTTGAAAGAAGCCCTGCATGCATGCAGCGAATGCTGATTTCTCCTGTAATACAAGATACCCAACGATCGTCGTACCACTTTAAACATGAACGCATGATACCGTCCGGAAATCCGGTTAAACGAGAGCTTGTAATGGGTTGTATGGGGCTTGGAGGTGGCTGGAACAACCTCGCTGTAACTACTGCCGATGAAAACTTGGCCCGTCAAACCATCGAAACAGCCATTCAGAATGGCATAACAACCTTCGACCATGCCGACATCTACACCTTCGGAAAAGCCGAAGAGGCGTTTGGCAGAGTATTGGCCGATTCGCCCGGCCTTCGCCACGAAATCCATTTGCAGTCAAAAACCGGAATTTGTCTTCGGGCTGGCGAAAACGGAGAAACCCATTATAACTTAAGCAGGGATTATATTGTTAATCAGGTATTGGCTATTCTCAAAAGACTCAGAACCGATTATCTTGATACCCTGCTGCTTCACCGCCCCGATCCGCTGATGCGGGCCGACGAGGTTGCTCAGGCTTTTGAATGGCTTCACACTCGCGGGTTGGTCAGGTTTTTTGGAGTGAGCAATATGCACCTTAAACACATCAGGTACCTCTCTGGTCAAAGCCATTTCCCGATAACCATCAACCAGTTGCAACTTAGTCTTGGGCATCGGCTTCTGATTGAATCGGATATCAGTGTCAACCAAAGCGGAGTCAGTCCGTCGGCTTCCACCGATGGTCTGCTGGCCTATTGTCAGGATCAGGGGGTAACTCTTCAGGCCTGGGGTCCGCTCGATCAGGGTCTGTACCTCAACCGTGATAAGGCTTCTGATCAAAACCTTCCGGTGTTCGATAAAATTCAGCAGTTGGCCAACCGTCACAATGCCTCTCCCGAGGCCATACTGCTGGCGTGGTTGTTTGCCCTTCCGGCCCGCGTGGTTCCCATCATCGGCACTACCCGCCCCGAGAGGATAGCCGCCTGCGCCCAATCGATTGGTGTTGAGCTGACGCGCCAGGAGTGGTACGACCTGTGGATTGCAGCACGTGGCAAAGCGCTCCCCTAAAGAAACCTTTTGCCCCTCAACGTTGTTTACCACCTCTTCACATTACTTTGCCCGATGAAAAATTATATGTTCCTCATATTCTTTGGGGTGGTTCTCACCCTTTACACCTTGTTGAACCTCTACATACACAGCAGAGGTGCACAGGCCTTTGCCGCCGGCTCCACGTCACGGGTGGTTTTTAGCTGGCTTTTTTGGATCTTGGCGGTCTCTTACCCTTTGGCCCGAATTACCGAACGATTTTGGTTGTCGCCTGTTTCCGATGCCCTAACCTGGGTTGGATCGTTCTGGCTTGCCATCTTTTTTTACCTGTTGCTTGCCACGTTGCTTATTGATGTATTGAGGCTGATTAACTGGGTGGTTCCTTTTTTCCACCTTTTATCGCCCGATCAATCATGGTTGAAAATCATGACATTCACGGTAACTGTGGGACTTGTTCTAACCCTGGTTGCTGCCGGCAATATCAACGCCCTCACCACCCATGTCGCCCACCACTCCGTTCACATCGGGAAGAAGGGACCTCTGACCAGGGTAACACGTGTGGTGGCTGTGTCTGATGTTCATTTAGGAACGCTTATCGGCCCGCGGCGCTTGAGCAATCTTGCCGAGCTGGTAGCCGCCCAAAAGCCCGACATGATTCTTTTTGCCGGCGATGTGGTTGACGAAGATTTGGCCCCCGTTATCAGGCACGATTTGGGCGCGTTGTTGCAAAAATTCAAGGCCCCGATGGGGGTTTTCGCAATCACCGGCAACCATGAGTACATAGGTGGTGCCGAGAGGGCCGTGAAATACCTTTCAGACCATGGTCTTACAGTGCTGCGCGATACTGCCGTGCTGGTTGACGATGCTCTCTGGGTGGTAGGCCGTGAAGACCGCGATCGCGACCGTTTCTCGGGGAAAAGCCGCAAATCCCTCGGCGAACTCGCCGCGATGATTGACCTCTCCAAACCCGCCATACTCCTCGATCATCAGCCTTTCAAACTCGACGAAGTGGCCAGATCAGGATTCGACATTCAGATTAGCGGGCATACCCATCACGGACAACTCTGGCCTCTGAACTTCATCACTTCTGCCATTTTTGAACTTAGCAAAGGATACCTTCCTAAAGGCAATTCACACTTTTTTGTCTCTACCGGTTTTGGTACCTGGGGCCCTCCGGTCAGAACAGGAAACCGCCCCGAAATTATGGTAATCGACATTACCTTCGATCGTTAAACAGTTAACAGTTGAAAATTAACGTGCGGTAAAGCTATCATTACCGCCAAAGCATTTACTTTTGTGGTAAATATATACCGTATGAAAAGAATTCGTTTTACCCTTTATTCCCTGGTCATTGGATTGACCACGTTGCAGGCTCAGGTGGTCCTGAACAGTTCTATGGCTCCACAACCAGGTTCGTTGCTCCACTTTCAGGCTTTTGACGAACCCACAGCTTTTAGTTTCGAAAAATCAGGTCAGAACCTGCTGTGGGATTTTCGTGGCTACCCATCGCATGCCACCGACACGGTGGAATACACCGATCCGGCCAACACCCCTTATCCCAATGCTTATCCTACAGCTAACCTGGCCGTAACGATGACAGATGGCATTGGTTATATCGAGAACAACGATGCACAGGAACTCCTGCTCGGTGTAGTTGGCGATCCCGGAAATGGAGTTCAGCCCATGCCGTTTTACCCGGCAATGCCCCTGTTCGACTTTCCCTATACCTATGGAAGCCAGATGAATACTACTTCGCAGGTGAGGGTGAAAATGGACGGAGCCTCCTTCGGGATGCCCGGCACCGATTCGGTGAAATACCACATGACCCTCACCACCATTCGCGAGGTGACCGGATGGGGTACCCTTGTTTTGCCCGACGCAACCTACGAAGGAGCCCTTCTTGAGTCATCGAAGACCATTCAGGTTGACTCTGCCTGGATGAAAGTGGTGTTTCTGGGTTGGATTCCTGCTCCGGGGTACCCACAAACCACACACGATTCATCGTATCGCTGGTTAACAGGCGAAATGCTCCACCCTTTTGCCGAGGTGAACTACGACGAGAATGGCCTTCAGGATGGTGTAACCTTCTTCAAAGGACTCAACGTGGGGGCTGCCAACCATGAAGCTTCACCCCCCGACCTTACTGTTTTTCCCAACCCTGCAACCAGCCAGCTTACGGTTCTCACCCCGTCGGCATGGCAATGGACAACTGTAAGGATAAGTTCGATGGATGGTGTCTCAAGAGATTATCACGTGATAAAAGAAACTGACAGCGCTGTGAAGATTGACATCCAAAACCTGCCTGCCGGATGCTACGTGGTGCAATTGCTTGGCGAAGGACACAGGAGCGGGCAGCGTCGCCTGATAAAGCTCTGAGAAATGAGTTTGGCAACGCATCCGGTGGGTGGGAACCTGCCGGATTTTGAACCAACTAAACATCAGTGAAGAGAACAATTTTTTGTTATTCACCAGATTAATTCTTACTTTTGCCGGCCTTATTCAAACTACACAAGAAGGTGCATCCGTTGAAAGAATTTGTTATACCTTTTGTGGGATTAAAGCTTGGAAATCACACATTTGAATTTGATGTTGACCACAAGTTTTTTTCCTGTTTCGAGGAGTCTGAGCTTAGCAAGAGCCAAATCAAGGTGGTTGCAGAGCTGGAGAAATCGGAACGGATGCTTATTTTTTATTTCACCCTGTCGGGAACCGTAGAAGTTTTGTGTGACCGGTGTGCCGGAGCATTCGATCTGGAGATCAGCGGAGAAGAGAAGCTTATCGTCAGATTTGGCGCGGAGGCCGACGATGAGGATGCCGATGTCATGATTCTTGAGCAGGATGAAACCAAGGTTGATCTTTCTGGAGTTATTTACGACTACATCAATTTGTTAGTCCCATTCCGGAGGGTTCATCCCGAAACAGAAGAGGGCGAGAGCGGCTGCGATCCCGAGATGCTTGCACGCCTGGAGGCTATGAAACCTGCCGCTCCGGTTGATCCCCGGTGGGATAAATTAAAAGATCTGAACACTGATAGTTAACATTCATTTTTTATAAATCTGTAAACCGTTAAAAAATGCCAAATCCAAAAAGAAAGTGGTCGAAAACCCGCACTGCCAAGCGCAGGACCCACTATAAAGCTACCGCTCCTACCATTGCTTCGTGCAGTAACTGCGGTTCACCTGTACTCTACCATCGCGTTTGCCCTGAGTGCGGTTATTATCGTGGTAAACAGGTCATGGAAGTTGCCGAGGCTAAATAAGCAGGGTTGCTACTAACCACACAAAGCATGAGATTAGGAATAGATGTTATGGGTGGGGATAACGCTCCTAAGGCTACCGTAGCCGGAGCTGTCCTCGCCCGTAATGTGTTGGCTTCAACCGACAGGATTGTCCTGATCGGCGACAAGGAGACCATTCTGCGTGAACTGGAATTGATCCATGTGCCGGCCGATGGTTTCGATATAGTCCATGCCCCTGATGTTATCGGGATGGACGACAGCCCGACGCGCGCTCTTACTGCAAAACCGAATGCAAGCATCTCTGTTGGTTTCAAAATGCTGATGGAGAAAGGTATAGATGCCTTCTCAAGTGCCGGCAACTCGGGCGCCATGCTGGTAGGTTCTATTTACAGCGTCAACACCATCCAGGGGATTATCCGCCCTGCCACCTCAACTGTTCTGCCGCGAGAAGATGGTGGCGTGAATATTCTGCTCGACGTGGGTACAAATCCCGATGTGAAACCCGATGTCATGTACCAGTTCGCTATCCTGGGTAGTGCCCTGGCTGGTACTGTTTATAAAATGGATAACCCCAGGGTTGGATTGCTCAATATAGGGCATGAAGATAAAAAGGGTAATCTTCTGGCGCAGTCGGTCTTCCAGTTGATGAAAGAATCGCGCGATTTCAACTTTATTGGCAACATCGAAGGCCGCGACCTTTTCAGAAGTAAAGCCGATGTAATAGTGTGCGATGGCTTCACTGGGAACATCGTCCTTAAAGAGGCAGAAGCCATCTACCGGATGATGATGAAACGGGGAATTCGTGATGAATACTTCGATCGATTTAATTATGAAAACTATGGTGGAACTCCTATGCTGGGAATCAATGCACCGGTTGTAATCGGGCATGGTATCAGCAACGATGTGGCCATCAAAAATATGATTCTGTTGTCGGGTGAGATTTGTAAGTCGAACATGATCAAGCAAATCAGGAAAACGGTGCATGCCTATCTGAACCCGACTGATTAGCATTAGTTTTTTAACCAAAAGAAATCTTAAAATGCAAGGGATTAGAGCCGCGATTACCGGCATTGAGGCCTTCGTGCCTGATTATATCCTGACCAACGAAGAGCTCAGCCAGATGGTTGATACTACCGACGAATGGATCATGACCCGGATTGGTATCCGCGAAAGACACATCATTAAGGAGCCTGGCGAGGGTTCAAGTTTTGTTGGAGCCAAAGCTGTGGAAAAACTACTGGCAAAAACCAATACCAATCCGCAAGATATTGATCTGCTGATATGTGCTACTGTTACTCCCGACCACCAATTCCCTGCCACGGCCAACATCATTTCCGATAAAGTTGGAATAAAAAATGCCTTCAGTTTTGACCTGAATGCAGGATGCTCAGGGTTTTTGTACGCCCTCTCAACAGGTGCCAAGTTTGTAACTTCGGGTCTGTATAAGAAGGTGATCGTGGTGGGTGCCGAGAAGATGTCGTCAATAGTGGATTATACCGATAGGGCCACTTGTCCGATTTTTGGCGATGGTTCGGGTGCTGTTATGCTGGAACCCACCTCTGATCCCGATTGCGGTATCATCGACGAAATGCTCCAATCCGACGGATTCGGACGGATTCACCTCCACCAGAAAGCCGGAGGTTCGGTTAAACCCGCTTCCCACGAAACAGTGGATGCGCGCGAGCATTTCATTTACCAGGAGGGGCAACCGGTGTTTAAATATGCCGTGTCGAACATGGCCGATGTGGCTGTAGCTATCATGGAACGCAACAACCTTACATCAAAAGATATTGCCTGGTTGGTTCCGCATCAGGCCAACATGCGTATCATCGAGGCTGTGGCCCGACGCATGGGCCTCGAAAAGGAGAAGGTGATGATCAACATCGAGCGTTTCGGAAACACAACCTCGGCTACTTTACCCCTGTGCCTGTGGGAATGGGAACCTCAATTGAAAAAGGGCGATAATCTTATTCTGGCTACCTTTGGTGCCGGGTTCACCTGGGGAGCCATTTATATCAAATGGGCTTACGATTCCAATTAAAAGCTTAAAAATCGTTTCATCAAACCGGAATTATCCAATGGGTATTTCCGGTTTTTTTATGGGTTGAAAAAACCAAGCCACATCAGCAAACTGTAAAACCAAATCATGAGTACAGTAACTGTTGCGATTACGATCATCACTGCCGATTTTTTGGGGATTACCTTTTTAAGGATTGTGTAAAACAACATGGCTGTGAGCGCGTAAACCAATACAAAAAAGCCAATCCCTATGATGGCTCTGATGGTTACCAGGTCGGAGGCAGTGCGCCCCAGGCTGATCATTTCCAGTACCACGATAAGCACCAGTCCTGATACAACAAACAAGATCAGTTTTTCAATTCTTGAAGAGTAATGATGGCGCGGGTGAGGCATAATATATTGTTTTATGGTGTCTTACGCATAGTAGTTCTAAAAGGTTACCTGCAGCATTGCTGCCTCAATTGCCTTTTTTTTGGATTCTATGCTCTTTTTTACCAAAATTCTTTCGTTCGCAATCGATGCCGAAAATGGGATGCATTCAGAGGAAGATGGCCGTGAAACTAATTTTGTAGCATGGTTTTAAAAAGAATGAAGATGTTGAAAACATTAAACCCCACCAATACTGAAAGTGTTCATCCTCTGATGCATACGCGCGATCTGATTCGCTACATCAACCTAAGACTGGCTACCCTGGGCCTTCCGGTCTTCGACGATTCTGAACTGCCCCAGGCCGACAGGCTTTCCGATCCCAAGTTCATGGGACTAACCGAGGGGATCGTGGATAATTACCGAACCCGTGCCCGATTGATTCAGAACGTATTTTCGCCTGTTGATCGTCGAATCCAGGATTTTATCGAGAGGTATCTGTCTGACCTGCCGTCTGATGTGGTTCCAAAGCTCCCCAACAACACTTTTGTGATCGACAAGCCTCATGTTGCCAGGGTTTTGAGCTTGCCGCCTCATGGTCATTCTTACCGAAATCAACTGGTTGACTCTTACCGGATCAGGCAAGGTATTCTTCACAATCCGAAAAACGACCGGCGTACGACACAGGGTTCGTTTCATATTGTAGAGGGAGGACTTCCGGTCCCCTTCGATAAGATTGAGATTCCCCGGTTGGCCTGGGTCAGGATGCTTCAGGCAGCCTTCAACCCTCCCGATGATCTTTTGAAACTTCCCTTCACTTCGCAACAAAAAACGGAGGCAGGGGTGTTCGTGTCGCTGTTGGTGCGCCCTGTGGTAAGTCCGGAGGTCAAGGGTGTGATGGCTCAGAAAACTATGGAGATCAGGTTTTTTGCTCCAGGAAGTCTGGTAAGCAACGTCGACTTTGTGGAGTCGATTTTTGGCAATGGAGGGAACCCTTCGCACCCGGCTTCCGATGCCGCTCTTGATCCCGAGCATTGGACAGGCCACACGGGCTGCATTGTGCTGGCCCCCCAGCTTACCACGCTTACAAAAAAAGAGTTGGGTCTGCCCCAACGAAGGCATGCCACCGAAAGGCAATTGCGCGATAAAATGTTCTGGGATACCGCCGACGAGCTCTACAACAACGGGCAAGCCTTTAAAGCAACTTGTCGCGATAGCTCTGGGGTGGTGATCACGCTGATTGCCGATAATTATTTTGGGTACTCGAAGAAGGAGATCAAGACCCAGATTAGCTTCTCGGCCAATCTCAGCGGACTGGCAGAAGAGGAACATTCGGGCGGTGCTATAGCTTTTCCCCGCAAGAATATTGGAAGTTCTTTCGATGGAAAACTGTTTATGACCAACCGGCTGAAAAATGAGTGCCGTTTCAGCGATGTGATTCAACTCCTTGGCGAAAGGATGGACATCAAACCTGAAGGATACGCCATTGACCGCACTTTCCCCGAGATAATATACATTCCGGAGGATGCTCATATCGACCTTTACGCCGCCAAAATCACCTGGCATTCGGGAGGCAGCAACCAGGCTCTTGCACTCAGACCCAATCATTACTATATTTTTCCATCCGGACATAAGATTCACATGGAAAAGCATCCATCGGCGCCTTCGTGGAGGCTTGTGAGCACCCATCCTCGTGGTACTTTTTGTCATAAACCCAGCACGGTGTCGGGAGGTGGTAAATCAGAAATCAGCAAATCGTTACTCAACGCCATCATTTACGGCTCTTTCTTTGTCGATCATTTTGATGACGACATGGCTGCCGCCGATGCCATTATCTGCCGCGATTATTCCGACCGTTGGCGCGACCCTGCTACCAATCCCCGTGATGTGCGCAGCCTCCTCTCAACCGACCGTACCCTGGGTTCGGTTATCAAACTGCTTACCCCGTCTGATCGCTACAACGATTCGTACAACGATTTTGTGAAGGGAATCCCTGCTCATGTGAAGGCTCTGGTGTTTTATGTGAAAAGGTTTTACCGACCCGGACAAACTGCCACCGACTGGAAGACCTTTTTTTCGACCGATGTTATCAACGGAAGGAAAGGACACGAGTTGCTCTTTAACAACCGCCGCTTGTCGGCCAGCTACCTGCGTGTAGGATTTGCCAACGACAATTCGTGGTATTTGCACAAACTGAGGTCTGACTTCATTGCCGCCGCTAAAATCCAGATGGAAGACGACATCACTGCATCCATTACCCTGGCATCGCGACATTTGAAGCATCTGCCCGGCTGTTACCGCAACCAGAGTGTCAAATTGGTTGAGAACTGCGAGATGAAGTTCTTTCAACGTCCCGATGAAGCCATTCACAGGGGCTACGATAAGGAAGCCGAGGCCGATCTGTCGCGAAACGATAATTTTACGAGCAACTACGAACCTCTTTCGTCACAAGATTGCCAGCGATTGCTCGACGATACAATCAACTTCGACCTCTATACCAAACCCATCAAACGAATTTTGGCCGAAGGAGCCAACGACCCGTCGGGTTATTATGTTATCACCCCTTCGCATCCTCGCATGGTTGATGGAGCCCCTTCAAAGAATCCCCGCTATTTGCAAACCCGTCCCGATCTGGTCAATCCTATTGACGATCAATTAGCCGAAATAGGTTTGCGTCTGGCCGAAGCCATACCTCTGAACCAACCCTTGCATTTGCCGGTGAATGCTGTATTGCCGGGTCGCCGCAACAATCCTCCCGATGCAGGCAGCGGCATCAGAGGGCTAAGCGTTTACAATCCCATTCATTACCAGGAACTCCCCGAACTTTTCATGGATTTCATCTGCAGCCTTACCGGTAAATCGCCATCAACTACCGGGGCAGGATCAGAAGGGGCTCTCACCAAAGGACCCTTTAACATGCTGTGCCCGGTGACCGATCTCAACAACGCCCTGCTCTCGTATATCCTCACTGGTTACAACGCCTTCAGCTCGGCAGCAGGTTACGTGGGGACTAAGTCGAGGTTCGATCACGACATTTCGTTGCTTATTCCCGAATTGTGGTGCCGGATGGATCCTGCCGATCGTGATCCTCAGAAGTTGATAGCCGAAGGCTCGCTCGAGAAAGTGAACGACTTTGAGTTTAACGGAGCAACCATACCTGCTTCACGCTTGGGTTACCGCATAACCAAGACTTTCACATTCAACTATATGAACAGCATTTTTGATGAGCCCCAGGCTGTATTTTCGGAAGAGATGCTCAAACCCGAATTGCAGGATTTGGATGCTTTTGCTGACGGAGTTCTCCATATTGCCGAAGCTCAACGCAAGGTGGCGCTCAACTATTTTGCTGACAACAGCGTGGTGAAGGCTATCCCCCCTTTGAAAGCATTGCTTCACGTTATGGCTTATGGCGAATGGGAAGGGAAAACCCTTTCGCACCCCCAGATCCGACAAATGTTTGACAGGTCGTTTGTGCTTGATTCCGATTGGTACCGCGAGCGCTTGATCAGAAAGCAGCAAATCGATACAGCATTCTATTCCAGATCGGTTATCTATCTCGAAAAATTTATGAAGCTGGAAATCAATCGTGAATACAGAACGCAATTGCAACTTGATGATCGCCTTACGTTGGTAAAGAAGCGCTTGGACGAAGCTGCCAGCTCCCAGTATCTGGCGTTTTTGCAAGGGACTATAGGCGCCGATCTGCTATAACCCGGGGTTGATTTGAAAGCGGGGGCTTAATTCTGCCCCCCTTTTTTTTTACAGCAATTCTTCGTCGGTGTGTTTCAGTCTCCTGAGTCTATATACCAAGGCCAGAGTGGTTGAAACGATCAGAATGAACCAGATTACCAGTGCCGAACCCGATTGGGTATGGTAGAGCCAGGTTCCCAGATTTCCAATCAGAACCCATTGCACGAAATAGATGGTGGTGACATTGCGGCCAATCCATTGCAACGATCTGATTTCGGGGATTAGGTGCTGAACCTTGTCCCAAAAATATATCCAGAAACCAATTGCTGTAAGTGCCCAGAGGAAAAACAACAAGCCATGGTGGTAGTATGCCTCTAAGTGGGTGCTGATTTGCCATCCATACCAACTTCCGGTAACAAATGCTGCCACAACCACCACCTGAGTTACCGGGTGTTTGAGCAGGTTCCAAAGTGTAGTGTTTTGTTCATGCAAAGCCGATGCTGCCATGCCTGCAAGCACGTAGGCCGACCAGGGAAACAGCGGGAAGTAGCTCCACCACGCGTATTTGTCGGCCATCAAAGGCCTGATGTAGCGCCAGATTCCGGTGGCTGGTGTTTCTGCCGAGAACATGGGAGCCAGGGTTGCAACCACCAACGCTATGATAAGCAATGCCCACCATTTGCGGTTCGATATTCTTTTGGCTCCTTCGGCTGCAATAAGCGACAGCGCTGCCAGAAAGAGGATATCGGCTCCTAAAAGGTAAGCCCAAACGTCAACCTCCAGTTCTCCAGACCAAACTTTGATAAGCAAACTGAGGTTTAGGGCCAGGTTGAGCAGAAGTCCGGTAAAAAGAAGTTTTATGGCTCTGAATGCTGTGTTTTTCAGTCTTTTGGTGTTGAAAGCAAACCACCCCATCACCACCATAAAAAGCGGGGCAGCAGGGAATCCTCCCAGGAAAAGCGATAGGCGTCCCGGCATTGAATCGGCAAATTCGCGGGTGGCGAAAAGCTCGGTCAGGTGAACCTGGATCATCAGAATTACGGCAATTCCCTTGAGGAGGTCGGGCAGCAGATGGCGTTGTTTCATGGCTGTGGTTGTTCATGAGGACCCCGTCCCCGCTCATGTGGCTGGTTTACTACGGTTGTAAAAAATTCAGGACTCAGGTAGGTGGGTTCAAAAACCAGGTTTCGCGTTGTGGCGTGCCTGAAAAGAGCCCTCAGGTGGTTTCTTGAGCTTCGGGCTACCATCTCTGTAAGGTTTACCAAATCGGGGTGGTGAACCTTCAGGCTGAGAAGCATCACCTTTTGAAGGGTAAATTCTTCAAGCGATAAACAGGCCAGCAAAGCATCGTCTTGCGATGGTTTGCCATGGGTAACCAACTTTTGGTACCTGTTGTTGAGGGTTGTGTCGGTGTATTTTCCCGGAATATGCGGGCGGGAGGGGTCGGCAATGTTGTTGCGCAGCAACAGCAGGTGAGCCATCTCGGAGATGTTGAGGGCGTTCATCCCCATGTTTTGAAACAAGGGGAGGGGATGCAGAGCCAAAAAGTAGTTGTAAACATCGGCTGCCATCCATTCGTATTCTCTCAGATAAGTCAGGGTACTGGTTTCCACTGGCGACCAGAAAGATGCTGATTCTGTTTGGGTTTGTCCTTGTGAGAAAACCGGGCAGGGTAGCACCATCCGGATGCTGATAATGATCACAAAAGTTAAGATACGGCTATTCATTCTAACAGTTTCTTTTGGTTCAACGTATCGTGTTTGACATCGTTTGGCAAAAGTGGTTTAAACCGATCAATAACTGTTAATGAAATTCTTAAAAAAAATTACAAGATTTGTTTGGGTCTTGCTATTCGAGGTTGTTCTTCAGGCTGTCAATCTGTCTGCGATCCGATTTGGTGGGCCTGCCTGTTCCGCGTGGCCTGAATTCGGCGTTGAATTCTCTGATGAGCTCCACCCTTTCGTACTCTTCAGCAGGGGTGAGATCGTCGAGGTATTCGGCAACCAGCTTGGCTCCAACTCTGTTGTGGAGCAGCGCCTTAACCCTCACAGTTTTGTTGAGAGGGTTAAGGTGGATTTCTACCACATCGCCAATTTTTGGCATTCGGCTCGGTTTAACGGGTTGTCCTTCAATTTTTACGCGTCCGTTTTTACATGCCTCGGTGGCAAGCGATCGTGTTTTGTAAATTCTAACGGCCCACAGCCATTTGTCGATGCGTACTTCTTCAACGGCCATGATCTGACTTATTTTTCGCGGAAATAGATTTCGATGGGGACCCCGGTGAAGTTGAATTTTTCGCGCAACCGGTTCTCGACAAACCTCTTATAAGGCTCACGAACATACTGGGGCAGGTTGCAGAAGAAAACAAACGAAGGGTACCGGGTTTTAAGCTGTGTGATGTATTTTACTTTTACGTATTTCCCTTTGGTAGATGGGGGTGGATTCTCCTGAACGATGGGGAGCATCACCTCGTTGAGTTTGGCTGTGGGAATACGCCTGCTGCGCGATTGATACACTTGCAGAGCCACTTCCAAAGCCTTGATCAGTCGTTGTTTGGTGATGGCCGAGGTAAATACAATGGGGACATCGGTGAAGGGTTCAATTTTCTGGCGAAGAGATGCCTCGAAGTCGCGCATGGTGTTGTTCGATTTCTCAACCAGATCCCATTTGTTGACTACCAGCACAATGCCGCGGTGGTTTTTTTGCAGCAGGCTGAAGATGTTCATATCCTGCGATTCAAACCCTGTCACAGCGTCGATCATCAGTATTCCCACGTCGGCAGTTTCGATGGTTCGCACCGAACGCATCACAGAGTAAAACTCGATGTCTTCGTTCACCTTGTTTTTTTTTCGCAGCCCGGCTGTGTCAACCAGGTAAAAGTCGAAGCCAAACTGGTTGAATCTCGTGAAGATAGAGTCGCGGGTGGTGCCGGCAATGGGTGTCACGATGTTGCGCTGTTCGCCAATCAAGGCGTTGATGAGCGACGATTTTCCAACGTTGGGTCGTCCCACTACTGCAATTTTGGGCAGGTCGGCATGGGGATCTGTCGTATCTTCGGTGGGTTGGAAGTGTTTCACGATTTCGTCGAGCAGATCGCCGGTTCCTGTGCCGTTAACGGCTGATAGCTCCCAGGGCTGACCCAGACCGAGGCTGTAAAACTCGGCAGCAAGGGCAACGCGCATGGGGTTGTCAACTTTGTTGGCTGCCAAAACCACCGGTTTTCCCGATTTGCGAAGCAGCTCGGCTACCTCTTCATCAAGCGGGCTGATCCCCTCGAAGGCATCAACCACGAAAAGAATTACATCGGCTTCCTCGATGGCCAACGAGGCTTGCTTGCGAATCTCCTCCTCGAAAATGTCGTCAGAGCCCATCACGTAGCCCCCGGTGTCAATCACCGAGAAGCCAATCCCGTTCCAGTCGGAATGACCATAGTTGCGGTCGCGGGTTACTCCACTGGTAGGATCTACAATAGCCTGACGGCCACCTACCATGCGGTTGAAAAGGGTTGACTTGCCCACGTTGGGACGGCCAACTATTGCTAAAATATTTGTCATGTCAATTTCTATTCATTTTCATAGCCAAAGTGTTTGAGCAGGCGCGGGTCGTCGCGCCAGTCTTTGGCCACTTTTACATTGGTTTCCAGAAATACTTTGGTGCCTGTGAAGGCCTCGATATCTTTACGTGCCAGGGTTCCTACTTTTTTTAACATACGCCCCCCTTCGCCTATCAGGATAGGCTTTTGGGTTTCGCGGGCGCAATAAATCACGGCACTGATGCGCAGCAGTTTGGGCTCTTCTTTATAGCTGTCAATCACCACTTCGGTGCTGTAAGGGACCTCTTTGTCGTAGAGCAGCAGGATTTTTTCGCGGATGATTTCGGCCACGATGAAGCGCATGTGGCGGTCGGTAAGGTCATCTTTGTCGTAGTAGGCAGGGCTCTCGGGCAATCGGGCAAGCACCTCTTCAAGCACCCGCTCTTTGTTGAACCCGTGTTGAGCCGAAGCCGGGATGATGACGGCCAACGGGAATACTTGCTGCCAAAACTGAATATCGTCCATCACAGCTGTCTGGGTGGAGGTATCAATTTTGTTGATGACCAATATGATGGGTGCTTCTGTGGCCAAAATTCGCTTCACGATGCGGTCGTCGGGGCGGCGTTCGCCAACTTCGGTGACGTAAAGAAAGATGTCGGCATCGGTGAGGGAGCCCTCCACCTCGCGCATCATGAATTCCTGAAGCTTGTAGTTGGGGTCGAGAATACCGGGGGTGTCGGAAAATACCACCTGGTAATCGTCGCTGCTCAGAATCCCTAGAATCCGGTGGCGGGTGGTTTGTGCCTTGTTGGTGATGATGGATAACCGCTCACCCACCAGGCTGTTCATCAGAGTGCTTTTCCCAACGTTGGGCCGTCCGATGATGTTTACGAAGCCAGCTTTGTGTGTCATTCAAAAAAAAATTTCATCAAGGACTTGTTCATTTAAAAAAAGGTTTTACCTTTGCAGTCCCGTTTGCAAAGATACGAAACAATCGGGGTTTAGCAAGGAAAGTTGAAAGACTTGACAAAATAAACCTCTGATTAACAAACATAAAGATACATTGCGGGATGGAGCAGAGGTAGCTCGTCGGGCTCATAACCCGAAGGTCGTAGGTTCGAATCCTGCTCCCGCTACTACAAACCCGGTGCGAAAGTGCCGGGTTTTTCGTTTTTTGGCGTGTAGAGGGAAGCTTTACCAGGCAAGGGTAACCGCTGAGAGGTGTTGAAAGGGGCCAGTTAGCAGGTTTCAGCCCGCAGTGAGGGTTGCTCAAACCTGCTGAACCGTTCGTCAATCAACTGACGGAACTGGTGTTGTAGTTGGGGGGGGATAAAGGAGTTGCCAATTAACTCATCCCATTTGTGGAGCGACAGCGTCATTTTTTTTCTGAAAAAGGATCGGAGCGCAAGGGCCGGGTAAGACTAACCGCCGCGGCATCAGGCCGCAACAAGTAATCGGGCTCGTAAGCAAACCGAAAACCGTCGTGATCTTCAGTAAGCATACCGGCCTTTCGATCGTAAATCTAAACTTCACCCCTGGGCATCATCGCCTTCTTACCTGCTGGCTGGAACGGTTCCCACTTGGTGGCCCCAAAGCCACAACAACAGGTTCACCTTGTCCATGCGCAAGTTTTCTTTCCCCTGTTCCAATTCCCTCACAAAGCGCAAGTCTATCCCGGCATGGTAGGCCTTCTGGGGCTGGGTGAGGCCGGCTTCGCGTCGGCGCTGCTCTACAAATTCGTTTAATTTCACGCGTTATACCCTTTCGGGTACAACGATGGAGTTTTTCAGGCTCCTTATGCCCCGAAGGGTATTCTTCACCTAAAAACACCCCTGGTTATACCCGTTCGGGGCTGGTAGGGCTGGTTGCACTAATGCCCTACGGGCTAAACCACCCTGGCAGGTGGTTCTTCGTCGTTGCTGACTTCGACGTTTTTTCAAATCTGATTTCACAACATCCCTATTTTTAGCTAAATGTAGAATTTGCGTCACCATTATGGGTGACGCAGCCATTCAACTATAGTAAAATGAGGTTTCATGGCGCGAAGCAACCCGGGCGGAAAACTATTGTCCCCGCGATTCGCGGTGGCGCTTTATCTAAGTCTCGAAATACAGTCTTTTCCCGCACCACAATCATTACGCTGAACAAAAACACAACAAAACATTCACTACACTGAAACATTTGTAAAAGATGGCGCCAACCGATGAAAAAAAGCGCCGGCTTGAGAGCCGGCGCTTCTGCGAAATACAATCAAACCACAAGGGTTCTATCTTACAATAAGTTTCTGAACCAGTGAGCCACGGTCGCTTACAACCCTTACCATGTAAAGGCCCGAAGGCAGGTTGGCAAAACGGATCAGTTGACCGTTGATGTCGGCAGCTTCGATGCGTTGAACTTTTTTGCCAGTGGCATCAAGCAGTTCAACAGCTGTAAGTGAAACGCCATTGGCTTCCAGGCGAACATTCACCATGCCGTTCGACGGGTTGGGGAATACTGTGCACGATACTGTGGCAGCATCCATTTCGATACCAGTGAAATCGGCGGCGTTGATGTAATCGTATTTGGTAGTGGTCTTGGTGGAATCGGCATTCGAAGCGGTGAGGGTCACGTCGTACAGGCCAGTGTTGTGATACACCGTGCGTGGGTTCTGTTCGGTGCTTGATGCGGGGTCGCCACCATCAAAGGTCCACGCCCATTGGGTGAATCCGGGGCTCGAGAGGTCGGTAAACTGTACCTCGGTGTTGATCTGTGGTGTGGTGGTGCTTGCAGCGAAAGCAGCCCACATGGGCGAACGTTCTATGCCGAAGAAGGTGAGGTATTCCTGCATCAGGTTCGCTTTGGTTGAGGGGAGTGTGCCGTCAACCAGTCCGCCAAACTCGATGGAGGAGCCAATGGTTTTGTAGTCGGTAGCCTCGTTGGCAATTGCCACATCAAAAGCCAGGTTTTGGTTGCTCATCACAACGAAAGCCTGATTTTTGGGTTCAAGTTTGTCGATGTAGTTTTCATCGCCGCTGAATGTGAAGCTCATCCCTTCGGTGAAGGTGCCGTTTTTGCCAAGCAGCGTGGTGATGTCGCCACCGTTATCGCCTTTCCCGTTGATGTTGAACATGGGGTGAAGGTTGGTGGGGTTGCTTATCTGGTCGTAATGCCAGGTGTCGCCACCTTCCATGTAGAGGCGTCCTCCGCCGTTCAGGAAGTTGATCATCTTCTGGGCTTCGGCGGTGGTGAGAACATGGTTGTTGGGCGAAGTCCCCAGGCAGAGGAAGATCGACTGGTAGAGGTCGGGGGTGGTGGTCATGGTGGTGGTGTAGTCGGCAGTGATGGCCAGTGACTGAACCGCGGTTTGTATGGCAGGTCCCGAATTGGTATTGCCATCAAGATCAACTACCAGCACGGGGATTCGGCCAATTACCAGGTCGAATTGCTCCGAAACCTGAAGGTTGAACTCGCCGTTGAGCAACAGGTTGAAGTTCACGGTGTGTCCACCTGGTGCGAAATCGGTTACAGTAACGTTGAAGGTTTCTTCTCCATAAGCACTGGGGTTCATGTCGCCGTAGGTGGCTGACGCGGAATTAACGGTGATGAAGGGGTCGCCGGTTGCCAGTGTTCCTTCAACGTCGTAGGCAGGGGCGCTGCCGTTGTTTTTTATTTTTACTTTAATATCGGCGGTTTCGCCGGCATCGAGCCTGCCGTTGTTGTTGCCCAGAGGGTCAAGCACCTGGGTAATCACCAGGTTGAGGGCAGGAGCATGGAAAGTGAGGGTGAACTGGCTGGTCCACTCTTCGCCGCCATCGTTGCAAACGGTTTTGAATACCACCACCCTGCCATCGGGGATGTTGTCGGCCACCTGAATGGTAAATCCGTCGGGCAAACCCACGGTTTGTCCGGCAGGCACAGCACCGTAGTTTTCGGTGGAGTCAACAAGGGTGATGTAGGGATCGTTTACACGAAGTTTCACTTCGGCATTCACGGTGGCTTCCACACCAATGTTTTTCATGTCGATGTTGAGCATGATGGTTTCGGAGTAGTCGGGCTGACCGTTGTTGTTGCCGGTTGCATCGTTCAGGGTATTTGAGGAATAAATCACGTAAGGGCCTTCAGCGGGTATCACGGGCACTTCAGCAAGGTAAGGGATGCCATTGTATTTTGTGAGGGCCACGGTAAGGGTGTCTTCCACGTTGGTAAGCGCGGCAAAAGTAACTTCTACCTGTCCGTTGTTCACGATTCCTGTTCCCAGAATTTCACCATTCACGGAGATGGTAGCTTTGGCTCCGTTTGCCGATGAGTTGATCACGAACGAGGTGCTGCCGAGGAATACGGTGGGGTTGTGGTTGGCAGCGATGTTGGTGGGGTTATCGGTGCGAACCATAACCGAGGGGTCGCCAAAAATGGTCCAGGTATCGGTCATTTCGTTACCGCCCGAGCCGTAGGTGTCGTTCATCTTCATACACCCTTCCATCGAGAGGGCTCCAAAGGTGCGGCGGATGTTGTCGGGGTAGGTTTCCACCAGTATGTCAACCATTTCGTCTTGTCCTTCCATAGGAGGATCCCAGCTTTGGTTGATGGTTGAGCCTAAAAAGGCCACAGCTCCTGTGGGTTGGCCACCCTGTGATGCGCGCAGCCAGGCTTCGGCAAAACAGGTTCCGTTCATGAATTCTCCGTTTACACAGGCAACCGACCAAATAAAGGGAAGTTTTCCCTGGTTTTGGAGGGCGTTGACGTTGGTATTGCTGAAACCGGTGGTGCCCCACGAGGTGGTGCTGCCATGACCTGTATAGGTGATGATGCTTGTACCGGCGTTCACTTCGGTTGAAACGTTGGAGGCGTTCGGGTTACCGGGGGCATCGTTGCCACCCTGATTGCCATCAAACAATTCGGGGTTCCAGGTGGAGTTGTAGCTCATCAGATCCGATTGGATGTTTCTGATGTGTTGGTAGTCGTATTCGTTGTCGTCGCCGGGTCCCTGATCCGAAGCAATGCCGAGGCAGGTGGTGTACCAGTCGTCGGCCACCAGAGCAGGAGTTTTTTCATAATCAACCGTGCGGCGCACTTGTGTTTCAACATGCCCGATGTTCTCGGCCGAGAATCGTCCAACGAACAGGTCGGGATAATGGTCGTTTCCAACAATATAACTGTAAGCCACATCCGACGGACCGCCTAGGTTGCCTCCGGTGTTGGTGGGTATCTGGGCGTTGTCGCCAACAAGCAGCACGAAGGTGAGTCCGTTGGTGTTGTAATAGTTGGCGATGTAATCTTTTATGGCTGTGGTTGTGGTTCCTATGGTGGACACGTTTACCATTTCGCAGGGGATGCCAATGGTATTTTTCCATTCTACAAACTCTTCCATGGCTGGCATGAAATCGCCATAGCTGATCACCAGCATGTTACCTTCCTCACTTAAAGGTGTATAGTCCGACAGTGAAGCGTAGTTGATGAAATGGCGTTTGTAGATCTGTTCAAACTCGCTGGTTATGGTTTGTTGCGGATTGCGGGCGGTGAGGGTGTTGGCGCCGTTGTTGTCGGCTTTCTCAACAGTTACAGTAATCTCGTTGTAAACCCTGAGTACTTTTGTAACGGGGTTGTATTGAAAGGGATAAACCACCACGGTTTGCCCGCGCAGGTCGCGGATGATGTGGGGTTCGCGCAGCGAAACCAATTCACCCGGGAAGAAGCGGTTGGTTTGATAGGCTGCTCCCCAGGTATAGGGAACAGTTTGAGGGTCAATATTTCTGTAAAGGTTTCCTTTTGAGGGGGCTATGGTCATGTCGGGGTAGTCGGTAAACGACGACGATACCACGCGAACTACCATGCGGTCGGTTGCACCTATTGCTACAGAGGTGGTTAGTTTGGGCAGGTCGGGCGATCCGGCTTCGAGCAACTGGGTTGCCTGGGTATTGCGGATGACTACGGCCTCCCCTTGTTGGGTGGTAACAACCTCTTGTTCAAAGCCATTGGTTGTTATTTGGATGGTAGTCGATTGCTGATCGGTGGCAAGAAGGCTGAGTTGCGCCGACGAAGCGGCTCCTCGCTCCTGTCCGAAGCTAATAATTGCCAGAAGGCTGATAATGAGTGTAAAAGTGAGTTTTTTCATAAATGATTCTTTGAATAAACTGTAAATTGTATGGCAAGTTCCAAAGGCCTCAAAATTAATATTTTCTTGTGGAACACGCGCTTTTTTAAACACATTTTTTCAGGAAAGTTGCCTGAAACATCCTCCCATTAATGGTGAAAATAGATCAAAAGGTAGTATTGTCGTGGTTTTGGCTTTTCCCATTAAAAAACGGGCCGCCTTTTTTGAGGCGGCCCGCGTTATTGAAATTTGAGCTATTATTTCGATAACACCACGCGGAACACTGAAGAGTTGTTCCCGGTGTTGAATCTCACGAAATAGATGCCAGGCTCCTGAGTCGATCCGTCGAAGCGTACATCGTAACGTCCGGCGGTTTGCAGGGCCTCATCGGCTACGCGTCCAACCAGTTGCCCGAGGTTGTTCCATACTGTGATTTGCACGGGCGACGATTTGGTGAGGGTGTAGGTGATGTTGAGCTGACCGCTGAAGGGGTTGGGATAAACCTTCAGGTCGTCGGTTGCAGCAGCATTGCCAATCCCAACAGGCACATAATGAATCACGTTTGAGGCTTCCGATTCGCAGTTGTACTCGCTGGTATGGGTGGCGTAGTAGTTGCCTTCGGTACCAGGGATGAACGTTTTTGCAGTAGCGCCTGGTACCATCCCGTTATCGTCGAACCATTGGTTGCCAGTTTCGTAGCTCGATACCAGCATGTTCCCTTGCAGGGTGACCACGGGAGCAGCGGGGTAGGGATGAACCGTAACTGAGGTTGAGCCTGCCACGTTGTTCGACCCATCGTAAATGTTAACCGTGAAGTCCATCGTGGATGGGGCTGTGGCAATGGGTGTG
>JAQVCV010000137.1 GCA_028689615.1 Bacteroidales bacterium | reverse complement strand
GTAGGCGACCCAAAGCAAGTGGTTGGTATACGGCTCACCGCTGCGCCGTTTCTGGTCGGCGTGTTTGATCATGATAAATTCATAGGCCCGATTGATCAAATCGAGATCTTCCGGGTTGGTAACATAAGTTTTTACTTCATCAACGATATCCTGGAACACCACGACTTCATGGGCCCCTTTACCACCTTTAAACATACTCCGACCTCCTTTTTCAAATTTTATCGATTCTAATATTTCAACAACGACAGGACATTGTATCCTTCGAGATGTCTGATCCCTTCAAGGGCTTCAAGCTCGATCACAAAAGCGATACCGGCAACTTTGCCGCCCAGTTCCTCGACCAGCTTGATGGTCGCTTCGATTGTTCCGCCTGTTGCCAGCAAGTCATCGATGATGACAACGTTTTGACCCGGTTTGATGGCGTCATAGTGCATATGAACTTCATTGCTTCCATATTCCAGATCATAGCGGTATGAAATCGTTTCGCGAGGCAGTTTGCCTGGCTTGCGCACCGGGACGAACCCCGCTCCGATTTCATAGGCCACCGGACATCCGAAAATGAAGCCGCGCGATTCAGGTCCGACTACGACATCCACCTTGTCCCCCAATGTGTTGGTCCAGTCGACAAAACGGGTGATGGCGTATTGGAATGCCGCTCCGTCTTGCAACAATGGTGTGATATCGCGAAACAGGATTCCTTCCTCCGGGAAATCCGGGATTGCCGCAATGTATTTTTCTAAGTTCATTAATGTTCCTCCATATTTTCATTCTAACATCGATTTTTGAATAATTAAATACCTTTTATGCCACTAAGGTGGACGTTGATGCTTTTTTTGTTTCTAAACTCATTTATCGTCAATTTGCCCGCGAAACTGATCGAATTCAGGTTGCTAAGCTGGGTGATAAGATGGCCGTGATTGAAAAACAGACAGTCGATCGTTCCCGCCTTGAACTTGAGATGTTGGCCGTTGGAAAGAGTGACCAGATTGGTGAAAGCGATATTCTCAAAATAGAAATCGACATTTTCGAATCCCGGACCAAACGGTTCGAGTTTTTCCAAATCGAGAATATTCTCGATGGTAAGCTCCTGGCTGGTGACCTTGATGACATCCTTGATGGGCGCAGTGAACCACTCCTCTTTGATGTACTTTTCCAGTCTTAGCCGGAACTCTTTTAGATTCTCCTGTTTCAACGAGAATCCGCCGGCGAGATCATGGCCGCCATAATGGTCAAGCAAATCGTCGCAATAACCAAACGCCTTGGTGATGTTGATTCCCGCCACCGACCGGGCCGATCCCTTGAACAGTTGCGACTGTTCATCGTAAGTCATGACGAAACTTGGCTGGTTGTAGGTGTTGGTATAGCGGGAAGCTATCAGACCGCTGATGCCCTGGTGCAGTTTTTTGCTGGCAAAGAACAGGAAATCTCCTTCATTTGCCTGGGTCATGATCTGGTCGTAATAGCGTTGGGTCATTTCCTTGCGCTTCGCGTTGACATCCTTGACCTTCTGGGCCAAATCGATGCAATAGCTTTGGTTTTCAAGCAAAGCGAAATAGCGGACCAGTTTGTTTGGTGAAATGATTTCCGGTAGCCGGCCCAGGGAATTGATCTTGGGGATGACCTGGAAATTAAGCAACGTCGGACTGATCGGCGCGTTGCTGTCCTTCAACAAGGAGATTGTCGGATAGTTGTTCTCGTTCATGAATTCGAGCGCTTTTTTTACCAGGGCCCGGTTTTCATCGACAATCGGCATTACATCGGACAGGATCGTTATCCCGGCCAAGGAAAACAGATAAGGGTCATGCTTTTTCAAAAGCGCGCTCGCCAGTTTGTAGGCTGTGAACCCCCCGCTTATTTCCTTGAAAGGATAGTTGCACGACGTTTTGGGATGGATGATGCTCATCGCCTCAGGCTGGGTCTGACCCACCTCATGGTGGTCGGTGACGATCACATCGACCCCTAGCTCGTTGGCTTTTTCAATCGCATCGAAAGCCTGGATTCCATTGTCGACTGTGATGATCAGGCTGTATCCCTTGCTGTTTATCTGTTCGACCCGGTGGGGGGTCAGACCATAGCCGTCAAAAAATCGGTTGGGGATATGGAACCCGACATCGACACCAAGTTGCTTGAAGGCGTTGACCAGGATCGATGTCCCCAGGATGCCGTCACTGTCATAGTCGCCATAGATGCAGATTTTCTCATTGTTTCCAATCGCCTCGAAAATCCGTTCAAGTGCCATCTCGCCTTCGTCAAAAAGCTCGAAGCTGTGGTACTTGAGCCGGGTCGACATCAGCTCCTGGTATCTTTCCTGATCCACCTGGTGGTAGGCCAGGATTTTTGCCACCAGCGGCGACACCTTGAATTCCTGGATATAATTCTGATATGTTAGGCCATCATAAATATTAAATTCCATAGGGCTTCCTTTCAATTAAAAAGATAGTTGGCGTCCAACTATCTGGAAATCAATTCATCAAAGTCTGCTATCGTTAATTTTCTTGCCTCTTTAATAACTTTGACACTTAAATAATCGTAAATCGTAGAAAAATCCAAATTCTCAATATGATCAATTAAAGTATACAAAGGTAAATTATCAATATTTCTCCATTTCACTTCGAGAAAATACTCCTGCAGCTGTTTTGCAGTTATCTGGACATCGTCGGTTGAAAGCTCTCTAGCTTTGAGCTTCAACAAAAAAT
>JAQVCV010000089.1 GCA_028689615.1 Bacteroidales bacterium | reverse complement strand
GTCTTTATCGCTAATCGGTAAAACGGCTTTTATTTTCAAAAGTGCCGATTCGTAATTTTGTTTAAGAGAGTCTTCTGTATGGTAGTTTAAAATTTTACTAGTTGTCACAAGAGCCCTTTGTTCTGACGGCCTGGGCCGGAATCGAGTTGGCCGTGGAGTGCATGAAGCGGGGAGCAGCCGATTTCGTGGCCAAGCCTTGGGACGACCTGCGCTTGCAGGCTACCCTCCTGGCAGCTTTGCGAACAGGAATGTTGCAAAGAAAAGCCGAGGAGGCCACCCTGCGCGAAAACCTTCTGACCCCGATTGCCGAAACCACTTCCCTTCTTGTGGCACGGTCGGAGCCCATGAAGCAACTTCTCGAAACCGTGAACCGCGTGGCTTGTACCAACGCAGCCATTCTGATTGGTGGCGAGAGCGGGTCGGGTAAAAGCCTTTTGGCCCGTCATATCTGCCAACTTTCCGACCGAAGGGAGATGCCTTTCATCACAGCCGACCTCATGTCGCAACCCGCCGGGCTTACCCCCGATTATCTGTTTGGTCATGAACCCGGCGCCTTTACCGATGCTCGTGAGTCGCGTCCCGGACTTTTTGAATTGGCCAACGGAGGCACCCTTTTACTCGACGAAGTGGCCCACCTCGACAAAACTGTTCAGGCAAGCCTGCTGACTGCCCTCAGCTCTGGCCTGTTCTGCCGATTGGGCAGCCAGGTTCAACGCACCACCAACATCCGCCTGATTGCCACAACCAGCCAATCGCTTCGGCAAAAAGTTGCCGAAGGAGCCTTCCGTCAGGACTTGCTCTACCGCATCAACACAGTCGAAATCAGCATGCCAACCCTCAGGCATCGTGCGGACGACTTCCCCCTGCTATTCGATTTGTTCAACCAGCATTTTGCAAATCGCTACAACAAACCTCCCCTGAAACTCACCAACGGAGCAATGCGCAAACTCCAAAGTTACCCGTGGCCTGGCAACGTGCGCGAACTCGAACATGCCATCGAGCGCGCTGTTGTGCTCTCCGATAACCAACTGATCGGTCCCGATTTGCTAATCCCACAAACCTCACCGGCTAAAAAGAGTCACGGCCACAACCTTACCGAGAACGAGCGTGAAACAATTTCGGCGGCATTAAAAGCTTCAGCAGGAAATATGGTGGCAGCAGCACGGATGTTAGGTATAGGGCGAACCACGCTTTATAGAAAAATTCAGAAATATGGACTCTAAACATCTTATGCGCAAAGGTTTTATCAGTCTGATAGTTTTGTTGCTGTCGGCTCTGGCTTTTTTTCCGGCATTGCTCACACCAGGTTGGGTGGCCATCCCTTCAGGCCTTGCTGTGCTGACCGCTATATCGTTGTGGGGTCTTTTTACCACAATTGTTTCGCTTCAAAACCAACCCAGGCACATGCTTGAAACTCTCGAGCAGGAAAACCTCACCGATCTGGCCCGATCCTCGTCGCCCTGGGCCTTTGCCGCTAAAGGAATCGTCGGGCAGATTGAAAAGCTGGTGGCTCAGCGCGAGAAAAACCACCTGTTTTTAAAGCAACTAACCTCCCATATTACCGATGCCCTGTTGTGTTATACCGATCAGGGGAGGGTGGTTTATGCCAACGAATCGCTTCTGCAAATGGCCCAAATCCAATCACTAACCGTTCTTGCCTCACTTCAAAGCAAAAACCCTGTTCTGGCTGCTGCCGTAGTTGGCGAGCAAACCCTTGTGTTAAAATCTGGCGATGTGGACACCCATTTTCAGATTCAGCGCAACAGGTTCTCGCTGGGCGACGAGTGGCACACCCTGGTAGTGATTACCAACATCAGTGCAGGCGTTTACCGTGCCGAGAGCCAGTCGTGGCACCGGCTTCTGCGAATTCTCAACCACGAGACAGCCAACACGGTGGCTCCTGTTGCCTCGCTGGCAGCCACCCTTTCTAAGCGTTATGGCCACCTGAATCCCGAATTGGAGGAGGGTCTTGGGGTGATTGGCAGGCGAATAGACCGAATGAAGGAGTTTGCAGGTCGCGTGAGGCTTTTCTCCCGTTTGCCGCAACCAGTCATGACCCCCTTTAACCTCAACAAACTGATAGAGGATACCACTACGCTCATGCAAGCCAGGTGGCCCGTTGTCAACCTGTTATGCTCACTGCCCGACAGCGCCGTTGTGCTGAATGGCGACGCCTCCCTGTTGCAACAGGCTTTGATCAACCTGTTGCAAAACAGCGCCGAAGCCTTAACAAATACCCCTGCTCCTGTTGTCAGCATTGAACTCAACCACACGAGCTCCAACATCTGCATCGTTGTTGCCGATAACGGGCCGGGTATTCCCCTTGAGCTTACCGGCGATGTGTTTGTTCCCCTTTTTACTACCAAGCCACACGGCAGCGGGCTGGGGTTGAGCCTTAGCCGCGAGATTGCCATACAACATGGCGGAAAGTTGCAACTCTTAAAAAACACTGCCAACGGAGCGAGTTTCGAGTTGAGCATTCCTAAAGAAAGGATAGAGGCAGGATTCTGAACGGAGTTTGCTGCCCGCCACCAACCTCGTTGGCCGATTTCATGCTTCCGGTTGCTGCATTCCTAGTCAATAATTCGTTATAGATGCTGTACTTTTGCAAGTGGAATTCCGTTTGATGTTTAATGAAAAAATGAAACCAATGAAATACACGATCCGTCTTATCCCCCTGCTGGTCATTGTTCTGTTCATGGCCTCCTGCGTGTCGCAGAAGAAATATACCGAACTTGAAGCCCGCCAGCGTCAGTGTTCCGATGATCTGACCATGGCGCAACAGCAAAATCTTGAACTTACAGCCGAACGCACCGAACTCACATCGCGTCTGGAGCAGATGATGAAAGAGGCAGGCAACCTGCGCAACGATACCGCCCGGCTGGGAATGGCCCTTCGCGACTCGCGCTACAGCCAGGAACGGTTGCAAAAAAGCTATCAGGAATTGCTTGAAAACTCAGAAAGAAACATCACAGGCAGTAAAAATGAAATACAGAAAATACTAGCCGAATTGCAGATGGCACAGGAAAAACTGCTTCATCGTCAGGATTCGATCCGCAACATGGAGTACGAACTGGCTGTAAAACAGAAAAAATTGCTGGAGCTTCAAAGGGTTTTGGCAGCTAAAGATTCGGCAGTGATGGCCTTGCGAAAGAAAGTGACTGATGCATTGCTGGGATTCCAGGGCAAAGGGCTTACCATCGAAACGCGCAACGGCAAGGTTTACGTGAGCCTCGAAGAGAGCCTGCTGTTCAATTCGGGAAGCTACTCCATTGGTAGCCGCGGCGAAACAGCCCTCGGACAGTTGGCCGGTGTTCTGGCCACCAACCGCGACATCAACGTGGTGATCGAGGGACATACCGACAACGTACCCTACAAGGGTGCAGGCCAGTTGAAAGACAACTGGGATTTGAGCGTGATGCGAGCCACCGCCGTGGTCAAGATCCTCACCAAAGGTGGCAAAGTTGACCCTTCGCGCCTCACGGCAGCCGGACGTGGTGAATACATGCCTCTGGCCACCAATCAAACCACCGACGGAAGAGCCACCAACCGCCGAACCGAAATCATCCTTACCCCAAAACTCGACGAATTGTTCCAGATTATTGAAGCTAATTAAGGAATGGAGGCAAGGGGTGTAACGGATAACCCCGGTAGCTGTCAAGAGGCAGCCAAGGAAGAAGAGGCGGGTTTTCGATAACCATCGGAACAGCGACCGCGTTCCGACAGCCCCATAGCTACCGGGGGAAGGGTAAACTCCCCAAACCAACCAAACCAAACAAACCAACCAAACCAAACAAAACAAGACAAAACAACCAAACCAAACAAACCAACCAAACCAACCAAACCAAACAAACCAAACAAACCAACCAAACCAAACCAAACAAAACAAAACAAAACAAACAAAACAAACCAAACAAACCAACCAAACCAAACAAACGCGCTCCCAGACTCAAGAAACCCGAAACCCTCCCCATTTCTCCGAAAAGGGATGCCCTTTAAGAATATTTAACAATAATTATAATTCGTTAACTTTTTGAAAAGGCTTAAAACTGTAGCTTTGCATAATCGATGTGGTTGTGATTTGTTTTAATTTCCTTCAACATGATCAAGGCCATCGATTCCTTTTTTGCTGAAGTTATTTAATGGTTTTTTTGTTTTGAATACACCACACTGCCCGCTGTTTTTCAGGGGCAGTTTTTTTTCTGCTTCGCGCAAGCAGTTCTTGCATAAAAACAAGATTCCCTCCAGTTTTGGGGGCAACCTTTTGAACCATACCCCTGTCTATCTGTTTACCGTTTTCTGTACGCGAAACTTCCCCCTGGTATATTGATGAAATTAAGACAAAGTTGTATTAACCTTTAAATGAAAGAAAAATGAAAAAAAACGCTCTGCTCTCCCTTCTGTTTCTTGGCCTTGCCTCGCTGCTCGTTTCCACCACGTCGTGCGATAAAGTGAAAGAAGCCGCCTCCTTCGATGTAAAAATTAATGCTCCGGCTCATCAGTTCACACTCGATTCGGCTGATTACCTCACCAAATCAACCCTCGAAGAATCTCTTTTTACTTATCAACTGGTCAACATCAACATCGACAGTGTTTTGAATGCTGCCGGTATCTCTTCGGCCACCATCAGCAATGGCGGTGTTACCAACACCACCCTCACCATTTTGCTCCCCCCGGGCTCTAATTTCGACTGGCTTCAATCGGCCCGGGTTACTGCCGCTGCTACCCTCGAGGGACTTCCCACAGGTACGCAGATTGCACACACCGGAACCATCAACCCGGGCAGCTCAACGCTCGATCTGATCCTCGACAACGCTGCCCTCACTACTTTCATCAACAACAGCAATTTCTATGTTGGCGTGTTTGGAACCCTGGTTGGTCCTCTCCCTTCATCGCAGGTCACCTGCGTGTTTAACTCCACTTTTGTGTTCACAGTGAATCCGTTAGGAGAATAAAGAATCACCTTCCCGTTTAACCTGACCCGGTGCACCTTACATTGCGCCGGGTTTTGTATTTTTGCATGGATAAATCCAAATACACAAAACATGCTACAACCCATCAACCCTACCACTACCCGCGCATGGAATGCCCTGGAAACCATGAAATGCAGTTCGGTTAAACCCACCATCCGGTCTTTATTTGATGCTGATCCCCAGCGGGTTAACAAATTCAACATAACTTTCGGGAATCTCTACGCCGACTTCTCCAAAACGCACCTTACTACAGAGGTGATGGATCGGTTGGTGGAACTGGCCAACGAAACGCATCTCCCACAGGCTATTGAATCTATGTTCACCGGTCAGAAGATCAATGCCACGGAGAATAGGGCGGTGTTGCACACGGCACTTCGCAACCGCACTTCCAACCCTGTGATGGTAAATGGCACTGATGTGATGCCCGACATCAGAAGGGTTTTGGAGCAGATGAAGGTTTTTTCCGAGAAGGTGCGATCTGGCCAATGGAAAGGCTTTACTGGTAAAGCCATTACCGATGTGGTTAATATTGGTATTGGAGGCTCTGATTTAGGGCCTGTGATGGTTTGTCGTGCCTTGGCTCATTATGCTCAACCGGGGTTGCAGGTTCATTTCGTATCGAATGTTGATGGAAGTCACCTGGCCGAGACAATATCCCGACTTAATCCTGAAACAACGCTCTTCTTGATTGTTAGCAAGACTTTTACCACTCAGGAAACTATGGCCAATGCCGAATCGGCCCGACGCTGGTTGTTGCAGTCAGCTCCTATAGAAGCTGTTGCCAGTCATTTCGTGGCTATCAGCACCAACACCAAAGCGGTGGAGGCGTTCGGTATTGACAAAGCTAACATGTTTGAATTTTGGGACTTCGTTGGTGGACGTTTTTCGCTGTGGTCGGCTGTTGGTTTAAGCATCGCGCTGTATGTGGGTTTCGATCGGTTCGAGGAGTTGCTTGATGGGGCCTTTGAGATGGACAACCACTTCAGGAACACGCCTTTTAAGCATAATCTTCCCGTGGTAATGGCTCTCACATCGTTGTGGTATTCCAGTTTTTGGGGTGCTGCCACCGAAGCAGTATTGCCCTACGACCAGTACCTCGATCGCTTCCCTGCCTATCTTCAACAGGCTGTGATGGAGAGTAATGGAAAATGTGTTGACAGAGAAGGGAATCCCGTTGCTTATGCCACTTCGCCGGTGCTTTGGGGTGAGCCAGGCACAAACGGACAACACTCGTTCTACCAGTTGATTCACCAAGGCACGCAATTGATCCCTTGCACATTCCTGGCGTCAGCCCTTCCGTTGAAAGACCCTGCTAACCATCATCAGTTGCTCCTTTCCAATTTTTTTGCTCAAACCGAAGCTCTGATGAATGGAAAAACGGGCGATGAGGTAAGAGCCGAGATGGAGGCTGCCGGTGCCAATTCGGAGGCTATAAGTAAGGTATTGCCCTACAAGGTTTTCAAGGGCGATATTCCCAGTATTTCTATTCTCTACAAACAGCTCACGCCCCGCTTGTTGGGTAGTCTTGTGGCAGCCTGGGAGCATAAAATCTTTGTTCAGGGCGTGGTATGGAACATCTACAGTTTCGACCAATGGGGGGTGGAACTTGGCAAGCAATTGGCCAGCCGTATCCTGCCAGAGTTGTCGGGAAATGAGGCTGTGACCTCGCACGATGCCTCTACCAATGCCCTTATCAACGCCATGAAGGCAATGCGATAGACATTTGAAGCTAGTAGAAAACCAAAACGGGGTGTTGCCATCGTGGCGACACCCCGTTTTTTGCTTCACGGAAGTATGTTAGTTCCTGTCGAGAGCGTTCAAATCCTCGAAGGCCACTTTCAGGCGGTTCACCATCGAGACTTCTGCTTCGCGGAGCCATTTGCGCGGATCGTAGTATTTTTTGTTGGGTTTGTCGTCTCCTTCCGGATTCCCGATTTGCCCCTGAAGGTATCCGTCGTATTTCTTGTAGAACTTCAAAATACCTTCCCAAGTGGCCCATTGGGTGTCGGTGTCGATGTTCATCTTCACCACGCCGTAGCTAATGGCTTCCCTGATCTCCTCGCGCGACGATCCCGATCCTCCGTGAAACACGAAATTCACCGGTTTGGCGCTGGTACCCAGATGGGTTTCGATGTATTTCTGTGAATTGTTGAGGATCACCGGGTTGAGGACCACATTGCCTGGTTTGTAAACCCCGTGTACGTTTCCAAACGAGGCGGCAATGGTAAATTGGTCGCTTATTTTGCTTAACCGTTCGTAAGCATAGGCCACCTCTTCGGGTTGGGTATAGAGGCGCGAGCTGTCAACGCCGGTATTGTCAACGCCGTCTTCTTCACCACCGGTCACACCCAGTTCTATCTCCAGGGTCATCCCAATTTTGCTCATACGCGTCAGGTATTTCTCGCAAATCTCGATGTTCTCTTCCAGGGGTTCTTCGGAGAGGTCGAGCATGTGGCTGCTGAACAGCGGGCGGCCATAGCGGGCGAAATGCTTCTCGCCGGCATCAAGCAACCCGTCGATCCAGGGGAGGAGTTTTTTGGCGGCATGGTCTGTATGAAGAATAACCGGCACACCGTACATCTCGGCCAGGTGCCACACATACTTGGCCCCGATAATGGCTCCGGCAATGGCGGCTTTTTCGCCCTCGTTGGAGAGCCCTTTGCCGGCAATGAACGCGGCACCCCCGTTTGAAAACTGGATGATGATGGGCGATTTCACTGCCCGGGCTGACTCAAGGGCTGCCACTATCGAGTTGCTACCTACCACATTTACGGCAGGAATGGCAAATTCACCGGCACGGGCTATGCGGAATACTTCCTGCAAATCGCGTCCGGTTACTACTCCGGGTCTTACTTTGTCCAATACTTTTTCTGACATATCAATCGATTTTAAGAGGTTATTCAATTTCATTAAATAAGCATCAAAGGTACTACTTTTTTTTCACCACAATACCCGTTCAAAGGTTCCCAAAAAACGATTAAGGCTGATATTGGTGGTTGATTTATAGTAGATTGCCAGCTTTGTAAACGTTTGCGTAAAAGATTTGTTCAACCTTCAAAGTGCTTTGAAAACCGGGGTCAGGCTGGTTCTGATGCAAAGCGTCATGAGGGGAGAAGGAAAGGCAAATCTTTCTGGTTTTAACCGCCCTCGTTGGTACGGTGTCAAGGGGCTCTTGATGTTGTGGTGATTGGAGCAGCCAGGATGTGGATTCCCGTTTCAACACAGTGTTATTTACCGGCAAAGGGCTTACAAATTCCTGACTGCCAGGTAGGCGATGAACATCATTACAACACTTCCCCGCAAAAAGAAGGCGCCGCTGAAGGGTACGTCGCGGTTGCTTAATTTGGAGGCCAGCGCGAGCAGAAGAGCCAAAAAGAGTGATAAACCTGCTGTATAGAAGAGCGGGTTTTGGGCTCCCATCATCGTGAACACCGGAATTGTGCAGCCAAGTGCCAGGGAGAGGTAATTCAGTTTGTAAATGAAATTGATAAGTCCTGTCGAACTCAGCATGGAGGTGTTTTGGAGTTTTGATGTGTCAACCGTCTTGTATGACCACAGGTAGTAATTTGTTGACAGAAGCAACCCTCCCACTGTTGCCAAAACGTCGCCTCCGGCTACATCGAGCGAATACATTGTGAGACCGGCCAGCTGCAGCAGCCACGAACCTTTTTCAACCATCAGCATTTTAGGGAAATGGGTGTTGACAACACTGGTAATCTTGCCGTAAAATTCTTCTTGCATCATTTTTTGTGATTTGAAGTGTTTTGGCGATAGGCTAAAACAGATTCATGTAGCCAAACGGCCTATTGGCTCTGTGATGGTCGTATTTGTCAAGATATTTTTGCAAGGTCTCCTCCATCCGAAGTGTGGGGAAATACCTCCCGAGTTCTTCGTCATATTCAACCCAATTTGATAACCCCATTTCCTTTGCTTTAGCAAACAGGAGTTGTTCAAGCTCTTCGGTATCCTTTTGCATCTTGTCTTCACGGGTCTTGAAGCTGTTCAACATCCATTCGCCGCAATAAACAACGGTCAGTAAAGTCTTGTATTGACTTTTAGTAAGGCTTATTTCCATGTTTTAATCGATTAAATTTTACCGCTTGTTAGTGAAAACGCTATGCGTTTGACTCATAAGCGGTTCATACCTGTTGGCTTAACCTATAGCAGAGAGCAAGATCAAGCCGATTCGGTATAATTGTGAAATAAATGTATCAAAAACTGTATTAAAGTTATTTTTTCTTGAATAATAGCAGAGATACAGGAACAAGTACAACAACAACCATAAAAAAAACACCGGTAACTTTGAGTCTTGCTACAAAGTCATCGATAAAATTGTTGTGATCAGTTCCTAAAAAGTATATGCCCAGAAATAATACTGCTAAAATACCCACCAACAAGAAAGGTGGTTTTTTTGTCAGTTTAGGGGTGGTATGCTCCTTGGTGTGAGGCTCTGTTTTGCTAAGTCCATTTGCCTGGTTTTCTTCGTTTGCCAAGGTTTCGGTGTTGAAATCAAGCGCTGATGTATCACCCTGCAGCAAACGATCGTTTTGCCATTTTGAGATCAGGCCACGGCTAAACACTAATTGAACAGCAGCTTCATAAAGCAATTGATTCTCTGTTTCGTTTTGTATGATATCAAACAAATCTTCATCAGATTGTTTGCTGATAATTTTTACGTAGGGATTGTTGGTTGACATTTTATAGTGGTTGTTACTGAATAAGCGTCTTATACGGAATCAACTTGATTTTAGGCATAAAATCAAGTTGATTCGGTGTAAAGGATTTTAAATTCGATTAACAGCTCCCCGAACAAGGAGTACTAAACCAAAAACTATTGCACCTATATAATAGTAATGGCCTTCCGACATATTGGTCAGCCATAAACCGGCTGTAAGCAGGCCTGTTCCAGCTATTATTTGTATCAATGCTTCATTCTTTATTTGGGTAGCTTTCTTCTCGTTAAGGTGGTTCTTGTTTTCTGTCTGATTTTGGGTGTATTGTAGAATATTTTCACCCTCCATCTTGGTTATCAGGTTTCGATCTGTTGCTTTTCGAATGGCTGCTTCTACAGCATGCGGCTGATAATCGCTTCCATTTTGAATAATTCTGAGCAGTTCCTCATCGTTTAGAGCCTCCATCTTTTCCAAAAATGGATTCTCGTTTTGTGTTGATGGATTCGACATTGGGTTCTATTTTTTATTTTACAAAAGTGGTTGATATACCGCAGTTTAGTAGGAAACGAAGTATTTGAGCCTTTTAAGTGCCGATCTGCATGGAACTTCCCCTAATGGCTTGGGGCTGGCTCACAACACCCACTTATCCCGAATGCTCGGGAAGCTGCTGCCTCCCGATAGCTAATAGTTATCGGGAGGGAGCTGGCTTCATCGCTGTCGTTTGGCGTGGCAGCGCGTTTAAGTACTATTTGTTAGCAACTGGCCTTTTTTGTTTTTTAATCTTTAGTCAAATATAAATCATTTTATCAATTTGCAAACCTAACCAGATGATTTGAGTCTCAATCAAGGTGGATGGTGCGTTGGGGGTTTTAATTTTTTTAGCGTTGGGCTTTTAAAACCTTTCAAGTTGCACGAAACTACCCTTGCGGGGGGCAAAAAGGCAAAGCTCTTTTGCAATTTTTGGACTGCGGGTGGGCTTTGTGCGAATTGCAAATGTGCTTTGACTTGTGCGGAGGCTTGCTCGAACTTATCAGTTTGCTTCTTGTATTTTTCAGTTCGTTTTTTGGTTTTCGCAGTTCGTTTATCGAAACTTTCAGTTGATATTTTGAAAGTCGCAGTTTGTTTATCGAAACTATCAGTTTGCGTATCTAAAACCGCAGTTGTCATTACGACAACCGCAGTTTATTTATTGATAAAGTGAGTACATTATTCAAAAAACGAAGTAGTCAATATGCAATTATGCTTTGACTGCTTTAAACTCCAACTTTGAAACTTGTTTGTATTGTGGGCTTGTTGCACCATAGAGCGACTTAATATAAGTCTTTGTGTCGAGTGCTATATCAACCAAGCCTGTGTTTGCTTTGTAGAGAATATCGTTACGAGAAATACGGGCGTTGCTTAACGGTGTGGTTGCGTTTACAACGGCTGTATTCTTTGCTTTTAAATCGTTGTACAGGGTTGTTAATGCTGTTACTTTTAAATCTGCCTCATTTGGGGCGTAAAGGGTAACACTGGTCAATAGTTTAATGAGTTTATCGAAGTTGTCTAAACGACTGTCGTAACTCATTTGAGAAGATGAAATTTCTTTGGTTTCTTTACCTGCGGCTTTTTCGGCTGCCTTTTCTTCATCTGTCTTTTTTGCGGTTGCCCTTGTTCCCTGAATCTTACGAACTAAGGTTTTTGCGCTCTCGTCCACTTGTTCGGTGGTGTCGGTTGCTTTGAGAGCATTGTTTACACGTGTAATGAGTTTGTTTAATGGTTCAAATGCTGCTTCACGGGCTGCAACTGCGTTGCTGTATGCAGGAAGTGCAGCGTTTACTGCATTAATTGCATTTTTAGCACTTGTTGAAAGGGTTTGTAAAGCGGTTAATTTGATGGAAGCTTTTGAAGGATTAAAAGCTGTTCCGTAACCTGTAACGAATGAAATTAAATCATCAAAGTTGGCCACATTTTTTGCATGGCCGGTTTCTGTTGTACTTGCCATAAAACTGGATCTAAGAGTTAGAAATTAGGTAAATAACGTTCCGAAATTTATAAAATTATTTCTATAAATAAAACTATACACAAAAATTTAACTAACCATAAAAGTTATGCGGAAATCAGGTGATTATAATCAAGTACTATATGATAAATATTAATAGGCAAAACATTTTGGATTCTCGCATGTTTGCTTTTGAAAATATACTGATATTCTTCAATATACTTATAAGCCTTGCAATCTAATTTGTATTGGAGCAGATTACCTGTAAGTTTTATTTCATCGTGATATTTTTGTAAAACACCTTCAATTTTTGAAAATGCATCATTGCTTTTTATTTCATGTTTAATATCAACATATTCTAAAAATGAAATCATGCCTGCAACTGAATTCTGAAATTTAGGATAATATTTTCCTTCCTTTATAAAACGAGAAACGCCATCGGTAACATAATCATTAAGAATATCTTTATTCAGTCTTTTGCATTCAAATATGAAATATGTTTTTCCATTCCAAAGCGGCGAGGTCACTTTAATATCTAAAACTCCAATTTTTATATTTTCATTGAACTCTTCTACTCCAGAATGAAATTCATAATATTTCAAACGTATCCACCCCACCAACGGCATCTTAGCTGACAAGATTTTTATCGATCAGGTGGGGTAAGAGTTTATCGAGTTGAGAAGCTTTGGTGTCGTTGATGTGGTTGATGACATAGGTGAGCCATTTCT
>JAQVCV010000088.1 GCA_028689615.1 Bacteroidales bacterium | reverse complement strand
CCAGAAATGGCTAACTTATGTCATCAACCATATCAACGACACGAAAGCTTCCGAACTCAATAAACTCTTACCACACCTGATTGATAAAAATCTTGTCAGCTAAGATGCCTTTGGTGGGGTGGATACTTTGATATTTTCTTTTCAACTAAATCAAGTTTTTCCCTATTTTGCTGTATGAATGATTTAATATTCTCAAGTTTATGTTTTTTATAAATATCAATTTGCCTTTGATCTTCTGGAAAAGTTTTCAAATCCTTTTCATCTGATTTTTCAATTAGGTAAAGTATATTATCCAAATCGTAATCTGCTGAATCAGTCGCGTCTTTAATTTTTCGGAATAATTTCGTAGCATTTATTTTTTCACCTATCCCATACTTTTTACAAAGCAATACGGAGTTTTTCATAAACAAGGCGAATGAAGAAATTGAAAACAGGCCAATATTATATAAACAGATATGCTTCTTTTCTATTACTTTTCCAAGTACACCTATTTCATTGAGTACAATAAAAGATAAGAGTAAAGTAGAAATGACTATAAGTAATATATACATCTTCGAGCCTTCAAAAAGACTCCAAGAGTTAGGATTTTGGTGTTTTACTTTTAGTTCAATAAAACTCGATAAGGCCATAGCATTAAATACTACTACAGCAAAAGCTACATCAGAAGATGAAAAAAATTCAATTAGATTAAAGCTCCCAAAAATGTAGTAAGTAAATGCAATTACGATTAAAGGTAATACGACATACAATAAGTCCCTGAAAATAAATGTAAAAATTAATTCTCTAATGAAGTAGTCAAAATTCTCTACTTTACTTTTGTTAATCTTGAATGAGTTTTTCATATGATACTCTTTGGTATTTATTAATTACTTCTCAGGCTTCAACTCTAAATTACCCACAACGTTTTGCCGCTTGCCGCAATGGGGGATTTCGGAGCACTTCACTGTCAACCAAGCACAAATGCTGATAGAAGCACTGCACTTGATTTAACCACGTCAGACCCCATTGCGGCAAACGGCTGTTGGTGGCTGGTGTTCTCATTTTGTCAGTCGTTTTAAGAGGTAGTCAGTCTTGCTTTTCATCTCATAAATTATATGTTTTTCAAATTTTTGTCTGTCGCTTTGTAGTTCACTGTAAGTTGTCAGTATGACCTGTCCATCATCCGATGATATGTTTTCAATTAAACTTACACAGTCTATTAACGAATCGTTGTCTAAATTCTGTTGTTTCGGTTCGTCAAGTATTAAAACATTTGGAAAGTTAATCGAGTCTACGTTCTTGAACTTTATTGAAGTTTGAAGAAGTGATAAATAATAACTTAAAATAATTCTGATATTATCACTTGAACTTGAAATATTGTAAATATCATAGTTGTCAAGGTATGGTGTGTAATTGTCGTTATTGTCTACTTTAATACTGTCAATTAAAGACTTATTACCTTTAAACAGTCCTAGACTTGTTACATTAGATTTAACATAACTTGTTATGGAATTGATAATTTTTTGGTCATTAACTGTTTGTTTATACTGGGAAACTTCTTCGTTTAGTTTGTCGAGTTCTAAGCTTGTTATTGTAATATCTCTTCTAAGTTGTTTTAAGTCTTCCCACCTTTGAGCAATTCGTGAATATTTCTCCATTTCCTTATGTGTTGAGTCCGCATCTAAAATTCTTTTTCTTAAATCTGCGAATTCCTTACCTGCAAAGGTTTTGGTTTGATGTTCTAGCTGACTTTCATACTCTTTAATCTTGTCGCTAATCACATTTCTTTGCTCAAGAATTTTTCTTCTATCTAAAATTCTCTGTTTTATTACTTTTTTGAAGGTATTTTCTTCATCTTCTAGGAAGGCTAAATTTTGTTCAGGTGTAGAAATTTTTTTCGATAATTCAGAATGACATAAAATACATTCATCGTCTTGTTGGGCTTGAAGTTTAGCTTCACAGACAGGGCAGGTTTTAATATTTAAATCGGTAGAAAGTTCCTTAATTTTCTTAAGCTGTTTGTTCTTGTATTTGTTAGCATTAATTCTTTCAATATAATTCTCATAACCTGCAATTTCAATTGATATTTTTTCAACCTTTTCAGAAGCTTTTCTAAATTGATAGTCCAATGTTTTTAAGCTGTCTCTTAGTTTTTCATTACTTTCTTCATACTCTTTGTTTTGACTAGAAAGCTGATTGATAAATTCGGATTCAGCTTTATATTTTTCTTGTAAATACCTTATGTAATCGTAAATACTTGTCTTTCCTATAGAATTTGTATTTACAATTGGAATTTCTTCTGATTTCTCGGCATTTGCTATTATCAATAGATTTTCTTCTTTCTGATACAATTCATCTTTGAATTTTTTAAGTCTCGTTTCAAGTTCCTTTACCTTAATTTCTGTTAGGTGCAGGTTAAATCTATCTAGTCCGAAAATATACTCAAAGGCAACTTTTTTGACGTCTTTAATATTGTATCTAGTAACTTGTCTAGCTTGAATTTGTGACCAACCTGCACGCTGTTCAACAAAGAAAAGTGGTAAAATATTCTCAAAATATAGCTTAGATAGCTTGTTGTCATATGTCGGTAATTCAACTTGGTTTATACCAATAAAATTAAAAAGAAAATTTTGGAATCCATTTTCAGAAAAAACGCCTTCACCGGATACAATTAGCTTAGTAACTTCTTCTGTTCTAAAAAACTCATCAGCGGAGCATTTTTTCACTGCTGCAAGGTGAAGTTCACTGCCTTTAATGTATCGAAATATTGTAACAATTTCAATTCCGTTTGAGATTTCAAGAAGTAAATATGAACTCTTAATATTTTTCCCATCGATTGAGTTATAGAATTCAGGTTTGAAAGGGTTTTGAATTGTTTTAAAAATACCAAGTCCCTTTTCAGCTCCTAATCCGTAAATAATACCTGTAATGATACTTGTCTTTCCGACGGAGTTCGGACCATATATTATATTCAATCCATTTTTAAATGGAATACTCGCCCCATACTTCATATCATCTTGAGTGATGACAGTATATGTTAATTTATTTATTATCAGTTTCGACATTTTGTTTCCAATATGAATTTGGGATTACTTCAGTAATTATACTTATGGTTCTATCTTCTGCGAGACGACTGCCGAATAGTTCCAAGAAATTAATTTCAGTAGGAAAGACAACTTTTATTTTTTCGTAAAATTCTTTACCTGTTTGTGTTATCTGAATTCTAACATTTTTTCCGTTTTCATCAACTTTGTAGGTAATTAATTCTCTAACGTAGAGATATAAAAACATATCGTTAAATCTTATATCCCAAGGAACGCTTTTGTATTGAACTATATTGAAATCAATTTCAATTTGAGATTTAGTTTTGAACTGACTTAGTTTAGTTAAAATGTTTTTTTGACCGTTGAAGTATTCCACAATAAATTTTGCTTGAAATGCTTCATTTCTTAGCAAAAAGTCAATACAAGCAATCACATTTTTACTCAATCCAAATTTATTATTAAGCATTCCAAGAATAATGAGGATTCTTGTTGACCTAAATTGAATTCTGTCTTCGGGTTGTATATATGTTGGTCTGTCCAAATTAATATTTGGTTTAAGACCTTTATCTGTGATTGATTGTATTAAATGATTAAACTGTTCCATTCTTTCTCCAATCTAGTGGACATTGGGCTGCTAATTCAAATACAACTCCGTGTAAAAACTTTTCTTTGTCTCCTTTAAGTTCAAAGTCTTTATAGAAAGTCAATATTTCTTTTTCTGCTTCGTGAAAAAAGTCGTGAAAAAATTTACTAGGTGTGTATGTATCATCAATATTGAAGTTATTTGTTAATCGGTCAGCTTTTAATCTTAAATTACTTTCCCAATTTAAAATATTTGACCTAAGACTTGGATTTAAATCGCTTAAGCCATCCACAAAAACTTTGTAATTTGCTCTCAATCTATGGTATCTAATTCTGTGTTCATCTTCAACACTTAAAACTGAATTCAACTTTTCATCTAGCGTTGTTTTTAGTTTTGGGTCTTCAATAGGGTTTGAATCTGTTTCTTGAATTGAAATTATATCGGCAAATCGCAATGCTTCTTTTTTTTGTATTAGATTGTTTACAATTGCTTTGATTCTCTTTATTTCAGTTTCCCTGTCAAATGATATATCACAAGTTGTTTTGTCAAAAACCTTTTTGTAAACGTCAGTGTCAAGTGCGAATAGTTTTTCAATTTCTTTATCAGGTGTCCAAAAGTCAACAGGGTATTTGAACTGTCTGGTAACTTTAGATTGTATGTTATGGTCGATATTGCTTAAATCTCTTAGAGGTGAAAGAGCTATAAAGGCTGTAGGGTTATGACTAGATGCTTCTAATTGGAGTTGTTTATTGAAAATGTCTGCCCAATCTAGTTGAGCTGTTGTATAGTATTTACACTCAATAAAAAACTCTCTTTCTTGCTCGTCATCATCTAGAAAAAGGACACTAATGTCAAAACCATTTTGACTTCCTGAATCTTGTTTACGGACTTGTATAACGAGGAAGCCCATTTCTTCAAATATTTTTTTGAAGAATGGTTTAACTAGTCTTTCAAAATCACTTCCGGTTATTGCCATTTATATTTCTGTATGTTATTTGTTGCACTGTCGTCTTTTACACTTGCCACCAACATCCCTGTATCCGCAATTGCGTATATTTCCAATTTGTGTGATCCCCCGTACGGGTCTCGCCAATTGGATAGTAGCCATTCAAATACAGTATGTTATGCATCGGTTGTAAATTTTATACAAAGATAAACGGTTTTGCTCAAATGTCAAGTCGATTCAACGGACTTTTTATAGCCTCAAAACCTTTGGTGGTTACATGGGTATAAATCTCAGTAGTTTTGCTGCTTTCGTGGCCTAGCATAGTTTGAATATAACGCAAGTCAACCCCCAGTCCCAGGCAATGAGTAGCAAAGGTGTGGCGTAGCGTGTGTGGCGTTATACCGAATCAACTTGATTTTATGCACAAAATAATTATTTCAGGCGTGCATGAGATCGCTGCGCTAGTTGCGAAAATAGCTTGCGTTTGGTGGCTCGGTACGATGTTACCTTCGGTGAGAATAGTTCGTCCCGAGAACGAAGTGACTATAGTCCCGAGAGTAAAACGATTCGGGATTACCTTCGGTGAGAATAGTTCGGGATTAACCGCCTCAAATGGCTCAGGGTCGGCACTTATAAGGCTCAAATGCTTCGCATTTTCACTAAGACGCGGTAAACCTTTTTTTGATCCCTGCTTTTCTCGCTGCATATTTCACAACCTGTGGCACCGGCCTGGTTGATTAGGCCCCTTCGCCTTCAAACTCAATCAGCATTTCCGAGGGTCTGTACTCTGCAAAGTATGACTTCAGCAGTGCTACCCTCTTCTGCGATAATCGTCTGGAACGATCATTTTTCCCTTTGCCCTGCACCACCCTGATTTGCATTCGATCGGTATCAATATCGCTGATTTTCAACACATCCATTGTACTATGTTGCGTATATATAGCTGATAAGATGTGTAAGCGAATAAGCAAAACACACTTCTGAAAGCAATCTATTCCTGTTTCAGATTTCTACACACGTGCTACTTTCGCCGCGATACAGCATCAGCATCCCGAAGGGGCAAGCCTGAAACGGAACTTCAGCAACAAATCAACCCATCAACAAATCAACATCCCGCATTCGCGGGACTGTCGCTGCACTCCAGAATCAACAAACATTCATGAAACCGCCGTTACCCACAGACGAATAAAAATCGAACCAGTGGATTGTCAATCAGTTTACAACTTGCTTAGAAGAGATTTATAAGACAAACAAAACGAACAAAACGAACCAAATGAAACAGCTTCGCCCCGTCAGTTACAGCCATTCTGAACTAACTATCAGACAATGTATGCCTTAACCTGCGATCAGCGAAGGGGTGAACGGGCATCCGGTTGGAACCTTTTTTGACTTGCCGGTCTTTGTTTTATCGACGTGGAGCCGGGCAGGAAGTTTCCTCGCGGGCAAGGCTGCGACACTTGTATTGGTAGGCGAAAGTAAGAAAAGAATGTTGAAATGATGTTGTTGGTTACAAAAAAAAACGGGTGGTTTACCGGGAGTGCCTGTTGGTAAAGGTACCGCAGCCAGCCAACCCTGAAACAAATCCGTGAGGTGTGCTTGCGCGGGGATGATTATTCGCTACTTCGGGGTAGCAGCAGTTGTAACCGACGGCTCGTAAGGATGAGTGGCGCCAGCCCTGCACCTGGTCAGCGGATTTGAGGTTCCGGATGGAGGGTTCTCCCCCCGAACCGGATGTCATGCCAGATAATTCAGAATTGGAGATCACCAACAGTCAGAATGCAACAACCTACCGGGTAAGGGGTTGTAATAAGTCGGGTAGGGGGTTGTAATAAGTTGGGTAAGGGGTTGCAATAAGTCGGGTAGAGGGTTGCAATAAGTCGGGTAAGGGGTTGCAATAAGTCGGGTAAGGGGTTGTAATAAGTCGGGTAAGGGGTTGAAATAAGTCGGGTAAAGGGTTGCAATAAGTCGGGTAAGGGGTTGAAATAAGTCAGGTAAGGGGTTGAAATAAGTCGGGTAAGGGGTTGCAATAAGTCGGGTAAGGGGTTGCAATAAGCCAGGTAAGGGGTTGTAATAAGTCGGGTAGGGGGTTGCAATAAGTCGGGTAAGGGGTTGCTATAAGTTGGCGGAGGGAGTATTCAGAAAAGGGTGTCACCTTTATCTCTGGGTGGTCATGGCCCGAAGGCCGTAGTCCAAAATTCTGCGGACTCGCGAATAGCTTTGCCTCCCGATCGCTATCAGGAGTCGAAGCCAGAAGCCAAAAAAAACCGTGTGAGTCTGTGCCAGTCAGTGTTGTAAGCGCTCCACCCTGGGGCGGCTGTCGGCTGTTGTCCAACTCCAGATTGAATTGGGTTGTGAATTGGGGAGCAGGAAAAATCGTCAGGTGGTAACCACCCGACGATCGTCTGCTGTGAAACATACCAACCCATGAATCCATACCATCAATCAATCAAAAGCGTTCTCTTTGTGAACCAAACCACCATCACACTGGCGGCAATCCTACCCTTCCATATTGATCACAGCATGAAGCACCCTTAGGGGCAGATTGAGTAAGACACTATTGTTTAACAAACCTATCTGTCAAGACCAAATTGCTTGCTGATGCCCTCACAAAATAGAATCCGGACACAAACAAATTGCAATCAATAACCTCACGTCCTTTGAGGTTCATTTTTTTGAAGACAACACGACCTGCATTGTCAATAATCTGTAAATCGAAAGCCATATCGGCGGGTAATTCCACGGTGAAAGAATCGCCAACTGGCATAGGATAGATGTTTAACCCTTTAGTGTTGTTTAATTCGCCATGAATACCCACAGGATAACAAGTTCCATCGAGATAGGTATTGTAGAAGTTCAGGTATTTGGCATCCTGAGCGGTGTTGTGCCAAAAATCGCCACCGTGACCCTGGCCGGCCATCAACTCAAAGCTGGCGCGTGGCGAACCAATTACCGATACCAACGAAGCAGCGAAATTCTGTCCCTGGGTGTAAGGGATGTTGTGATCAACATCGCCGGCTGATACAAAAAAGGCAGCATCGTCCACGGATATATAAGTAGTAGGGTTGGCGCGCGTTACCAGTTCCGGGATGGTTTGAACCGGCGCACCCATCAGGCGCGATTCAGGGGAATTGGCCGAATTGGTATTGATTACGAAACCCAAAGCCAGGGCTTCGGCATCCATGGTGAGGAAGTTGACAGGCCCAAAAAGATCAACCACGGCCTGAACACGACTGGACGCATGCACACTCCCCAGATGGAGACCCTCCAGGTCGGCCCGTCCACCGGTGGTGCCCAACATGGCAGCAAGATTTCCTCCAGCCGACTCGCCTATTACACCTATCTTACAGGTGTCGATGTGATACTCTTCGGCATGAGTTTTAAGAAACCTTACAGCGGCCTTGCAATCGTGAATCTGAGCAGGCCAGAGGGTGTCGCCGCTAAGCCTGTAGTTGATATCGGCACAGATGTAACCGTTGTTGTAAAACGTGACGAAGGAAGGCTGCTCGGCAACGCCTTTGCTTCCCATCATGAAGGCTCCGCCGTGAATGTGAATTATAAGTCCGGTGGGAGTGGTTACCCCTGCCGGGATGTACAGATCGAGCATCTGTTTGGTGTTGCCATTTCCCACGTAATCAACATTAGAATAGGTGGGAGTAAGGTTTTGAGAGAAAACCGTAAGGGTAGCCATTACCCATAAGAAAGTTAGAAATGTTTTCGAGGATTGCATGATCGAAGAATTATGAATTAATCGATTGCAAAAAAACAACATCGTGCCTGAAGGTTATGAGAAGAAACAGGTGAACCGGAAAAAAAGGGGGTCGAAACTGCAAAATGGCCATCTGAACCTTTGTCGATGTGATTGCCCGGTTCATCACTACGCCCCCTCAATCCATTGCTTAAACAGGGTTACACGCTCTTTGCTCACCATAACAGCCTTGGGTGTTGGAATGTTTAACTGCAACAGCAACCGGCCATTGAAATGAACAGCCATTTCGCGGATCGCATGGCGCGAAACCACAAACTGGCGGTTGACCCGATAAAACTGAGCAGGATCAAGCTGTTGATGAAGATCATCGAGGTTTAGATCGGTGGCAAATCGCTTACTCCCTGGCAACAACAGATAAACAACACCATTCTCGATGCACGCTGCCATGACTTCGGAGGTGAGCACCGGCAACAACTTACCTTGATAATGAACCAAAAAACTCTTCCGATAGGTGGGCTGAGTTAACTTCATGCTTTCAATCAAACCATTCAGGCGGGAAATATTCCACAACTGCTGTTCTTCAAATTTCTTCAGACTATAACCAAGAGCCTGCTCATCGATAGGCTTCAGCAAATAGTCGATGCTGTTGAGCTTGAATGCCCTGATGGCATATTGGTCGTAGGCGGTTGTGAAAACAACAGGGGATCGGGGTTGCACGGTGCTGAACAACTGAAACGACAAACCATCGGCTATCTGAATGTCAGAAATAATAAGATCGGGATCAGCATGGCAGCTAAACCACATCAACCCGTCGCTAATACTCCCGATGGTAGCCAAAACTTCCATCTCGGGTTTCAATCGCCGCAGCAAAGTCTTCAGATGCTCTGATGCCGCGTATTCGTCTTCTATAATCAGGCAGGTTGGCATAAGGTTTTCATCAATGGAATTGAAACTACAAACCGGCCTTCGGTACACGCAACAGAGACTCCTTTGCCGGCGAGTCTTTTGAATCGTTCGTCGAGGTTGCGCAAGCCGATGCCCCCTTTGCCGGTTTCTGATTTGGGTTGAAGATTGTTGCTTACAACAAGCTCACAAGTTGCAGCGTGGTATTCAACCAAAATCAACAAAGGAGCATCAGATGTTATAACATTGTGCTTCACAGCATTCTCAATCAAAACCAGAAGAGTCATGGGGGGCAGGCCCGCCCCCGATGGCACAGCACCATCAATTTGAAGGTTAACAAGGCCGCCAAACCGCATCGACAGCAGATATACATAAGCTTCGGCAAGCTTAATATCTTCACTAAGTGGTATTTGATTGTTTTGCTGCAAATCAACTGAGGTTCGGAGTACATAAGCCAGATTGGTTAAAAATTGCTGGCTCTTTGATTGGTCAGTATTGATAAGGTAACTAAGAGTGTTAAGGGTATTGAAAAGAAAATGTGGATTCAACTGATTGCGCAAAACCTCGATCTGGTTTTGTAAGTCCAACTCTTTCAAAGCTTTGTTTTCGTTCATAATTTTTTCACGGTGTGCCTGCACTTTCAGGTAGTTTGTCAGCAATATGCAGGCAGCCAGAACCAGAACGCCCCGAGTGGCAACTGTGCTAAAAACCCACGACGGATGATGAACACTCAAAGAAACCACAGCCCACATCAAAAAAAAGTAAACACCTGTGAATATACTGGTTACCAAAAAGGTACTCCATGTAAAGAAAAAACTCTGACTCCCGATCCATAAATGACTTCGTAGAAAACGGATGAGTACCATGCCGAAGAAAAAAACAATCAGCAGTTGCAGAAACAAGCTCCACCACGTGAACATCGGAGGCAGATTGTGCAACTGGAACACGTCGTGGGCAGGTTCCAAGGGTTTGCGCAAAGCCATATCAATCACGGGCATATTGGCCATTACACTGATTAGCAAAGCTGCTCCCACTGTAAAATGCCAGTCTGCCTTTCGGTGCAAAAAAAGTCTGTTAATCATGTCCCTGAATTTCATTCCAATATATTGATAACCTAATGTTTGACCCTGTAAGCAAGACTACCCTGTGAATCTGGTGCAAACACCTCGAAACCTCGAAAGGGATTCAACCCAACAACACCTCTGACCCGATACAGAACACGCCAGAACCTTTGTGAACCAAGTGGATGGCTTTGATGGTGAAGGGTGTACCTTACAAATGGCTAAAATACACTTTTTAGTGCAACCAAAGCCAGCCGGTTGCTTTCCATGCAACCACGCCATCCTTTCTTAAAAACCTATACCTTTGCAGGCTGCAAGCCTCCCACACGAAAAGGCTGCACTTTTAAAAGAATCTTAAATACAAGAAGTCATGTCTGATTCTACACCCAACACCGGTTCAGAAAACACCCGGTCGCTCCATTTCATCGAAGAGATTGTTGAAGCCAACCTGCGCGATGGCAAAAACGATGGTCGCGTGCACACCCGCTTCCCGCCCGAACCCAATGGTTATTTGCATATTGGTCACGCCAAATCCATCTGCCTCAACTTCGGTCTGGCTCAAAAATACAACGGGAAAACCAACCTCCGCTTCGACGACACCAACCCCACCAAAGAGGATGTGGAATATGTTGACAGCATCAAAGAAGACGTGCGCTGGCTGGGATTCAACTGGGAAGGCGATGAACGCTACGCCTCCGACTACTTCGACCAGCTCTACCTGTGGGCCGAAAAGCTGATTATCGATGGCAAAGCTTATGTTGACGACCAAACAGCCGAAGAGATCAGCCGCCAACGTGGAACCGTGACCACCCCCGGAACCGAAAGCCCCTACCGCAACCGCGGCGTTGACGAAAACCTCACCCTGTTTCGCAAGATGCGCGATGGCGGATTTGCTGAAGGAGCCTGCGTGCTGAGAGCAAAAATCGATATGGCCCACACCAACATGTTCTTCCGCGATCCCATCCTCTACCGAATCAGCTACACCCCGCACCACCGAACTGGTACCAAATGGTGCATCTACCCCATGTACGATTATGCCCATGGCCAGAGCGACTACCTCGAAGGGATCACCCACTCCATATGCACACTCGAATTCGAAGTGCACCGCCCGCTCTACGACTGGTTTCTCGACCAACTGATTGATACCGATTACCGCCCGCGCCAGATCGAATTTGCGCGGCTCAACCTCACCTATACCGTGATGAGCAAACGCAAATTGCTCGAACTGGTGAAAAACAACTACGTGAATGGCTGGGACGATCCCCGCATGCCCACCATCTGCGGTCTGCGCCGAAGAGGCTACACCCCCGAATCGCTCCGTGCCTTTGCCGACAGAATTGGTGTGGCCCGTCGCGATAACGTGATCGACGTGGGACTGCTCGAGTTCTCGGTACGCGAAGACCTCAACAAACGAGCCCGCCGTGCACTGGCCGTGCTTAACCCCGTGAAGCTGGTGCTAACCAACTATCCCGAGAATCAAACCGAGTGGCTCACAGCCATCAACAACCCCGAAAACCCCGACGAGGGTACCCGCCAGATGCCTTTCAGCCGCGAACTCTTCATCGAACGCGACGACTTCATGGAAAACCCGCCGAAGAAATTCTTCCGACTGTTCCCCGGGGGCGAAGTGAGGCTTAAATACGGCTACATCATTCGCTGCGAAGAAGTGGTGAAAGATGAAGCCGGCGAAATCACCGAGATCAGGTGTTCGTGCGACATGGATTCAAAGACAGGCGGAGCCACCGCCAACCGTAAAGTAAAAGGAACCATCCATTGGGTATCGGCTGCTCATGCCGCGGATGTTGAAGTGCGCCTGTTCGACAGACTCTTCAAAGCCATTGATCCCGACGATGTTCCCGAGGGTCACGACTGGAAAGAAGGGTTAAACCCCGACTCCCTGAAAGTTGTGACAGCCAAGGCAGAGCCTTCACTCACTGAAGTGAGCCCCTGGCAACACTTCCAGTTTGAACGGGTTGGCTATTTCAATGTTGACCCCGATACACAGCCAGGAGCCGTGGTGTTTAACCGCACTGTGGCCTTGAAAGATACCTGGGCAAAAGTGGCAGGCGAATAGCCCCGCGAACTGCTTCCCCAAAAAAACGAAACGTGCTGAAATCAATTGATTTCAGCACGTTTCGTTTTTTCCTGGATTCTATCACGTAAGCACACTCTCCAATTCAGCCTTCCATTTCAAAAACCCGTCAACCAAATCGCTGTAGTCGTGATAAATGCGG
>JAQVCV010000136.1 GCA_028689615.1 Bacteroidales bacterium | reverse complement strand
GCAGCACTGAGACGGCTACGCGTTGCCCTTGAAGGTTTCGACCAGGCTTCTTCACCTTGGACTGTGCTTGCTACCATTCTTTTAGACCGAACCCGCATGGCTGCACATCTGGCCGCGTCGAGCAATTCTACAAATTGCGCTCGTGGAATCGCAACCTGGCAATTTCTTAACTTCATTCGCGCCCAGCCGTTGGGGCAAGGTTTGCCGATTACTCGGCTGCTAGATCGCATTCGTCGGCTTGTTCGCCTGGGCGATGATAGAGAACTTCGCCAGCTTCCTGCTGCAGCTCAATGCCTTGATGCCGTACGTCTTATGACAATCCATAGTGCGAAGGGCCTCGAATTCCCGATTGTTCATATTCCAGGATTGAATGCTGACACTATTCCACGTTCTCCCGTCAAATCCACCTGTCCTGCCCCTGAGGGGATGATTGAAGGGGCAGTAAACACTTCGGCCGAAGCGTATTCTACTGGCCAGGAAGAAGAACAAGAATGTCTGTTTTATGTGGCTTTGTCGCGAGCTCGTGACAGGCTGTTTCTGTATGCGCCAACCCAAAAAAACAATGGGTATAATCGTGGCCTGTCGCCTTTCCTTGATATGCTTGGAGGGGGGATAATTCGTAACACCTTTACGCCAAGTCGAACACTATCAACAATGCCCTGCGATAGATTAGTGAGTTTTGAGATCGAAGGGCCACTGCGATTTGAAGCATCACAGCTGGCGTTGTACGAGAGTTGTCCTCGTCGTTTCTTCTATTCGCACGTTTTGCATGTAGGCGGGCGTCGTATTATGACTGCTTTTATGCAAATGCATGAGGCCGTATGGAGCGTATTGGAGTCTCAAATCGCTCATATGGGCTCTATATCAGACGAGGACCTTCACGGCAGAGTTCGGGCGGCTTTTATTCAAAATGGCTTGGCCGACAATGGCTACAGCGAAGAACTTTCTAATCTGGCATTTGAAATGCTAAAATATTACAATACATTAAAAGCTGGTTGTGCGTCAGAGGAGAGTCCTGCAGTTAGCATAACGTTGGGGAATGAAGCGATTGTTGTGCGGCCGGATGATATCGTGGTGCACCCAAATGGTGCCCGGACGGTTCGCCGGATTCGTACTGGGCATCATCGATCTCGAGATGGTGAAGATGTGGGAGCCGCCGCCTTTCTCTTAGGGGTTCGCCAATATTTCCCCGAGGCAGGGGCTGAACTTGTTTATCTTTCGGACAGAGAGCCACATCCCATTTCATTTTCAGCAAGAAAACTCCAGGCACGGCAAAACAAGATAACCCAGTTTCTTCAAGACATTCGGGATGGACGTTTTCCAGCCAATGCAGGTCAATACTCTTGCCCGAATTGCCCCGCTTTTTTTGTGTGCGGGCCACTACCGGAGGGGTCGTTGAAAAAAAAATTCATATAATTTTACCGGTCGGGCAGGTCTCCACCGATTGATCTCTTAGAAACCAGGCAACCCCTGGAAGCATAAGGAGACAATCTGATGGATACCCATAATCTACTTGAACATGATGACTTAGGCGACGCTCTGCGCGAAGGTCGGCCTTTACGGCCAGCTCGCGGTTATCGCATCCTTGTTGCCCAGAATGGCCTCGACTTTAGCCTTTTTACTGTAAATGACCCAATCCCCCTTGGTCGTCAGATTCTAGAAGCCGCAGGCCTGGAACCCCGTGACGGATATAGCCTGTTTGGCATTTTGAAGTCTGGCGAGTTTGAGGATGTGCGTCTCAACGAGCCCTTTGATTTGACGGAGCGTGGAGCAGAACGCTTTGTCGCCTTCCTTACTGACCGATATTTCAAGCTGACAATTGACGATAGGGAAGTTGCTTGGGGCAAGCCCGTTATAAGCGGAATGGAGCTTAACAAGTTAGCAGAACCGCGTGAGGGCGAGTGCGTGTTTCTCGATGTGCGCGGCGGAGAAGATCGTTTGATTAAACCGGCCGACGTGGTGAACCTCGATGACCCCGGAATTGAGCATTTTATCACTGCGCCCATGAGGCCTGTCACTTTTGAAATTATAGTTAATGCGCGACCGCGCACCGTCAACGATTGTCACGTGACCTTCGAACAGGTCGTACAGATTGCATTCCCAGATCAGAACGGACCGAACGTGGCCTTTTCGATGACTTTTCGCCATGCGGCTTCGATGCCACACGCTGGTGAACTCGGTGCCGGAGGTTCTGTTAATGTTAAGGAAAAGGGGACGGTATTCAATGTCACACGTACTGTTCAGTCATAACGCAGACCTCAAGCGCCTTCGCGAAGAGGGCTATTTTGTTCAGGCACAAGACGGATGTCTTGTCATGCGTGAAGTGCCCTATGTAGATGGCCAAAAACAGATACGCATAGGCACTCTCATTTCCAGCCTCACTTTGGCTGGGGATAAAACGTGCAAGCCAGATACACACGTAATCTATTTTGATGGAGATTTTCCTTGCGATGCTACAGGAACGGCAATTCAAGGAATACGGCATCAAACGGATATTGTTAACCCCTTTGGCCATGGTTTGACGGCACGCCATTCATTTTCCAGTAAGCCAGACGGTGGTTATTCGGACTATTATGATAAAATGACAAGCTACGCGGGGATTCTTTCTGGGCCCGCAGCAGTGATTAACCCCAGTGCGACTCCACGAATATTCAGGGTTCCTGATGAGGAAGATGAAAATGTTTTCAGCTATATGGAAACGGCCTCAGGCCGATCTGGCATCGGTTCTCTAACCGAACGATTGATGT
>JAQVCV010000028.1 GCA_028689615.1 Bacteroidales bacterium | reverse complement strand
CTCCCGAGTGTCGTACCACAGCTCCCGAGTGTCGTTCCACAGTTCCCGAGTGTCGTTCCACAGTTCCCGAGTCTCGTTCCACAGCTCCCGAGTGTCGTTCCACAGCTCCCGAGTGTCGTACCACAGCTCCCGAGTGTCGTACCACAGCTCCCGAGTGTCGTACCACAGTTCCCGAGTGTCGTACCACAGCTCCCGAGTGTCGTACCACGGTTCCCGAGTGTCGTTCCCTCGTTGCGGAGTCTCTTTCCACAGCTTCCAGGTCACGTTCGCGGATGGCAGACGGGCATGAAGAGGCGCCAGGACGTACTTCTGGCATGATCCGGCGAAAATTCGGTGAAAGAAAACGCGACGGACAACGCGGAGAGGAGGGATCAAACAGAGGCAACGAGCCTGAAAAAGGCGGCACAAAGCCTTCTGAAACGCGAAAGACAATGATTTGGATTGCTCCGGGACCCCGAAGATGGTTTTTCACACTCCGAAGTCTCTGAAAAAGTGGGTCAAAGAAAGACAGACCAGTTGATTGCATCATAAAAAAAAGTAGCTGAAACAGTAGTAGTAGTAATAAAAGCAAAAATCAATAAGTACCCATGATCAAGATGTCAAAGAACTGCGCAGCAAGCCACGAGTGCCTCTTGTAGAAGAACCGGACGGTGGTGGTTGCTCACGCAACGAAGGAAACGGCACCTGACATTACTGTTATTCTTAACGCTAAGAGCGAAAAGTGAGTGACAAAGATAGTCACAAAACAGAAAAAGTCAAGAGGTTTTGCGTGTTTCGCGAAAAAAAAAATTTCGTGGAGGGTTTTTTGACGGGTAAAAGGTGCTTCGGGCTGCATCACAGCGCTCACAGATGTGGTTTTTTTTTGAGAAGAGGTGAACCGAACCAACCAAACAAACCCTTGGTAGCGAGGGACGTCGCTTAGGGTAACGGGGTGTTGGTCGCCCCCGACTTCTTCGGCGATGCCTTCACGGTGGCCTCTCATCACGCTACCCCGTTGAGCATCGAACTGTTCGACGCCTCGGGGGCGCTGGTTGTGAATGTTTCCAACCCGCAACCCGTGAGTATGCTGCAAACAGCCGGTCTTGTTGCCGGAGTTTATCACCTGCGCGTCACCTTTGTTAACGGTGTGGTGGTGAAGAGGGTGGTGAAAGAATGAACGTTTGAGGCGATACTACAAAAGTTAATACCACGTTTAAAGGGTGATTAAATTGAGCTAAAATGAACTACAAAACGAAGGCTTGTCGTACCTCGCTCCCTTTTGGCGGATTGTTCGGGATGTTGCTTGTAGCTGTGCTGTTGTTGAATCCTGACAGAGCAGAAGGGCAAACCCCCGATCCGTGGACTGCTGAAGGTGCTGCCCAACTGAAAGTGTCGTGGTTGAGCGATGAGGAGAACCTGTTGGTGGTTGAACTCAACAAGGCCCGCACCGATCCGGCACGTTATGCCCGCGAATACATCGAGCCCGAGTTGGCTCTGTTTCTGCCCGACGACCCGTTGGTGCAGCAGAAACCCAATGGGGCCCTCTACACCACCCTGGAAGGGGCTTCAGCAATCAAGGAGTGTATCGGGGTTATGAAATCAACCCTGCCGATGAAAGTACTCGTGGCTTCGGAAGGAATGAGCAAAGCAGCACGCGATCATGTTCGGGATATGGATCGGCGGGTTTTTGTAGCGCATAAAGGATCAGATGGTTCCGATCCTTACGAAAGGATGAACAGGTACGGGAAGTGGGGCGGTTTTGCAGCCGAGAATATTTCGGCGGGGATAGCAACAGCCAGAGAGATTGTGATGCAATTGCTTGTTGACGATGGCGTTGCCTCGCGAGGTCATCGCGACAATATTCTTGACCCTGCGCTCAAAAGGGTGGGGGTGGCTTTAGCACCGCACGAAGAGTGGGGGTGGAGCGCCACCATGGATTTTGCCTCAGAATACACCGAGAAATAGAGCTGGAGTTCGTAGTCAACACGCAGTTTTTGCTGCACGGGTTTCGATGCACAGGAACAGACAGAGGCATAGACAAGTGTCAGTTTGAGTGCTGGCTTATATACCGCTTTTCAGTGAAAATGCGAAGCATTGAACCTTTTAAGTGCCGCCCCTTTGGTGTTAGAGGCGGTTTCCCGATAGCTATGCGGGACGAACTATTTCCACCGAAGGTAACTATTCTCAGCGAAGCTAACTATTCTCACCGAAGGTAACATCGTACCGAGCCACCAGACGCAAGCTATTTTCGCAACTAGCGCAGCGATCTCATGCACGCCCGAAATAATTATTTTGTGCATCAAATCAAGTTGATTCGGCGTACTTGGATTGTGATCTTTGTTGACAACATTCCTGTGGTACGGGCTGAGGCGGGTTTTACGCACAAGATCTTTTAGATTATTATTTTGAGTTTCATTTTGTGTGTTGTTCGTAACCGCATAAATATCAATAGTATATGATCATGTGTTTGGAACTGTTAATTATTGGCATTTTCAATTCTGTCAATATCCATTGTTGCTGAATTAAAGTCTCCAATATGCATATAAAGCTCTGATCTGTATTTGAAATAAACAGATGATGAGTCTGTTGAAATTAGTTCCGAAAATTGCTTTATGGCTTCATCACAGTTTTTGTCATTATTAATGCAAGTCAGATAATAAGTTTTAGCCAGTTCGTTTCTTGCATAAATATTTGATGGTTCATACTTTAGAGCATTTTTAAACTCAATAATTGCCAGGTCATAGTCACCCTTTTCTAAGTAGTATTTAGCATAGCTCAATGCCAGATCAAATTCTGTCTTTTTGTCATTATTCAATCGTGTTTCTCTTCTATTGTCAGATTCTTTAGAAGCAGTATTGATGTAATGGAAATTTTTCGAAAACAAAAAAGCTAGAGAAATAATTAATACAATTGCAAGAATAAGGCCTGTTATTTTGTTACGAATCCACTTTGACCGGATCTTTCTTTTCATTTGAAAAATTTGGTTTTCTATAAACTTAGGATTTCTTGACGCTAGTCCGGAAATATTGAATTTTTTAACAGAATGATTCGGAAGAGAATCAAATGATTTCTTCATTTCGTGTGAAAACGGTTTTCTTGGTCGCTGCGAATATATCCATTTTTGCAATCCAAAGCCCATGTATCCCATTATTGTGTTATTTAGTTATGCCTGAGGTTTTGTGGTTATGCTTAGTAAATGTATTGAAGTCTGCAACTGTATTTATTTGTTTTTCCAAAGGTTGGTGAACATATGAGTTAATGCGGGAAATAGGTTTTATTCTTGTACAGACTTTATTATTTCGAGGTGATTTCCATGTGCTATTATTTGATCACTTATCCTTTCCCTTTAAGTCGCAAAAAGCAAGTAATAAAATTCCCTGAGCTTCTTGTATTCCCCAAGGTCTGGCGGTCGCCCCTCCCCGCAACCATTTTGCTCTCCTATCCACACGCTTCTCGTGTTGCTCTTTATGCGCGAGAGCGGTTAAATTGCCTGTGGAAGTGGGTAGTGAAGAAGTTTTCAACGATTGCATCTTTGATTGCAAATATACATGAAATCGCCTTTACACACAGACGAATAAAAATCGAACCGGCGGATTATCTGTTAGTTCAGGTCTGTTATAACAAGGATTAACAGGAAGATGTATTTACCGGACGGGTATTCTTTTATCGCTAAGAGCGCCAAGTTAAGACGCTAAGAACGCTAAGATTTTTCGACGGGCAGTTTTTTGAACGCTGAGATGCCTACGTCATCTATCGGACGCAGATGCAGACGGGTATTGCACGTCCAGTCAGCACGAAGTGCCTTAGCGATCTTTACCGCTAGTTGGTTAAAATGCGAAGCTTTTAACCTGGAAGCGGTTTCCCGAACTATTCTCAGCGAAGCTAATCCCGAATCGCTTCGCTCTCGGGACTATAGTCGCTTCGCTCTCGGGACGAAGATCGTCCCGAGAGGCTTTAATAATAGTAACGACCATGATTATAGCCGATTCGGGATTAAAAATCAGTGTCCGGCATCTTCGCGTTCTTAGCGTGAAGCTATCTTTGCGTTCTTAGCGGTAAAAAAACACCAGCGCGAAGCGCGGGTGCACAAGTTCGAAGATTTGAAAATCAAGTCAGCGAATCATCCATAAGTTCAGTTCTGTTTTTAACAAGGATTTATAGGAGAAAGGTATTGTTTTCTGCTTCAACGAGAGTGCCCTCTGTGTGAGAAAAATTTGCTTCCTCTGCTGGCAGCCTTTGTGTGATTTCGGTTGCGTGGCAATTATTCAGATTTCTTGAAGCCTCGGGACTGTGTCTTACACCGGATTTCAAATCTCATTCCCCAGCCCGACGTGAGACATTTTCGGGCTGTAGAAGTGGTTTTGCCAACTGCCAGACAGTTTCACTCATCACGGTGTGATTTTACGAACCAGACGAGCAACATCACGAAGCCGTCTGATAAATTCACCTCAGAGCAGGGCAACATCGCCAACATGGCGCATTGCGGCAGCCGGCGACTGGCCTGGTTTACTGCGCCACCGGCAGATAAATGTCGGTTACATAATCAGCGGGGTTTGTTGTTGCGGAATACCGGATGTACTTTTCGAGGATGGGGCGATTGGCCGTCACGATGTTGTTGGGCAACACCCAATCGCGGTAGATTGCCTGGTAAAGCCCTGGTAGTTTATCGAAGCTTCCCTTGTAGCGAAACACGGCAAAACTACCGCCTTCCACCACGCGTTGCCTCATGGTGTCGGTTTCGGGTGCTGCGCGTTTTGTGGCAATGCAGAGGTCGGAACGGCACTGGTCGGGGGGCATCTCATCGGGATCGTCGTAATAGACCGAGAAAAACTGCGGGCGCCAGGTCAACAGTCCATGTCGGGCGGCATATTTCTCAAGCTCATCCCATCCTGTGAGGGTGGCCTGCCCGCCGTATTCGCCAGTAACCCTGCGAGCTACCACTAAAGTATTTTTCATAACTACCGCTTTGGGATGGAGAGCCACAGCTTCGGGGCCTTTCTCACCTGCGATGTAATCAAAACGGGCGTTTAACTCCATCGCGGGGTTTTGTCGGAACTCCGACGGCGCTATTCCAAACTGCTTCGTGAAAGCCTTTGAAAACGCCGACACATCGCTGAAGCCCACCTCGATGGCCACATCGGAAAGGTTTCCTGTCGCTTGTCTGATAAGACCGACTGCCGCTTCAAGCCTGTGGCGGTTGATGTAGCTCCCCGGCGATTCGCCCAATGCTGCACGCAGGATGCGGTGAAAATGAAAAGGTGAAATGGCTGCCCGCGAGGCCAACGTGGCGATTGACAAATCGGCTCCTGGATTTTGCCTGACGTAACTGGAAAACCAGTCAACCTTCTGCTGATAATAGCTCTTTGTTCTTTCGGACATGGATCAGTTTCTTAAGGCGCGGTAGCGGCGCCCCCAGAATCTGTACCAGGTGAGTGAACTTACCAGTATCAACCGTTCGACGGGCTTCCAACGCAGCGCGAAATGCAACAAACGGTAGCCCGTGGCCATGAGCAGCGCGAACAGGCTCCATTCGGCCACAAAGATAACCACTTCCGGGATACCCGGCCACCACGAAGCCACGAGGGTGTCGAACAGCAAGGTCGTTAGGGCGGAATAAGCCAGCACCACCACACCCACCAACCCGTGTGCAGTTTCAACAGCCTTCTTCGGACAATAGCTCATGCACCTCATGCAGCTTTCGCAGTGGAACGTCCAGAAAGGACGGCCATCCACCAGCCTGATGGCTCCGGCAGGACAATTCTTCATGCACAAACCGCAGAGGTCGCAGTCAGACGAGGCATAGTAGGTCTTGGCAATAACAAACCGTCCGATGAAATAGTAAGCCAGCGCGATGGGTGCAACCAGCAGGTCTTGCACAAGCTCCCTCAGCGCCTTGAAATCGGTTCGTCCGGCGACGATTTTTTCGGCCAGCCGTGTCACGCGGGTTTTGTTCACCTCGTGCAGGTACTTCACGGTGCGTTGGTTGAGGCCGGGGTGAACCGATATCCAGTTTGAAGGCATATCAACCGGGTGCATCCCCCGGATTGTGTATCCTTTAAGCCACAGCATCAGGGCAGCCCAGAGAAAAGCAACCCCTGAAAGCCCCGGGGTAACCCAACGGCCAATCAGCATTCCGGCGCGGGTGTTCATGAGCATCACGGGGTTTTTCCCACGCGGGAACCGGCGCAGAAACCCCAGCACCAACGGTGGGTAGTTGAAACCATGAACGGGCGAGCAAATCACCACCAGATCGTCGGGGGCCGGTGGAGGCAAAGGTTGGCGGGCAATATCGTGAACCACAACGGCCACCTGATGCCGGTGAGCCACCTCCTCAAACCAGCTGACAACATTGCGCGAATTGCCAGTGCCGCTGAAATAATAAAACACAATGGAACTTACGGGTTTCATACGCGAAAATTTCAGGCAAAGGTAGAAGAAACTTACCGTGTCGGAGTTTTCCAAAGTTGCGGAAATGGTTACGGCTTTTAGGTGCCTTATGATTGGGTAGTAAGGCTAAATAAAGAAAACGACATCTTCCCAGATGCCGTTTTCATGACACACCATTGAAGGTGTTTTCTGGTTCATTTACATTGCGGAGATTGTAAATTGAGCTGTGAACCAGATTGTTTAACTAACCAAACCTGATTTTACAATTTCAAGAATCTTTTTTTAATGCACCCGCTTCTGGTGATGATGCAAACAGAATTACAACCTGTTTCGATTCCGACGCTGGTTATACCTATGTTTTCTCCAATAAATCCTTGTTATAACAGACCCAAACTTTTATACAATCCACTGTTTCGATTTTATTTGTCCGTGGGTAATGCAGTTTCATGAATATTTGTAAAGTGTATATCTGGTTGGTAATTTTAAACTTAAAAATGGCAACCTAAAAGCAGTAGCGAAGGGAGGAAAGCAATCTGTCAATTCACCAACAAGGTTTTTATCCAATTGAAGGACTGTAAGGGTGTTTATTCATGCTTAATCGGATTGGGAGCTGGGCCGTTAGCTGTAATCTCAACAATATTTGAAGGGGCAGCTTCGACCCAATTGCTGTTGCATGGAGTCTTAGCCAACCGGCAGAACCAGGTTGTTTGTCCAACGGCTGCCGGATCAAAGCTTTCATTGTTGGCACCGGGAATGTCAACAAAACCAGTTGACGAACTGATAGTTGAAAGCTGCCATTGGTATTCATAAACACTCCCTGTCCCACCCATGGGCAAGGCAACACTCAGAAGCGGCTGAGGGTCAAATCCAAAACATCCCGACTGGGGGAAGCCAATTTGTCCACCTGAAGAGGGATTGTCGCAGGGAGACCAACTCACCTCAACGGCATTTGAATTTACACCAGAGACCACGGCAATTATCTGGTCAGTTCCAGCATTTGAACCCTCTCGGGTATAACACCATACAGCATCACCCGAGGCATTGGTGTAAGCGCTACCCGAGAGGGGACCAAGTCCGGATGCAAAAAAATCGACCAGGACACCGGCAACGGGTTGGTTGTTGGTGTTCACGACATGTGCAGTCAAACAAACAGAAGTCACAGCAAGAATACCCGTAGAGGTTGCGGGGCTTAGCGAAATAGAAGTAACTGTAGCCACAGGCGACATAGAACATCCACCAGCATAGGCGTATGCATTGGCAACATTCCAGCCGTAAACAAAAACCCCAAACGGTGCAACAGCACTGTAAACATGCGATCCCGTAGTAACCTCGCGTTGCGCTCCCCAGAAACCTGTGGTGCCTATTTGAGAGAATTCGCTCAGGGGAATCAATACACCATCCTCATAAATGGTTCCCAATGCATTTGTGGTTGCCACAAGATTTACCCAACTTTGTGTAAAGCCGGTGGCAGATCCTATGGTATAGTTGCATAAAAATTGTTCACGGGGAGAGATAACAACAAAAGCCGGATCGCCAATATCTGGCTCTGGAGGAGGAGAAGCACACACACACCCTTTCGAATACTGTCCAACCAACACAGGATGCGATGCTGTGATGCTGAGCCCCTGAGTAATTAATCCACCATAATATTCACCTTCGTCAAGGGTGTCTGCAACTGCTCCATCAATGGATACGAAAGTTGAATCGGTAGCCGCCAAAACCCGGTATTGATCTCCGATGACAGGACGACCGGCAAACGGAACCATCACGAAATTTTTACCCCAGGCAGTAACCGGCGGCAATTGTTCAATAATCAAATCACTTTGTCCACAGAAGGCATCGGGAATACAACCCAGGCCAACAGTACCCAAAACAGCTACAGGCAAATTTGATTGAACCCGTGATCCTGTCATATCTTTCCCCGCACCCGGATCTTTCATGTAGAAGGCCTGGCCAGATTCAAGATTAACAGTGGTGGTATTGTTGTTTTGCTTGTCGAAAATAGTTAGTATGGTACCATCCTGCGGGGCAACCACCACGAATCCTGAACCAAACTGATTCTGAACAGTCTCTTCGGTAAGAATAAGATAATCGGTTCCAAGTGCCTCAACCGGAATAGCCAAATAACCACCAGATGTTCCATACCTGAGACAAAAAGGATAAACCACGACAGGAGCCAACGAAGTAACCCTCACACCCTTGTTTTCAACGCCACCACTTAATCTCACAGATTGTGGTAAGGTAATTTCTGTCATAACCCCAGGCGATACTGTAAACGATTGGTTTACGCCGGGAATGGAAGAAGAAATACTTCCCGTGGTTTCGGTAGAAGAGGAGATGAAGATGCGCACCTCATCATTTGTTGTTGGGGAATTAACAAAAGCCACCCAAAAATCTGTTCCTTCGTTAGTAACAACTTGAGAAAAAACATAAGAATGCATAAAAACGGCATGCACAACCATAAGAATCAAACGACTAAACCAAACATCTCTTTTCGTTAAATCACTCATATTTCAAAGTATTGTAAACCAATTTCTCAAAAGTAGATGTGAACCGGGTCTGAAGTTCCGGTAATGGTATAGCTGCTTCACCCCGAATAATCCAGAAAGATACCTAACTGAAACAACGCCGGATGTTAATGCAGATGCTATAGAATTTACACTGCAAGAGGCTCTCATAAGAATTGACAAAGGAGGTTAATAACCGTTTTGGGGATTGCTATACGTGATTAATTTTCACCGCAAATCTAAAAATTTTCATTCTTATAAGAAAACCCGGGTCACAAAAAACAGGATTGATGGATTTGTCAATGAGAAAATCATATACAGCTTATAGCATTGGTTGAAACATGCAACATAACAACGGCTATACAATTGTTCACCATCTGATTAGATTGTATAGCAACTGAGGCACTTGCAGATATACTGAAAAAGCTGCGAAATGTGCGAGATTTGTAAACATACTAAAAAAGCCGACTAAGAATTGATATACTGTTGTGGCGTTTCGGATGAAAGAAGAACCAAATCTACCGCTTGTCCTATTGTCAACAGGTTGTTATACAGGTTCATGCCCATCATGTATTTGGGTTGTCATTTACTCCATTCAGGCTTCAAGAAAGAAAGTTGAAAGGCTCTCTCGTTCTAATCAACCGGTGATCAAATCCTCATTTATGAGCAATGCAGAGATTGTTATTCCAATTCGTTTCCAGGTTTATATCTGGTAGAAACCGGATGATGAACAGAAAACGCTCTGATCTGTACGATGCAAAAAATCTGATTCGGCAACAATATCAGAGTGCCCATGATTAGGCAGATTTGTTGTTTTCATCCCGATAACCTTATTGAAACAAGGCAAGACAAGGTAATGGCAATAAAGGAAGCATTAATATTCGGTCAAGATAAATGTTTTGAATGTATGTAGTTTATACAAAATTCTTATTTTTGATGCGTTTTTGCACCGATATACTATGTAATGAGATACCGTATTCAACATTTTCTAAATATGAAGTTGCACTTTGATAACTCTTTCGGAGTTACTAGCCTGGATTTAAGCCAATAAAGATTTATTTTTGAAAAAAATGCCAAAGTAAAACATAAAAAATGAGAATATAGTAGTTGACAATTATAAAAATCTCCGCATTAACAATGCGAGATCAAAAGAAGTCACAGCCATCTCAATTCCTCTGATATATGGATTTAGAATGAATATAGATCAAGATTACCTGATTTAACCGATGCGAAATGAAATACAACCAAGCGGCAACTTTGTTTTGTTTGTCCTTACAGCAAAAAGCCTGGATTATCCAATCGTTGAAAATAAACTATACAATCCTTCAGTATATGATCCAAATGCCATGTTTTTGGCAGAATAAAGCACGAAATCCTGATCAGCATAGCATTTTTTAAGAAAAGAGATTCAAACCCTTATAATAAACGAAAAAACGAAACCCCTACCGATTAGAGTTTAAAACAGAAGCTCAGTTTAATATTGTATATATAACCCTTATATTCTATCCTAATGGCCTTTGCAGATAAAAAAAAGAAGCTGGATTATTTGATTGAATTGATCAAATCAGGAAAAACCGGCAACACAGATAAATTAGCTAAAAGAATCTGTGTTTCAAGAAGAACACTATTCAGATATCTGGATATTCTAAGAGATATGGACTACCAGATCGTTTATTGCTCAAGAAGTGAATCTTATCACCTTATCGATACTTCTGAACTATAATGGATGCTAATCCAATCGCTTTTAAACGGGAAACCTGATAGCCAGTTATAAATTATCAACATGTAAAAATCTGACCTTTTATAAGCGCATTAAACAGGCAAAAATCTTTGCGAGTTGAAAAACACAGACTAATCAAAAATTCAAACTACTTAATTCATTAATCCAACACTACCTCCAAACAACCTTATCCTCAAAAACAAAGAAGCTAGAATCTAGTCAGATTAGTCTCGCCGTGTTAAAGAAATCTTTAGCAACCCATTCGTTTTGACAATCTGGAAGCAGCAATGCAGACTTAATATGAAAAAGCCTTATAGTCTGTCATCATCCCGTAAACAAATTGTAAAATATTTAGAATAGTTGCAAAATGACATTAGAGTGTCATCTTTTGTCACTATGTTCTGGCAACTTTGCAAAAAAAAGCATTTACCCTTATAGTTATTGGCTATGTTAAATTTCATATTGATTTATAGAAGGATAACTCATTTCATTGGATTGAGTTTCAGACTTGCTACAGCAATATTTCTAGGTGCTATCCTTTTTACAGGGCTTCATAGAGTTAATGCTCAGGACATTACCTTTCTGAAGAACAAGCAAACGGAATTGAACCCGATTATTGCCTGTTTTGAAACGGAAACTGCAGATTATAAAAAACACACTGGAAATGAAATCAAGATCAACTACAGGTTGTTTCACAGAGAAAACTACTCGCTTCCCGACACTTTTGTTGATCTAACCAGATACAAGCAATTAGCTATCTTTATGGTGTATGTATCACCTGAAGCGGGTTTCAGAAATATCGTAACCTTAACAGATACAATGGGTAGAGTAGCTTTTAACAACAACCACATTCAAAACGGACAAACCGGAGAGACCCTGAGTTTGGATGCATACCATGGCGTTATCGTTAGTTATGAACTAAGTAGTAACGATACAAAAAAAGGGAGGATGCTCTCGTTTAAAGAGTACTTAAACAACACTATGGCATCTGACCAGCAATTGCTTGAAGTAATCATACTCCCGTATTTGCCTGATGAGCAAAAGAGAAATGCCATCGAGACATACCTTTCGGTCAAGTATGGAATATCTCTATCACGTGGAATAAGCTATTACTCAACCACGAACAAACAAATATGGAACGGCGAAAACAGCAATTATCAGTATAGGGTTACTGGAATTGGATTTGACAGTGGGAGTTACCTGCGTCAAAAGCAATCTCATAATAATTTTAGCCCTCAATTGTCAATTGGATATGACAGTATCTACAAGTCGAACGACGATAACAAGATTTTCATCACCGATCAACACTTTCTTTTGTGGGGTGATGATGGGAACGACTTTACCTTTGTTGCTGATTCAACACAACCCATTAAAACATCGCTCAGAAGTTGGAAAGCCCAACTAACCGACAAACAAAATCTTAACAAAAGTTTTCATATCGAACTCTCCCAACCCGGCAAAAATTTTAGTAACGATTCATTGATCTGGTTGTTAGTCACCGACTCGTTGAAAACCCCAATTAACGGTACCTATTATAAAGGAGTAACAAAAAATAACTCCACCCATTTTAGCCGGGTTTCTTTGGGAAACAGCAATGATACAGTTTCCTGCTCCTATTTTACATTTATTCAAACCGGACTACTGGCCGCTATTGCTGCCTTTGATACTGCGTCTTGTATATGTCCTTCTATGGCCAACTTACATATCAGGGTTTTAGGAGGAATGGCTCCCTTTACTTTTAAGATTTATGGAACCACCTTAGCAAGAAGCACCCGTTCAAAAGAACCGGAGTTGAGAATTGATAACCTGTTACCCGGTGATTACCAAATCAGTATTACTGATAGCCTGGGAAACGAAATCACTATTCAAAAAAGGTTTGATAACCCAATAGCGATCGTTGATGTTGTACTGCCAGAAGCATCCGGGCTCGGGGCAGGAGCAAGTATTGAATTGGATCCAATCTTTTCAGATAACCAATCTGTGTTTTATCAAACTGAATGGTACCTTGCAGATCAGTTATTATCTAAAGAGCCAACTATCCGTGTTAATCAACCAGGTGATTATTCACTCATTGTTACTGATGAAACAGGATGCAAACGGCAATTTATAACATCAGTAAAACCAAATGAGTTAATTACCGCCGAATTGTTTTCTCTGCATCCAAATCCTGTAAGAACCGGACATCCCTTTACACTTGATTTAACGCGCCTGAATTCCGGACAATGTACTATTTCGATCACCGATGCATTAGGCAAAACCATCAGTCAGTTTCGTGCCGAAAGCGGAGAAACAGTTAAGAGATGTCTTTCAATATCTGGAGTATTTTTCGTGAGAGTAGAATCCAAGGCTCGTAGTTACCAGATAAAACTAATTGTTATTTAATGTTTTAATTGCATCAAAAGGTCATAACAGAAAAAAACTTAGGTAATCCCTTTTTAAACAGAGATACTATGAACTCAGAATTCACCAACAAGCTTTTCCGCAAACCATTTATTCGTTTAACCTATGGCCTGGCCTTATTTGCCATGTTGCACAGTACACTCGTATATCCAGCCAGCCAGATAACATCCCTGATAACTGGTGAAAAACCTTGCCAGATAATTGAAAACAACCCGGTAGAGAGAAAACAAACGGGGAAGGGATCAACCAAGGTAAACGATCCTTTGGCTAAAGCTATGACGTCAGATAAAAAGGTGAAAGAAGGGTCAACAGCAATTTCTACCGACAGCCATGGAGGAGTACGAAACACCCAACCCTTGATTTTTACCGCAGATTTGGCTGAAGGCACCATCGGGGTTACAGCAAACAGCAATCTCGACAGCCCGTCGGATAACCTCTTTCTGGTGGATATTGATGAGGAACTGATGGTTAACGATAAAATATTCCTGTGCTATGATGTATTCGGTGTATCCAATCCGGAAGGGATAAGCCGCAGCATCAACCAGAGGCCGGCCTCTGGTGGTTATCTGGCAATTACCAACGATCGTTGGACCAGCATCAAGGAAGAATTACCCGGTAATTGGATAAAAAAAGGAGAGAATCAGTTTCTTTTTACTGCCCTGCCGGCAACAGGAGTCTCCTATCGGATTAAAAACCTGCGGGTAGAAATCGAAGCAGAAAATGATAATTGTTTGGTTGAACAAAATATTGTTATTCAAAACCAAATACCTTTGGTTACCAGCGACGGGAAAGTCTATATCAGAGGTTTTGTAAAAGGGGTAAAAGATGAGGCTACAGTAGAAATCGGGGAACAGGTAATCCCAATCTCAGACGGCTTTTTTGAAGCATTTGCTGATGTTGACAGGTTGGCAACCGAAAACAACCTTGTAGTAAAAGCAAAAGACTCACGAGGGGTACTTGGTCAGGTGTGTCTGCCTGTTGAGTCTGGAGTAGAAACCGTTGTTGCATCAGATTTTAAACAAGCCTTCTTGCCGGCAACAGCTCCATTTGATCCCATCAGTTTACCGGGTTACCTTGAGACAACCGGAGCATCCATTGTATTAACGGAAGGTTGTTTGCATCAAAGGGCAGAGCTTTCTATACGTCAACTTAGAAATCAGGACCTGCCTCCAATGGGAAGCGGAATGGTAAATGTTACTCCGGGCAGATCAGGATACCGCTACACTCCTGACGGGATGACTTTTGATAAACCGGCCCAAATATCAATTGCCTATGACAGCACACTGATACCCTCAGGGTACACGCCTGAAGACATCAGAACCTTCTTCTTCAATACCTCGTCAAAAAAATGGGAAATGGTCAGGATGGATACCATTGACAGGGCTTCGCGTACTGTAACATCCTTTACAAGCCATTTTACCGACTATGTAAACGGCATTATTCAGGTGCCCGAGAGTCCGCAAACAAGTGGATTCACTACCACCATGATGAACGACATCAAAGCGGCTGACCCATCGGCCAACATTACCCTTATCAGTCCGCCTGAGGCCTCACAAACCGGCGATGCCAATATAAGTTATCCGATAAAAATACCTGCCGGCCGCAAAGGGATGCAACCGCAACTTGCCTTGCAATATAGCAGTGGTGGAGGTGACAGTTGGACCGGAACAGGCTGGAATCTGACAATACCCGCCATAAGCATCGATACTCGCTGGGGAGTTCCAACATTTGGAGATAAAAACAGCGATGGCGACTATAACGATGCCGGAGAAAACATCGAAACAGAGATATATTCTCTTGCCGGAGAGCAACTGATGTATCCCAAACTGGAAGTTACTGACGGTTTCGTTGACTGGATGCCCCATCGTCACTACGAAGAAGTGCCCGGAGTTTACAGCACAGTTGACCGCCCCAGAATTGATCCGTCCAATGCCAATTTCACCTTCAGGAAGCAGGGTAGTTTTGCTAAAATACAGAGACTGGGCAGTTCGCCCTCTACCTATTACTGGAAGGTCACCGAAACAGACGGAACCATCAAGTGGTACGGGGGCAAAACAGCTTCTGATGTGGCCAACTCGCTTGCCGTGACCAAAAACCCGCATGGCGACATTGTTTACTGGGCTCTGTTCATGGTAGAAGATGTGTATGGGAACAACATAAAATACACCTACGAAACAGATTTGTTCCCATCAACCACAGGCCAGAATGCAAACCTCTCGGGTGGACGGTTCTTCTATCCCACACAGATTGTTTATACAGGGCATAACGCAACTGCAGGAAATTACAAAATCGAATTCGTCAGAAATGAGGCGGTAAAACCTGATGTAAGCCTTAATGCCAGGATGGGATTCAAACAGGTTGACCCTTACCTGCTGGAACGGATCAATGTGAAATACCAGAACCAGCTTGTCAGGTACTACGAACTGGAATACACAACCGGCAGGTTCAACAAAACACTGCTTCAGAAAATAGCGGAATTCGATAAAGACGGGAACCTGTTTTATGACCATACGTTTGAGTATTATGATGATTTGATGCAGGATGAGCAGGTTGTATATTTCTCAGGGCCTGTAATACAAAATATCTGTCCGGATGAATGTTATGAAGTGACATTCCCGATTCCATATTCGCAGAATTTACCCATATATCATTACAGCTTAAGTTCAAATTATGAATTATCGTATGGTTTTCAATGCGCTTACCCTGGCTCAGTTGCAAAAGTACATAGTTATACAATAAATGGCGTAGAATACACTCCCTCAACTGATAATCTTTATGTAACACATTTTTTAGATGGATCAGTACAGAATTTATGCCCCCCAATTGGGACACCGGGGATTTACTATGGGATACAAAACACTGAGTTCACCAACTCTCTTTCTAAATGGTTATACGAACAGACTCTTCATACTCTATCACCATTTAACATTCTTGTTACAAATAACTCTCGCTTTGTTAATCCCTATTATAAATTACCGATATATTTCCACTATCTTTCGTATGATTGTAGTTTCTATAGTGATGTCCTTTCCTCTGGATATTCGATGTTTTACATTCAAGGATACGGAACATCTTTCAGGGATGATTTATCGGTAGTTCAGGAAAGCATCGCAACCGGCATTACATGCGAGGTTGTTGTAACAACAAGCATTGGTGCACACAACTTTGGAAACTACAACTTTTCTGACTCATATTATATCGATAAATTTATTACAGACTTTACCCAGGAATATCCTGGTGTTCCGTCTCCCACAATAACAAACAGTAATGGCTCTATCTATATTTATATTCCAAACACTAACGCAAATTCAACCTTCATTTCTATCACTTTAACAGGTGGTGGGATCAGTAACACATATGATTTTAACACATGCGGCGATAATATCTCTGATAACAATAATAAAGGCTGGGAAAGGGCTATAGCCTCCAAGGAGGAGATTAGTTATGAGATAAATAAAATGATCGCTGATGGAAAGGAACTTGATAAACCGATTACCGAGGTACCTGTCCACCTTATTGTGAACTTATCACCAGAATCTATCTCAACTTCTCCATTAAAAGAGTTTACTATCACGAGCGACACCATTAATTGGGGAGATTATTTTGATTTTTCGCTTAAAGAAGGAAATTACTTGCTTACAATAACCAAAGATTCATCTGCCTGGCAGGATAATGAAGGAAAAGTGATAAAAGACTTCAAAGCACTCAATGTTCTGAATGGTTTGCTTAACACAGATAAAGCTGCTTTGTATGAGGAATTTCAAAAACAGCATCGCATTAGCGTGATGGAAACCCGGCACAAAGCAATGGCACAAGCAAGTGAGAGGTTACAAAAATCAAGACTTGGTGCTGCTGAGGCAATCGAGATCAGTACCTCCGGTTCAAATCAGTTGGCAAAGCTTATTAATAAGGGCAAAAACAAAAAAGCCACCTACATTGACAACCTGACCAACCGGTACAAGGCCTATTTTCGATCAACACAAGGACCCACTGATGATGACGAAGATTGTGGCCCGATAACCAACAATGGATTCCTGATACAAACCATTCTTCCGTCTTTCAACAGTGCAGCCAGTATGCTCGGTAGTACAGAAGGGAAAAACTTCAGTCTTGGGGGTTACCTTGGTCTTGGAATCGGGTGGAATCATTTTACCAAACTTACAACTTTCGGGCTTCAGTATAGCAAGGGTTGGAACTCAACCGATGCCAGACTCAGCATGGTGGACATCGATGGTGATGGATTGGAGGATATTGTTGTCAAAGATGGGGATCAGATATATTACAAAAAGCATCTTGTAACAAGAATTTACGACGAGAACAACCAACCCCATATTCACCATTCTTTTTCTACGAACAGGCTTATCACCGGTATTACGAACTACTTCAAACAAAAAGGGACATCTTCAAGCTGGAATTTCCAGGCCACTTTTGGGATGGATGCAGTCGGAGGGTTTGTCGGGACCGACCATGCCAAGTCAAAATCAGAGAACACAATTTATTTTACCGATGCCAATGGAGATGGCCTGATTGATATTGTAAAAAATGGCACCGTGTTCTTCAACAGGCTAATAAACAATATTCCATTTTTTGAGGCTGACAGTAAATATACCGAGAATTTGGTGATTACTGCTGCGGGAAGCCAAATATCTACCCCTCCAGAATATTATCAAACTGAGATTAGTTTTCCGGATAACGATGTCGTGAAAGTATGGGAGGCACCTGCGGACGGCAAAATTCAGATTGAGAATCACATTGAACTGACTGATCACACCAAAAGTGCCATTGTAACCATCGAAATTAAAAAGAATGATGAGGGGATCAACACTTCAACCGGCCTTGATGCAATGATCAGCAACTATCCCGCAAATCAAAACAATAATTATGGTTGGTTGAATCATATACACGCTGCAAGGTGGACAAAAGATGGGACATTAATGACTCAAAGATTCTTAATAGACTTCGATCTTTCGAATATACCTTCAGGATCAACGATCAACTCCGCTGCATTAAACCTTTATGGGGTTAATACTGCTACAAGCACCAGCCCTGGGAATGGTTACAGCCAATATAAAAGTCCTGCAACATCAAACAACTCCTACATTAGAAGGGTTACTTCAGCCTGGTCTGAGAATGCGGTCACTTGGAACAACCAACCAACAACAACAACGGTTAACCAAGTTGAACTTCCATCCTTACAATCAACACCAACATTACTCTTAAATTTCGAGAATATCGACATAACCAACCTGATCCAAGACATTATTGATAATCCAGTGAATAGTCATGGAATTATGATCAGCATGGCCAACGAAAGTCAAGAATATCGACGCATAGTCTTTGCTTCATCAGAATATTCTGATGTTCAAAAACACCCTAAACTTGAAATATCATTCACTCCACCGGGAGGAAAGGGAAATCTCACAGAAAATGGGTGTGGAAGCTCTACAGAAGATCCATGCTTACTCTTCGGCACAACATTAAATTACGCGCTTACAACTGTCGATAACATTATATCAACAAATAGCAGCCCCTGTAACCCGGATAATACATCAATCTTTGTTAGAAAAGGCGACCGCATCTATTTCCGTATTCACAATGTATCGAACGGAAACCCGCCGGTTAACTGGAATCCGAAAGTTGAATACACCAACACCAGCCTTGCAGCGATTACTGATCAAAACGGGCTGACACCATATAGTAGTCAATACTCCGACGGGTTTATACTCTCCGGTGAATCCGGCTCCATTTTCCCGGGCGACGGAACAGCAACCATTTCATGGGATCCGGTACAAGTCAGTAACCTTACCGACCAGGTGACCTTCGAAATCGTTAAGGCAGAATTCACAGGCACCAGCCAGGAACCCACCACGCAAACCGTTCTGTTTACCCAGACTTGCAACGCCGGGACCACACAAACCGTAGAGTCAACCAATCTTTCTACGGTAACAGTAACCGGCAATACTGCTACCCCTCCGGTGACAACAGTCTTCTACTTCAACCTGAAAGCCAATTCAAATGTCAACTGGAAGCAGATTGAATGGCGCCCAAAAATAGTAAGCACCGTGGCCACTGAAGTAATCGGAGCCGACGATGAACCCGAAGGCACGCTCACAACCGAACAAACCGATTACCCGGTAGTAAGTTACGATATCTATAAGTCCTTTGCATGTTCAGCCCCCTACAGTCCTTATAATCTTGAATCAAGTGGAGCACCGTACGAAATTACACCTTCATTAAGCGGGCTTTTCAATTCGTCCGACGAAGGGACCATACACTTCATTGTAAAAGGGAACAATGCCCTTATTGGTACACGGGAAATTACTGTTTCGTCCGGAACAGTTTCGATCTCCCCGTCAGGGAACATTACCATTCCCTACAACTGTACTGCTATCGAAATCGGTTTTTACACCGACGATTCAAAGCTCGATCAATCTTCAACCTCCCTGCTGGAAAGAATTGCTCTGACACCTGACCCAGTTGTCAGCATCATTTCGGGATCAAACACCATTTCCGTTATGTGCGACGAAGTGAATCTTTTCCAGAAACCCAATCCCCGCTTCGGACCTATGTACAGGCAATGGGGCCAGTTTATGTACAATCCTGATGCTGTTGAAGATGCCCTGTCGCTTGGAACTTTGCCAGGATATCTCATCAAAGAAGAGGCACTTGAAGCAACCGAAGCACAGGCTAACAGTGTAAATCAGGCCGTCACTACTCTGCAAAATGCCGGCTATAACCAGGTCAATTTAGACGATCCGACTTCACTCGAAAACTTCGAGAACAGTATTAACCAATTTCAAACTAACACTTCTTCACTACTCAATATAGCGTTGGTAACAGCACGCCCGAGCCGCACATTCCTTAATAACGAGTATAATGAGAAATGGGTCGGGTTCCACGACGAATGTTTTAGTTCGGCATTATCGTCAAGAGCTGCTGGTTACTCGCAAGCTTTCGAAGGATTTATCAACGAAGACGATGAAACCGTTCAGGGAGTAATCAATACCGGAGCCTACGGAATAAACAAATACAGCGTCAACTCCGGCAGAAACGTTTCGGCGGGAGTAAACATCGGAGTCGGTGCTGCAAAATTCGGGATCACCGGATCGAAATCACTCGACGGGCAAAACCAGTCGTTAACTGACTACGCCGACATGAACGGTGACCGTTATCCAGACTTGGTATCTACCCAGCAAGTACAAATAACCAACCGCACAGGGGGACTATTCACCGTTATTGCCAGAGATGCAATGGTTAACGGTGTTATACTTAGTTCTCAAAGCAACAGTTGGGGCGGAGGCGCAACAGGAAGCTATTCTGGTGGTGGAAAAAGTGGCGGTGGCGGGAAAGGCGAATACCTCAAATTCGACATTCCAAGGCTGGACCTTCCTTCAGGTAATTCCTCCATTGGACTCTCTGGAAATTTTTCTCTTGGAAACGAAACAACCTCCCGCACCTGGGCTGATATCAATGGAGACGGATTAAGCGACCTTCTCGTAAGATCTGGCGATAACGTTACGGTAAGCCTGAACTATGGAAATAACGTTTTCGGTACCGGACAGCAGCAAAGCTGGGGTGATTTTTATCTTATTAAGGGTTCATCGAAGAACCTGGGTGGCGGAGCCGGTTTTAGTTACGCCTCAGGAAGTGCCGAAGCCGGTATCTCAATAAATACTAACACTTCCGGATCGGAATATATGATTGCCGATATTAATGGCGACGGGCTGATGGATGTAATTCGTTCTGCCGACAACAAGCTCCATGTCGCCATAAACAATGGATCAACCTTTAATCCAGAGATAGCTGATTATTTTAATTTCTCATTAACAGACAATGCATCATCCGTAAATGCTTCAGCAAATCTGGGTATTACGGTCTCTTGGGTCACTCCGATCTTCTTTATTCCATTGAAATTTCCATGCATTAATGCTAACAGCCAATATTCTACTTCAACCAACAAAACACTCAAGTCAATTACCGATTTCGATGGCGATGGGTTCCCCGATTTACTGGAAGAACTTAATGCAACTACAGTCAAGGTTTGGTATTCCAACATCCGCCGAACCAACAAGCTTAAAACCGTACACAACCCCCTGGGTGGAGAGTTTACCATTGATTACAGAGTAGCCGATAAAGACTACAACAACCCCAACACCAAATGGGTGATGAGTGAAGTTACAGTAAGCGATGGATACAACCTCAGCAACGACGGCGAAGATGTGTACAGAAAGAGCTATTCGTATGAAAACGGCCGGTACGACCGACGCGAACGTGAGTTCTATGGCTTTGAAACAGTTAAAGCCAGCGATTTTGTTAAAGACGACAACAACCACGATGTGCTTTACAGGGTAGGCGTTACAAAATATCACAACAGCAGCTACTTCCTCAATGGCCTGATGGTTGAGTCGTATGTGTATAAGGGCAAAGAAGCCGATAAAATTTTCAGCAAACAGGAGAATACCTATCAGTTGAAAGCACTTACCGACGACAACCTGCATGTTGATCCCGCCTCATCGCTTCCCCTTTCTTTTGATGTTGGTGGCACCGAAGGAAGAAAATCGGCCATTGCTTTACTTACTGAATCCACAACATCGGTTTATGAACTTGGAACCAATCCTGTGGTATCGAAAGTTACCATGCAATACGACGAAAAAGGTCGTGTAGCCTCCTATACCAACCAGGGCGATGTGAGTGTGGCCGATGATAATTACACATCCACCATCACCTACCATGACATTGCTACCCTGACAGCCAAAAACATGGTTGCTATACCTGAAACCATTACCGTAACCAACAACAACGGAACCATCATGAGGCAACGATCTACCTCCGACATTGACCCCCAGACCGGCGACATCGGAAAAATCGTTGCCTCGATTGACGAGGACGGAAACACTGCTGAAACAGAACTGGACTACGACAGCTATGGCAACCTGAACAAGGTGATTCTTCCCGCCAACAGTACCAACCAGCGGATGCAGTACCAATGGACCTACGATGCCACCAACCACAAACATGTACACACGGTAACCGATGCTTTCGGCTACTCCACTGTAACTCTTTACGATGCCAGGTTTGACGTACCCACTCTTACCACCGACATGTGTGGCAATTCGGTGAGCTATCACTACGATGCTTTTGGAAGACTCGTGAGGATAGTTGGCCCCAACGAAGCAATGAATACACCTGTCCCCTTTACGCTCAGGTTTGAATATTTCCCACTCTTTGCCAACGTGACGGCCTCTCCAACCTATCAGGACTGCATCACGCAGGCCGACTTTGTTCCGGTGGCCATTACCTTGCATTACGATTGTCAGCATCCCGACAACCCCATCGAAACTTATACCTTTATTGATGGACTGGCCCGACCTGTTCAGGTGAAAAAAGACATCGAAATAAACCAGAATCCCGACAGGCACGGCACACCTGTCTATGTAGAGATGATGTCGGTGAGCGGAAAAGTGGCCTACGACCTTTTTGGCAGAGCCGTGGAGCAAAGACATCCGGTATATGAATCGAAAAAATGCCAGGTAAGTATGTTGGTAAACAGCAACGACTCCCCTTACCACTCCATAACCGATTACGATGAGATGGATCGTGCAGTAAAAACCACCGACCCGGATGGCAATTTCACAACCACCGACTATTCTGTTGCAGCAGGCAAAATGGTGACCCATACCGAAACCGATCAAAACGGTGTGCAGACCGTTATCAACGAAACCCACAAAGACGCCTCGGGCAATGTGGTCCGCACAATCAATGTTGGCCCTATGGGTGATGTGATGACCAGTTTTGTTTACAATGCAATAGGCGAACTGATGTCCTATACCGATGCCGACAACCTCTCCTCGGTATATACCTACGACAGGTTGGGACGTAAAACATCCTTTTTGCATCCCGACAACGGGCTTACAAGCTACGTTTACGACAAAGCCGGCAACCTGATCCAATTGCAAACCGCCAACCTGGCCGTCAACAGCCAATTCGTAAACTACGCTTACCATTACAACAGACTGGCATCAGTAACCTTCCCTCCTGTTGGTGGCAGCACCAATATCTCGAATGTTAGCTACCAGTATGGCGCACCAGGCGATGGAAACATGACCGGCAGGTTGACCGAACTGTCCGACGCTACCGGAACCCGTTCCTATAAGTATGGCAAGATGGGTGAAATAGTATCGGAAAACAGAGTAGTGGTGGCTCCTACTCCGCTGCTCCCTACCCGAACCTTCACCACCCTGTTTACCTACGACAGTTGGAACAGGCTTATCAGCCAACTGTATCCCGATGGCGAGACAGTTGGTTATCAATACGACAAAGGGGGTAACCTTATCAAAATTACCGGTAGTCTCAACGGGTCGCCCTACGAATACCTGAAGCGCGTTGATTACGACCACTACGAGCAACGCACCTTCGCTCAGTATGGCAACAACACCGAAACCTTCTACGACTACTCCCCCTCGATGCGCCGCCTCCAGACACTGGCCGTAAAAGCCTCTACCCAGCAAGAGATGATGAACAATGCCTATGTTTACGACAAGATTGGCAACATCACCTCGCTCACCAATCTGGCAACCTACAGCACTTCAAACGGTATGGGAGGAAACCTGACGAACACCTACCAGTACGATGTTCTCAACCGCCTTACCTCCGCCTCCGGAACATTTGCCGGCGACCGCGTTACCCAGCCACCCCTGGGCAACGACTTCTACGCCGTTTACACCCTGGCTATAACCTACAGCAACACCGGGCGCATCAACACCAAAAACCAGTGGCACGAGCTGAATGGCACTGCCGAGGCCGCCAACACCTATCAACACAGCTACTCTTATGTAGCCGGAAAACACCAGGTTGAACAACTCACCGACGAGAACCAGAACCGCGAGGTCTATACATACGACCTGAACGGAAACCTCAGTGGCTGGGAAGACAATTTCAACCGCCGCGATCTTTTCTGGGACGAAGCCAACCGCCTGCGGGTGATTTCGGCAAACCGCTATATGCAACACTATTTCTACGACGCCTCGGGCGAACGCACCATGAAAGCCTCGGGAGCCTACAACGCCGTGTACATCAACGGCCAGTTGGTGAACAACAACATCACCATGGGCGGCTACACCACCTATCCCAACGGCTACATCACCGTGGATGCCGCCGGGCTTTACACCAAACATTACTATATAGGTTCCCAACGCTTAGCCAGCCGCATGGGCGATGGCACAGCAGCCCTCTTCGAAGGCAAAACCTCCGATACCCGCAACCTGAAAGCCGATCAGCAGACCGACCTGCAGAACTACGCAACCCTGCTTGGTGTGCAGAACGTTACCCATAAAACTATTCCCGACTACAACGCCGCCAAAGGCGACGAGTTGGAAGTAGTGATCTATTACTACCACCCTGATCACCTGGGCTCTAACACTTTTGTTACCGACATGGTTGGTTTACCTTACCAAATGTTCGTAAATTTGCCCTTTGGTGAGACTATGGCCGAACAAACCTCTACCGGATATTTCCAGAACCCGTACAAGTTCAATGGAAAAGAACTCGACGCAGAGACGGGGCTCTACTACTATAGCGCCCGGTATTACGACCCGAGGGGGAGTTTGTGGTTGAGTGTGGATCCGTTGATGGAGAAATATGAGGGGTGGACGCCGTATAACTATACGGTTGGGAATCCGGTGAAGTTTGTGGATATTGATGGGAGAGATATAAAACTGTCTTTTTTCACGGGAGCTAATGGAGAGAACAGCGCAATAACCTTTACTAATATTATTAATTCTGGCTTAGGAGGGCAGTTTGAAGTATATTACACAAAAACAAATGATGGAAAATATTTATTGAATTTAAAACCAACAAAAGGTGGGGGTGATTTTAAAAAAATGTCAGAAGAATCTATCGCCCTTTACACGGAACTCTATAACATGACAACAGATCATAATACCATCACTGAAATAAGTATAGAATATGGTTCAAATGTTACAATTGGAAACTATATCAAAAATGCTATCGACATAGCTGACGTTAATCAATATGATGACATGGGAAAGGGACCAGCAACAAAACAAGGAAAATTAATTCATGAATTGGTTGAACAGTATGGGAAAGCAGAAGATGGTATAAAAAAAGGTAGTGATTTAAAGTATAAAAGCAATCATGCTAATGGAGTATCCGCTGAAAACAGTGTAAACGGATCTACTCGTGACAAAGAATCATATACACCAAGAGGAAACAAATATTCTACTACCTACATTGACAAGAAGGGTAAGAGAACCACTTATACATATAAAACAGATGATCCAATAATTAAAGTAGAAAAAAAATCAGAATAACATGAAAAAAGTTATTATTATTTCGATTGTATGTTGCACTTTTATGTTATCTTGTAGCAACAGTTGTGTAATAGACAGTGAGTTTAAACTATTTTACTTTAATATGTTAGATACAATTTCTTCATATGGTAAGCAGTTTAACACAGATAAAAGTATTATTTTATCAGAAGAAAGATGTGGTAGATTTTCAGATATTTCTGATTATATGAAATTACTAACAAATCATGAACTTCGATATACAATAATTGAACAACCAATTTATCAAAAACTATCTGATTTAGAATCTGATATCTTTGATCTCAAAAACTGGTATGAAGAGAACAAATGTGGAATGACTAAAGCTAAAGCTGATAGCATAGTGAAATCGAAAAAATAATATTCCACGCTTTTTGAAGCATAACATAACTGAAATTGTTCTACCGTGTATTGTGTGAAACAACATATAAAGATATCGCCTATTGGTAATGTGTTTAACAAAATAGTCACAGGCGCATAACGAACCAGCTAAAGGAATAACATTGCATCAAAAAGATAGGATATTATCATCACAATTATTTGATTTACTGTTGAACTTCACAAAATGAAAAATTTTTGTGCCGCTATTTTCTTTTTCAATGGCGGGCTTAACCTATACTCCTCACGCGTTAAACTTTACGACCAAAAACATGATATTTCACATTTTGGTATCAGCAATACTTCACACAAATTCATGTAAAACCAATTTTTTCTTACCGATGAAGGCATTTGGCATACTATCACCCTGATCATCTGGAAAGTAACACTTTTGTTACCGACATGGTTGGTTTACCATACCAAATGTTTGTAAATTTGCCTTTTGGTGAACTCCCGAAGGGGTCTCATGAGCACCGCTGAAAATAAACACTACCGCGAATAACAATGGCCGAACAAACCTCTACCGGATACTTCCAGAACGTGTATAAGTTCAACGGGAAGTCGCAGCGAAGCGAAGATCCCGACCCTTCGGGACAGCTCGACACGGAGACGGGGCTCTACTACTATGGCGCCCGTTATTACGACCCGCGGGGGAGCTTGTGGTTGAGTGTGGATCCGATGATGGAGAAATATGCGGGGTGGTCGCCGTATAACTATACGGTTGGGAATCCGGTGGTGTTTGTGGATCCGGATGGGATGGATATAGACCCTGCGACAGCCGAGAATGTCAAACACCTTGTTAACAAGGATAGCAAACAGTATAATGCAGCCTTTGCTGAACAATACAAGAAGTTGGAAGAAGATCACAATGCGGTGTATTTTTTTAACCCAAAAAACAATAGGACAACCGGTAATAGAACAGACCTTGGTAATGTTGAATATATGGTGACGAATGAAAATGGACAGTATAATATCTCAATAAATTATTCAACAAAGGCTGGAAATACCGGATTCAGCAATGGCTCTTGTCTGTTGGAAGAAACGTTTCATGCAGTTCAATTTAGTGAGGGCAAGTTTGGTTTTTCCACCGTTGACAATTCGACCATAGGATTTGACATATATGATGAGGCTGAAGCACAAGTTTTTGCGGCACAAAACACAACTGATCAAAAATTCAATCTGGAAAATAATCTTTTAAAAGCCTATACCAATGGTGGAATCGACAAAGCAGTTGAATATTTATTAGGTCGCCCATCTCTGTCAAATGTGTACGGCCAATTTCCCAAATATCGGGTTAATGTGGAAGAAGCTCTGAAATTTCCAGAGAATGATCATTTACGTCCATTTTTCCAACCAAACGGACAATCAAGGATTAAATCAATGATCATGCAAAAACCTAAGAATTAAATTCCATGAAATTATCAATCTATATATCATTAGTGATCTCTATAATGGTATTTATACAAAACCCATGCTGTAGCCAAAATATTATTTATAAAAGACAATATGCTATATCCGGAAACTCAGATTATTATTTATGTTATTTGCGATCAGCTCCAAGCATTAACGAAATCCGAGAATTAGACAGCATAGAATTTGTTCACACAAAATTAAATGTAAAGCATATTGATAATTATTGTACTATTTCAATAGAGGTAACCCCACTTGACATCTTTTTTACAAAGAGATTTTTTGACGAGTTCTCTAAATTATGGCACTTGTTAGGACATACCAAAATGATTACAAAAGAGGCCTTTTCGAACAAACTATCATTCAGGAAGTTAATTTTTATCATCGAAAAGAAGGAAAGCGCAAAATTTCTTTCAAGCCTGAACAAATATTATAACAGGAAAGAGTTAATTGTTGTAGGTGCTCTGAGAGCACGCAGAATTGGCCGAGACGATATGACAGCATATACTGACAATGATTTCATCTCTGCTAGTAAATTTAAATGGTATGAATTTTTAGTTTCATTCAATACGAATTAATCACAGGAGTATGAAGTCGGCTATATCAACTAATACCGGAATTAATAATATTCCCAACTACAACGCCGCCAAAGGCGATGATTTGGAAGTAGTGATCTATTACTACCACCCTGACCACCTGGGCTCTAACACTTTTGTTACCGACATGGTTGGTTTACCTTACCAAATGTTCGTAAATTTGCCCTTTGGTGAGACTATGGCCGAACAAACCTCTACCAGATATTTCCAGAACCCGTACAAGTTCAATGGAAAAGAACTCGACGCAGAGACGGGGCTCTACTACTATAGCGCCCGGTATTACGACCCGCGGGGGAGTTTGTGGTTGGGGGTGGATCCGTTGGCGGAGAAGAATAATTTTGAAAGTCCGTATGTTTTTGTACACAACAATCCATTGATTTATATAGACCCTGACGGGAGAGATGGAATACTTGTCGTATTTCCTGATTATAAAGTTGATACAGAAACAAGGTTAGGCAAACAGCCGTTGGGTCACGCTGGTGTATTATTGATTGATAATAAAACTGGTTATACTCGATATTATGAGTATGGTCGATATGCAACGACTGACGGAACGAAAGGAAAAGTTAGAAATGTTAGAGTTTCCAAAGTTGTAATTGACCCCGAAACTGGTAAACCTACCCAAGAATCTTTAAATAAAGTTCTTGGTCAATTATCAAAAGCATCTGGTCAAAATGGAAGAATTCAAGGAGCATATGTAGAAGGAGATTTTGACAAGATGAATGATTATGCACAAGGCAAATTAAACGAAAGTGACCCAAATCATCCTGATTACAATAAGGACAGAGAACCATATTCTTTGACAGGAAATAATTGCGGTACGTTTAGCTGTGATGTGTTAAAGCAAGACCCAGAAGCTAAGAAAAAAGCACCTTGGATTTTTATCCCAACACCTGATAATATGGCAGAGGAATACCAAGATAATTTTCCTAAAGTTGACTATAACTCTAAGACCAAAACAACCACAAGTGATATATATAAAAAAGAGGACTGATGAAGAAGTGGTTAATAATAATATTGGCTTTGATAGTCTTCGGAATATTGTTTTCTAAATGGTTTTTTAATCAACCTTGTGAACCGCCTAAGAAACCTAATGGTGTTCCTGTTTCAGCAGTATGGAAAGGCGGTTGTGACGGTGGAAATTGGATTGAATTGGTGTCTATAAAAAATGATACATTGAGGTTTAAAATTTACCGAGATTGGAATGGTGATTTACTCTTAGATGCCGATTTTCAATATGTAAACTGTAATTCCTTCAGATTAACGGAATCAAATTGGGTTGAGCATATTGCTTATTTTGGAGAGGCATTAGAAATCTACGAAAAATCAAATGCGGGAAAGTGTCGTTTGACGCCTATAACCCCAGTATATTACGAAGAGAAAATAGAATAAAATGTAAAACAGATGCCTTGCAGAAATGCGAGGCTTTTTTTATTTACAGAGCTGCAACATTTTAATTAAAGAAGTCATTAATTTTTTCTAGGTTAAGAAGGTGTTAACCATTTTAAAAACCATTACAACCCGGACCATTTAGGATCCAACACTTTTATTACCGACATGGACGGTTTACCATATCAAATGTTCGTAAATTTGCCTTTTGGTGAACTCCCGAAGGGGCTCATGAGCACCGCTGAAAATAAACACTACCGCGAATAACAATGGCCGAACAAACCTCTACCGGATACTTCCAGAACCCGTACAAGTTCAACGGGAAGTCGCAGCGAAGCGAAGATCCCGACGCTTCGGGAGAACTCGATGAAGAGACGGGGCTCTACTACTATGGCGCCCGGTATTACGACCCGCGGGGGAGCTTGTGGTTGAGCGTGGATCCGATGATGGAGAAGTATGCATTCCAAACGCCTTATTGTTATGTTGGTAATAGACCAATAAATGTTATAGATCCTTTTGGAGAAGATGAATGGGAGGTAGGTAGTAGCGGTAGAATCAATTGGATAAAAGAAAGCAAAACGCACACTTTATATAAGATTGATAATAAGGGGAAAAGGACAGGAGAATCTTTAACCATGAATAAAAGAGATCTATTTGACCAACTTTCAGCAAAGTCTGATGGAGTAAGTGTAGCTGTCGGTGGTAAAAAGAGTCAAAAAAACATGACAGAGGCTTTTAAGTTTCTTGCTGATAATACAGATGTTGAATGGCGAATGGATCGCTTTAGAGAAGAAGACGGAATAGATGGTTTTTCTTTAGGCTCAAATCATTCATTAGGAGATGGCCCCGGGGGATCAAGAACATCACCCAGTGCAGAAGACATGGGGCACTCAGGAGAATCGGTAATCGCATTTGTGCATTCGCACCCTGGTGATTATAAAGATAATGCTGATGAGATTTCTAGTATGGGCTGGGATCTTCTACCAGATGGAAAAACAGTTCAACTTATGGGTGATTCGTACATTAAAAACAATAAATCCTCAAATATCAGGAACTCTTTGTATTATACATACTTTCCAAAATCAGGCAATTTATGGATGGTCAGAGGTGCTAAAGAACCAGCCCCAATAAGAAACATCAGGAACAATTTTAAAAGATTCTTTTTTGGAACTTTAAATACCATGTAATTATGAGACGAATTATTTTTATCTATTTAGCATTGTTTCCCATTTTCTTTTCATGTAATAATGAAATCCATAATCAAACAGAAGATATAGAATACCCAAATTCAGGATCAAAAATAAGCACTATAAAGGTGTTAGATGATAGTCTTAAAAGACTTGTTATTAATTTTTTACAGGGGTATTCTGCGTGGGATTCAATATACAAAGACAGAACATTTATTATGAAATTTATTAATGATGGCTCAATTAAACCATTTGATAAAGAGGATACTGTAATTCTTGTTAGGCCATTATTGTGTGATGAAGATTTATTTGGATCCAAAGGAGGACTAATAGAAGACTCTTTAACGATATTGATTTTTGATAAGCATAACATTGGGCGTCATTATTATACAGATTCTTTATTACTTAGCCTGCAAAGCATAAAAATTAACTGCGTATCAGATGATGTAATAGGAGCTGCAGCTTTCAGAATTGAAAACGGGAAATTGTTTTATTGGTGTCCATAATTGCCACAGCACTCTGTATGCTTACGATAATTTGGGATTATAGATTAGGTTGGTTTACCTTACCAAATGTTCGTAAATTTGCCGTACGGAGAACCCCCGAAGGGGCTCATGAGCACCGCTGAAAATGAACACGATTGCGAATAACCTATGGCCGAACAAACCTCTACCGGATATTTCCAGAACCCGTACAAGTTTAACGGGAAATCGCAGCGAAGCGAAGATCCCGACCCTTCGGGAGAGCTCGATGAAGAGACGGGGCTCTACTACTATGGTGCCCGGTATTACGACCCGCGGGGGAGTTTGTGGTTGGGGGTGGATCCGTTGATGGAGAAGTATTCCGGTATTACTTCTTATGCTTATTGTACGAATAATCCAATTGTGTTAATTGATCCGGATGGGTTAAGCCCCGATAATTACTCTATTGATGGAAACGGTAATATCAAATTGGAAAGCCCAACCGAGGATCAATATGATATGCTTTATAAAAAAAGCGATTTTGATAAGAACAACCTTGATAACGGTTATAAAGTTACAGACAGAAATGTTTTACCTAATCTTTCCTCAGGCAGTGGAGCAGAACTGAATATCCCCGACGGGATACCTGATGCAGAGACCGGGAAAGTTCAATTCGATAAAGCTCTACTTAATACGGCATGTTCAAATCAGGAGGAAGAAATGGAAGGTTTATTTCTGTTTGTGGCTAATGCTTCCTCAAACGCTGAGTGGAGATTGACAAAATTAAGAGGGGGAGAAATGGAATTAAGTACATTTCATGATAATGATGAATCACCCAATGATGCACATCTTGGCATAAACACTAATTCTGTTATTTGGACTGTCCATTCTCATCCTGGAACAAAACTTGGAGGAGAAATCAGTTCGTTTGGTTCAGACGGTACTGCTTCAACAACCTATACAAAAAATAAAGCTGGTTTTTACGTCTATTTCCCTGAGAGCACTAATTTGTACAAATTTCATCCTCAAAGCCCAAATGGTTCTGTTCCTGTAGCTAAAAAGCAGATCAATGGCAGGTTTAAAATACTAAATAATTCTCTAAAATAGCCTATTATGAACCATGCATTAAGAAAGATCAAAATTTTTATTTTTCTTTTCACTTCACTTTGGTTTGTTTTATCATGCGTTGAGAAAAAGGCTGAATCACCAAGTTTAGAAGACAAGGCTGATAAGAAACAAAAAAACATTAACTTCCTGAGTACATTGTCCGTAAATATTCATAAGGAGGACTCAGTACTAGTCAGTTTTGGTGTTTTTGGCTCCTTATCAAATTGCTTTTTTAATGCAACCATGAGGAAAAGGAACGAGACAATTGTCATGGAAACGACAGGTTATAGGGATGGAGAGAAACTAATTATGCTTTTAGGAAAAGCAGATTATGGTTCAAAGTTGTTTTCTGATTCTCTGAGTTTTGAACACCTCTTCTGTAAAATTCTAAATGATAGTTCAATCAGACTTGAGAAGAGTGCAAACGATAAACGAATATTTACAATAATTTCTAATCGAAGTAATCGGATCGACATATATATCAAAAAAGAAAGTCCGTTAAACGAATATATAAACAATTACGTTTACCATTTGATAATGTTCTATTATCCGGACAATCTATTGATTCCTGAGATCATTACTCAGAGTGATTCAATTTAATAATTCACTGCTAATGTATCAAACATGCCATTAAGTCACTCCTCTATAAGTTAATAAGTGTTTTTGAGATACGATATTCAAAGCACTATCTGCTGATTATCCTACAATCAACAGATTGTTAATAACGTGTTGAGAACATATTTGATAAAGGGCGTTAGTACTAATCTTGGTTTATAGATTGTACACCTTTTCCCTTCTCAACCGCCTTACCTCCGCCTCCGGAACATTTGCCGGCGACCGCGTTACCCAGCCACCCCTGGGCAACGACTTCTACGCCGTTTACACCCTGACTATGACCTACAGCAACACCGGGCGCATCAACACCAAAAACCAGTGGCACGAGCTGAATGGCACTGCCGAGGCCGCCAACACCTATCAACACAGCTACTCTTATGTAGCCGGAAAACACCAGGTTGAACAACTCACCGACGAGAACCAGAACCGCGAGGTCTATACATACGACCTGAACGGAAACCTCAGTGGCTGGGAAGACAATTTTCCCGAATCGCTGTGCTCTCGGGATTAACTGCTTTTAACAAAGCAGTTAACAACCAGCGCGACCTTTTCTGGGACGAAGCCAACCGCCTGCGGGTGATTTCGGCAAACCGCTATATGCAACACTTTCCCAAACCCGCTCATTCCTTTAAGGGAGGATGGTGGGTAAAGCGTATAGGGGCGGTTTATCCACATCCAAGGTATAACAATTCCACGAGCCACCTTGTGTCATCTGTTTTTATGACTAACGCGGCGATTTCATGCCAGCTGGTAATGATGATCTTGCGCATTCAATCAGGTTGATTCGGTATGAAAAAATTTAATTCTGATCAAATTGTTTGCACGATGCAGGAAAAGTCAATTCAAAACTGATTATGAGGTCGGTAATGGAGTTGTTTGCGGCCTTGCGGTCTCTCAACCATCCATCTGTAACAGAAAAGCGAACCTGCGAGAGTGCAGAGGTTCGCTTTTCCGGATCAGAGAGAAGAGGTTGTAAGGTTTTCGTTGGCCTTATGTTTGGGAGTCATCGGGTAATTGCCAGCCGTCGGGTTACAACCGCGCCTTGGTGGTTGTTGATTCTCACGAAATAAATCCCTACTGGATATTGGCTGACATTCACGCCCACAACGCTGGCTTCTATCCCGTCTTCTAATGCCTGACGGGCAAGCAGATTGCCGGTGGCATCGAAAAGTTCGAGCGTGAATTCCCTGTAATGGCGGGGCAGGTTGAGTAACGTCACTTTTTCGGAGGCGGGATTAGGTGCCAGTCGAATATCGCTCATGGTAAAATTGTTTATCCCGGCGGGAGAAGTGGTATAAACCACATCGAAATAAACTGTATCGGTATGGTCGGCACTGTTCACGGCTGTGTAACGAATGGTGGATACTCCTGAATGGCCCTGCCCCTGGAAATGAAACGAGAACTCATCTGTAATCATTTGGGCGGCCTGCACTGTCATCGGATCGCTAACTGTTTGGTTTGGCAGAAGACAAGTGTGAGCCCAGCAAAAAGTGTTCAGACTGCCTGTTATCACGTTGATCGGGTGTTTTTTAAAGAAGACAGACTTGTCAACGCCCGAGGCATTTTTAACAGCAAGAATTTCGGTTATCTCGCTTGATGCATCACCGTGTCGTTGTAACACAGCACCATTGTCCAGTTTTTGCCATTCGCCACCCGCGTTTTCATAAATCTCAAGGGTGGGCTGTGCCAGCAAGCACGCGGCAAAGGTTAGTGAAATGAAGGTTGTAAAGAGCTTTTTCATGGACTTAAATGTTATTGAATGATGGTTATTTTGCGGTCAACAGTTTCAGAGCCAGATGCCACTCTGATGAAATACATCCCTTTGGTTAGTTGGGGTAAGGTGAATTGAAAATTTGATACACCTGCTGGGAAATATCGGTCTGCAAGGCTAACTACTTGCTGTCCTGTTGAGTTAAACAGGCCGATGGAAGCTTTTTGTCTGTTGGTGAAGTTAAGGTGAATGTTTACGATGTCTTTGGCGGGGTTTGGATGGACGCTGACAATCATCGGGGAGTTTGCCTCTGGTGTCCCGATTGGTCCGGTAGCTTTTTCCCTAATCACCTGATGAACTTTCGCCAGATAAAGCAAGGGGTTGTGTTCTGCTGCGAACACAATTATATCGCAATTTTGGGGCACCCAGGCAGCATCGAGGGTTAGATTGAGCGATTGGGTTACCGTGGTGCCTGTCTCCCACACTCCCTGGTGAATGTGTTTCCCGGATATGGGATAGGCCATCAGCCGCAACACGTTGTTATGCTCGTAGTTGTCGCCGCCCGGACATTCAGGGAAATGCTGCTGGTATCCCACCAGCTTGTTTTCGACCACGAGCACATGCAGCCGGTAATCGGCATCAGGCAGCGGGGCTACTGCTTCAGCCGTTACGTCAAAAGTGAGTTGTCGCGAGGTTTCGGAGTACTCTTTATTGCCAACAATCAATCTGACAGGTGCGAGCGGACTGCGGTTGTAGATGGCGTTAACAGTATCTACCACGGGCAAGGGTTCCAGATCAACACCTTGTCTGTTGATAACGGCCGACGGGGAGGAGTGATACAGCAGTTGTTCTGAAAGTGAGTCGGAATAAGGTGATGCATAAGCCGACATCGAGCTGTGGATCGCGATAATCACTGATCCCGGATGCTGTGTTAATACAACATCTTCAAGCAGTGTGTCGAAGCAGGGGCAGTGTCCGCAAATGGTGCTGGTAAGATCCTCGATCAGCACATTGCGGTTGTTTGGTGTCTGGGCAAAAGCCACAAACTGAATCATAAGCAAAATTGCCAGGAATAGTTGACTTTTTTTCATGCGAGTGAGTGATTGAAAGGGTTTTGCAATTGGATGGTTATCGGCTTTATTCCATAATGACAAATATAAAGCATTCAATGCGAAAAATCAAGAGTTGTTGATGTTTGTGTATAAAGAATGCCCAAATTTAAAGTTCAAAACATTGCCGGGCGGAAGTTGAAGGTGCTGTGGTTGCATTTCCTGACCGAGATTGATTTGGTTATCAGGATGTTTTTGAAGATTTCACCGGCACATCAGAAATCAACCAGGCTTTGTGAGGCCTGCACGTGAGCTGATTCACCAGGGTTGAACCGGATTGCCGCGACAAATTTTGGGATTCGATGCGCAACGGGGCGAATGCCCCGACTGCTTTTTGTGAGAAGGGGACTCACAAGGGGTGGCAGCACAGGCGTGTTGGTGGTGAGCCGACAGGCCTGGAGCAAGGCGAGCAGGCAGGTTTGCAGAAAGGCGAAAGAAAAGGTTGTTGGGCAGCAGCAGCAGCCATGTTGTTTAATGTGTCAACCACCGTTGAGGTGGCCGTAGAGTTGAGCATCGATCCCTTGATGTGTTAAAATATGTTGCTTATAGTTGATAAACACCGTTTTGCATTCACAGATTGCTTCAATGTGATGGAGTCTCAGGCTTGATTTTCAGTCCCGGCCGACTGTCGCGCGTAGGGCATGGCATCAAGGGAAGCAAATTCTCCTTTTAGATATTTGAAATAGCCTGAAATAGCTATCATGGCAGCATTATCGGTGGTGAATGCAAATTCGGGGATGAACATATTCCAGCGGTACTTGTCGGCGGTTTTCAGCAAAGCGGCTCTTAAACCCGAATTTGCCGATACGCCGCCAGCCACAGCCACCTCTTTGATGCCTGTTTCGCGCGCGGCTTTTACTAGTTTTTCCAACAAGGTGTCAATAATAGTGTGTTGCATCGACGCGCACAGATCGGTTTTGTTTTCTTCGATGAAATGCGGGTTGTTTTTCAGTTGGTCGCGTACAAAATACAGGAACGATGTTTTCAACCCGCTGAAACTATAATCCAGCCCTTGAATTCTGGGTTTGGCAAAACGAAAAGCACCGGGATTGCCTTCTTTAGCAAGCTTGTCAACAACCGGTCCGCCCGGATAACCCAATCCCATGATCTTGGCGGTTTTGTCGAAGGCTTCGCCGGCCGCATCGTCAATGGTTTTGCCAATTACAGTCATGTCGAAGTGGTCTTTAACCAGCATAATCTGGGTGTGTCCGCCCGAAACAGTCAGGCACAGAAACGGGAAGGCCGGAACCTTTTTTTTCTCCCCGTTTGGTTGAATGAAATGAGCCAACACATGCCCGATCATATGATCGGCTTCGAGCAAAGGGATGTCCAATCCAAGAGCCATCGATTTAGCGAACGATACCCCCACAAGAAGTGAACCCATGAGCCCCGGGCCTCGAGTAAAACAGATGGCTCCAAGTTGCTCTTTGGTTATTCCGGCTTCGGTAATGGCCTGGTTTACTACCGGAATGATGTTTTGTTGATGAGCCCGCGATGCCAGTTCGGGTACAACACCTCCAAATCGTTGGTGCACAGCCTGGCTGGCTATAACATTTGACAGCAACCGATCGTTGCACAGAACGGCTGCCGAGGTGTCGTCGCACGACGATTCGATGCCAAGAATATACAAAGGAGCAGTTTGAGCCATTTTTTTGTGTCAGGTTTTTTAAAGCGAGTGCAAAACTAAGAAAATTTCAGACCTTTGTGGGTTGAGAATTTAAGAAATCGCTAAGGTGATGCTTGAACAATTGACTGGTTTTTTGAAAAATGGATTGCCAAACACTGCAAGGTTGCTGTAAGGGCTTCAATGCTGTTGGCAAATTATGGCAGAGTATTTTGATTCGTGTGGTGTTGGCGTATGCAGTTGTTTTGTGTGTTTTTTCAAAGAGAAAAAGATTTGAATAAGTTTTCCAGAAAGAAGGTTCATCGGTCGGTCCACTCGCAACTTAAGAAGGGGTTGACGCACCAGCAGGTTTTCGACAAGCTTGCGGGCGAGGTTGGCTTTCGGGGTGCATCCGATATGCATGCTCTTCAAAAGCTGGCTGGTTGGATCGAGCAGATACCCGGAATGTCGTCGTTAAAAAGGGAGCGTGGACGGAGGTCGTTGCTCATTGTTTTGCTTGTATTGCTGTCGGTTGCCGAGGCCTGGAGTGCCTTGCCTGTGATAACCTTGTTTGGGATTCACGAATTGCCGTCGCGTTATCTCTTCATGGTTTTGACCGTGCTGATGGTTTATCCGCTCATTTATTTGATTCTCGCTGTTTTGTCGATGGGTAAGTCGATGAAACTCTACAGGTGGATTATTGCTTTGATGGCTTTAGCTTTCTTGAAAGATCTTCCTGCATTTGGCCTCTATTTTCATGCCGAGCGATGGTTGTTTGGTCTTACTATGGTTGTGAAATTGATATCTGTAGGGTTGGCATGGCTTATTTATAGACGTTTGCGCTCAGATGCCTCCGTTGAAATTGATCTCAGCTTAAACGTTGCTGAAAGTGGCGACGCTTCAATTTCGGTTTCAGAGAAATGAATGTTGTTTTTTGTTGTTCTTTAATTAACTGGTTATTCGTTATATAAATAAAATACTGCTTTACACGGCTGTTGTATTGTTGGCCATTCACACTGCTGCTTTCGCCTTGTTGCGCAGTCAGTCGGTGCAGTCGTGGATTGCGCACAGGGTGGCTTTGTGGCTCTCTGAGAAGAGTGGACAAAAGATTGAGGTTGCCACGTTTAACCTGGGCTATCATTTCGACGTCACATTGGGCGGTGTTTCTATTCCCGACAACACAGGCCAGCCTTTTGTGGCTTTTAAAAGCCTGAAGATTGTTCCGTCGCGGTTTCGTCCGGCACGCAACAGGATTCGTCTGGCATCAGTTTTTCTCGACAGTGCCCGGGTTGCCATCGTGAAACATCCTAACGATTCGGTATTTAACTACAGCCATTTTTTATCCTACCTCCCTTTTTCCGGTTCGCCCGGCAGCGATACGGTGGCTTCTGGCAGGCCTTTGTCACTCTTTTGTGATCACATGGCGTTGACCGGTGTTCACTTCACCTACCTCAACCACAACAAACCACGCGTGCCCAGTGGCATGGATTACCATTTTATTGATGTTGACAGTGTTGCCATGGTTGCCGATCAGGTTTCGATGGTAGCCGATTCGTTTAACTTTGTTTTAACGCAATTGACCGGCAGGGAGCGGAGTGGCTTGAAACTTAACAACCTTACAGGGCGTTTTCGGCTTGGTCCCGCTTTGCTTCAGGGGGGCGATGTGCGGCTTACCACCCCACGAAGCGACCTGGATTGTGATTTTACATTTCGTTATAGTCAGTGGTCAGATTATGAGGAATTTATTGATAAAGTTTGGATCGAGGCATTTGTAAGGTGGTCGTCGCTCAACCTTGCCGAACTAGCCCCGTTTAGTGGCTCGCTCGAAGGGATGAACAACGATTTGCGATTTGGCGGTGTGGTAAATGGTACGGTTGCCAACCTGCGGTCCGATCAGTTTACGTTTACCTTTGGCGAAGAATCGCGGTTCGACGGAAGCGTGAGGCTGGTAGGGCTTCCCGATGTGGAGGAGACTTTCATTCGCCTGAAAATTAATGATTTCCTGACTACTGTTTCCGATATCCGCGAATTCAACCTCGGCAACAGATATGGAACCGTTGGCAACCAGTTTCTTATGCCTGCCGAATTGTTGAAGCTCGGCTTCGTGGGGATCAGGGGGAATTTTACAGGCTTCTACAACGATTTTGTGGCCGATGCCACGTTTCAGTCCGCCTTGGGGGAGGTAACTACCGACCTGGTTCTTCGGGGCGATGAAAAGTACCAACTCGGCTATGAGGGCAATTTGAAGTTAAAGGGCTTCGATGTTGGTGTTTTGACCGGGCAACCTTCTCTGGGGCCTGTTACACTCAATGCCTCACTTGTTGGCCATGGTGTTGACTTAAAAGAGCTTTTTCTTAACCTCGACGGGAAGATTGCCCGGTGGCGTCTCAACGGGTACGATTACCGCGACATTACCATAAAGGGGTTGTTTGATCAACAACGCTTCAGCGGAATACTGGGTATCGACGATCCCAACCTCCACCTTAGTTTTAACGGTGCTGTTGATCTGAACGGCCAACTGCCTGTATTTAACTTCGCCGCTGCAATTGCCAGCATGAACCCGGCAAAACTTGGTCTCTTTGGTTCCGACACCTCGTTGGTTGTGTCAACTGTTGTTTGGTCTGATTTTAGCGCCTCAAATCCCGATAACCTCACGGGTACCATCCGCCTCGACAGCCTTCGTTTAGCCAATGCCAAAGCTGTTTACAACCTGAATACAGTCGATATTCAGACAGATTCGCTGTCGAATGGTGAACGTTTGATAACCTTGCGGTCAGATGTTGCCGACGGATTGGTTAAGGGTAAAATTAAATTTTCTGAAATAGGGGCATCTGCCACTTTGTTTATCAGAAACTATCTGGCTTCGTTCAAAATGAAGGAGGAGCTGATTGAGGAAGATTTGAGCGGGCAACATTTCTCGTATCAGCTCCATGTGCGTAATCCCGATGCTCTTACCGCGCTGTTTTTCCCTTCACTTAAAATAGCCCACGATTCGCGTGTTGAAGGGTATTACGATGCTGCTGCGGTTAAATTCAGGCTTCAGGCCGAGTCGCCTGCCCTGGGCATCGGCTCGTCTCGATTGAATCACTGGTTTTTTACCGGGCAGACGCAAAACAACCGTCTGGTGGTGCAAACCGGATGTCAGAAATTCATCATCAGCCAGCCTACCGACAGCACCGAAATAGCCATGGATAGCCTTGTGTTTCTGGCTAATGTAATCAACGACAGTATTTTGTATCACCTCTCGTGGAACGATACAGCAATGGCTGATCGCAACCGGGGTGCTGTTACAGGTTTTGCCGATTTTAGCGATACAGGAGCCGTAGAAATCAGGATTGTTGACTCGAAAATAACCATCAGCGACGTTGTGTGGGAGGTCAACCGCCGAAATGTAGTGCGCGAGGATAGTGCCGGGTGGCACTTCAGTCAGTTCGGGATGCAATCGGGTAATCAATCACTGCTGTTTGACGGCACTGTAGCCGACGATTCAGCCGCGCTGCTTTCTGTGCGTTTCAATTCTTTTGATCTGTCACTTTTCGATCCGTTGCTTGTCGGGGTAGGGGTTAACCCCGACGGGCATATTAACGGCGAGGCTTTGCTTTCGGGGGTGTTTTCAACGCCAAGGGTAGTTGCTTCGCTTACCGTTAACGGGTTTGGATTCAACGGCTTTAATATGGGAACACTGTCGGTGCGGTCAGAGTGGGACAACCAGCACCAATCCTTGTTGGTTGATGCCGGATCAATACTCGCGTCAGATCATTTTTCATACCGCCCACTGCAACTGAAGGGCTACTATTTCCCTTACGCCTCTAATCAAAACTTCGACTTAGACATTGGTATCGAAAATTTCGATCTGAGGGCTTTTAACCCTTTGGTTGATGACAACATTTCTCAACTTTCAGGCTTCGCTTCAGCTCAGCTTCATCTGGCCGGAAGTCACCTGAAACCCGATGTAAATGGATCGGTGAAGTTGCAGAGAACAGAGTTTAGGGTGAACTACCTGAATACGCGTTACAGCCTGGCCGATAAAATCGAGATAAACCACGACAGAATTGAGTTTAAAGATCTTGTTGTCAACGATTCAATTGGGAATAAAGCCTATTGCAACGGGTTGATCAGGCACAACTATCTTAGCGATTTTGATCTTGATCTGACTGTCCGTCCCGAAAGTTTTATTTTGCTCAATACCGAGCCGGCTGCCAACAAATTTTTTTATGGAACCGCTGTGGCCTCAGGTCTTATCAGGGTCAACGGTCCGTTCGACAACATTTCGCTTCATGCTCAAACACGCCTTTTGAAAGGAACCGAAATCTTTTTGCCGCTCTCGATGTCAACATCGGTAGCTGCCAACGATTTCATTGTATTTTTAAACCAACCGCACGATTCGGTAGAACTCGATCCGGTTTATAAGCTGGATGTGGGTGGCTTTAACCTCAACTTTGATCTGGGGCTTACTCCCGATGCCCGTCTGGAAATAGCGCTCCCTTACCAAAGCGGTACAATTGAATGCAAGGGACAGGGAAATATCAATCTGACTGTTAATTCAAAAGGCGATCTGGGGATGGATGGTGATTACAACATTACTAACGGTAATTTTTTGTTCAAATACAGAAACCTCTTTTCCAGAAACTTTGAAATCAGGCAGGGAAGCAACATCCGGTTCAATGGAAGCCCCTACGACGCGGTGATAAGCATGGCTGCTGTGCACCACAACCGCACCACACTGAGCGGCCTCGATCTCGATCTTGATTCAACCATCACCCGGGCCCGTATTCCTGTGAATAGTGTTATCAGGCTGAAAAACAAGTTGCTCAATCCCGATATCTCCTTCTCGGTTGAGTTTCCCAAGCTTGAAGAATCAACGCGCCAGGTAATCTATGCCAAATTGGATACAGCCAACGAAGTGGTGATGACCCAACAAATCATCTCGTTGTTGGTGCTCAATAATTTTAGCTTTAACACGGGCAACAACTCCATTACCAATAGTTTAGGCATTAGCGGTTTCGAACTGTTGTCGAACCAGGTGAGCAGTTTGTTGTCGCAGGTTAGTCGTGATGTGGATATTGGTATCAACTACCGACCGGGCGACAATATTTCGGCTCAGGAGTTTGAGGTGATGCTCCGAACCCAGCTTTTTGACGACCGGGTTTCTATTGATGGCAACCTGGGGGTTACCGGTAATGAGAATACGAACAGGGCAAGCAACATAGTGGGCGACGTGAATGTGGAAGTGAAACTGACCGATGACGGGCGCTTTAAATTCAAGGCGTTTAACAGATCCAACAACCTCGATCTGCTCTACAACAATTCACCTTATACACAGGGGGTGGGGTTCTCGTATCGGCGTGAATTCAACCGCCTGGGCGATCTGTTCAGAAAACGTTCTACAGCACCTGTTGTGCCTGAAGACTCTGCTACTTCGGTTGCGCCAACTGCGAAACCTGCCGATAGTGCACCCAAATAGCTTTTGCACAACCAATGGGTGTTTTAAATGCATGATGTAATTTGTTGTCATTATACACGTCTCGATCGTAAGTTTTATTAGTTTCAAACTTTGACATGAAAAATAGTTTTTTTGTTTTACTCCTGTTGTCTCTTTTTGCAACAGCAACCCGGGGCCAGTCTCAGTTTGTTGTCGATTCGTCGGCACAGATCGTTAAAGCCCACATCCATTATCTGGCCTCTGATGCTTTGATGGGGCGCAACACCCCCAGCGCCGGGCTTGATAGCGCAGCCGGATATATAGCCAGGCAGTTTGCCAAATGGAAAATCAAACCCGCCGGAGGAAACTACCTCCATTCCATCGGATTGTACCAGCAGCATCTGGGCGAAGGCAATTCAATGGTGGTTGCTGTTGGTGATAAATCTGTTCAACTGCCGTTGAAAGATGGGTTCATCCCTTTTGGTTTTTCGGCGTCGGGCAGGGTGGAGGCTCCGCTTGTTTTTGCTGGTTACGGTGTGGTTGACTCAGTTCGTGGAATCGACTCTTACCAAGGTCTTGATGTACATGGGAAATTGGTGGTGGTGTTAAGCGATACCCCGCCGGTGATGCAAAAAGATGATGTGAAAATGAGTGAAGAGGAGAAAATGCTTGCAGCTGCCCGTAAGGGGGCGGTTGGAATGGTTTTGGTCACAGGGCCGGCTCATCGTCTCATCCTCAAACCCAGGGGTTATACCTGGCCGTCGTTGTCGAAAATCATCCCAAACAATTTGCTGCCCTTCGAGATCGGTCGGGATGTGCATAAGGATATCCCCGCCGTTCATGCCGGTGAACCGTTTATTGAGGCTTTATGGGGTAGTGCCGATGCGCTTAAAAACATCCAGTTGAAACTTGATGAAGGGGTTATGCCTTCGGCCTTCCCCTTGCCCGTTGCTGCTGCATCGCTCCAAATCAATATTGTTAAGGATGAATTGTCGGCCAACAATGTCATCGGCTGTATTGAGGGATCGGATCAGGATCTGAAAAACGAATTTGTTATAATTGGCGGCCATTACGATCACCTGGGAGCCGGCCCCGATAAGGGTGATGGTTCTGATTGTATCTACAACGGTGCCGACGATAACGCATCGGGAACAGCAGGTGTTTTGGAGGTTGCACGTTTGTTTTCGGTTCAGCCCGAACCACCACGCCGGTCGGTTGTTTTCATGTTGTTTGCCGGAGAGGAGCGGGGCTTGCTGGGTTCGCAGGCCTACGTGCAACAACCTGTATTCCCGCTGAAGAGCACTGTGGCTATGATCAACCTTGATATGATCAGTCGCAATGGCGATTCCCTGTTTCTTGAGGGCGCCGCATCGTGCCCCGAATTGTCGGCCATGGTGGTTGAGCACAACAAACAAACAGGCCTTAACCTTATACTCGACCACAACGGTCTCACCGGAGGGAGCGATCACGCGAGCTTCGCGGGGCACAACATCCCTTTTCTGTTTTTTATCTCAGGCCTTCATGCCGATTACCACAAAGTGACTGATAATCCTGACAGATCAGATGCCCCCAAAGCAGCCCGTGTGGCTCGTCTGGCTTTTCTCACCGCGTGGCAAATAGCGAATCAGCAGCAATATTACTCCATAAAAAAATAGTTTACCTTTACATCGTTTTTATAACTCTTAATTTTATGAAAAGAACAATCCTTTTATTTGTAGTTGTTTTCTCTTTTACGATTGCTCAGGCTCAGGTGCTTAAATTGCGCAAGGGGCAGGAGTTTCAGTACTCAACGAGCTTTGAAGGCACCCTGGTTCAGTCAATGGCTGGTCAGGAAATGGTGATGAACATGTCGGGCAGTGGTAATCAGTCGTTTGTTGTTGAGGATCTAAAAGATGGTATCTTCACTGTACTCGGAAAAATCTCACTCGATTCACTTGTTTTGAAATCTGCAATGATGGATTCTGTGTTCAAACCAAAGGCAACGGAATTGGAGCAAACCCGTTACACCATCAGCAAACTAGGGGCAGTTTTGACTTCCAAGCCCGCTCTGTCAGAAAAGGATGGCACTAATGCTGCCTCCCAGATGGGTATGGATATGAAACAAGGTTTCCCCGCCATACCTTTCCAGGTGGAAAAACCTAAAGCCGGCGACACATGGACTGTTGATAAGACCGATAGCATCGACTTTATGGGCGGTTCGCTGGTGATTAGCACCAAATCAAATTATACTTTCGTTGGAATGACCAAGCGCGATGGTGTTAAAGTGTTGGAAATAAAAGTTGTTGCCGATATAGCCAACGAAGGTTCAACCTCAATGCAGGGCATGGAGTTCTTCATGGAAGGAACAGGCAAAACTGCCGGAAATATTTTCGTTGACGCCAAAACCGGTCTGTTGATTGACGAGGAGATTGTGGTTGAAAACCAGATTAATCTGGCTCTTTCGGGGCAGCAATCTATGGTGATTCCCATGAACCAGAAAATGAAACAGAGCCGGCATCTGAAAAAATAAAGCCCGCCTTCAATTGTTGATGCTTTTGTAAGGCTGTTGTCTGGCAAATTGAAAAGATACAAACCCGGTGGCGTTAAATGTCCCCGGGTTTGCTGTTGTTGACCTGTATGTGTTTGATAATTATATTTATACACCCATGAAGCACTTCAAATTGTTTGCGGCTGTTTTAATTGCGACTGTGGGGTTTCAAAGTGCTGCAAAAGCGCAGTTGCTTGAATTGCCCGATTCTGTTTTGCGGGAAAGGCATCATGCCCTGATGTCGGAAATGCCTGATGGAGGTTTGGTTGCTGTAAGGGCGGGCTCTGAGCAGGAGTATAGCAGTGTTAAGTACCGGCCGGAGGCCAATTGGTTCTGGCTTACGGGAAGAAGCAAGCCTGGCGAGTCGTTTCTGATGTTTCAGCCTGGATTTTGGTCGCGTCAGCCTCAGGTGTCGTCGGTATTGTTCTCCGATGCCGTTGTTCGTTCGGAGGTGTTTGATACTGTGATGCCTGTTTCCAAATTTCAGGCTCTTTTCAACGTGCTGAACCGCGATGCAACTGTGGTGTATGCCGAATTTCCCCAACCTGCCTTCGTGAGTGATTGGCTAAGCAATAAAGGTGTTTTTGTTCATTCAATAGTTGAGAAGAACTGGAATAAAGGGCATCCATCGGTTTCGTTGCAACCGGTAATCAATTTAACCTCACGCCACAGAGCCATCAAAACAACCCTCGAAATTGAAAGGGTTCAACAAGCTATTCGCCTTACGGCCAACGGTCTTGCCGATGCTATCAAGGTCTGCACACCGGGTATTTTTGAGTGGAACCTGCAAGCTACCGTGGAGTGCGCTGTGTTGGCAGGGGGTGCTTCGGGTATGGCATTCCCGTCAATTATCGGTTCAGGAAAAAATGCGCTGGAGTTGCACTACTCGGCCAACAGCGATACCCTTAAGCCCGGCGATCTGGTTGTGATGGATGTTGGGGCATGGTACAGGGGCTACTCGGCTGATGTAACACGCACCATTCCGGTTTCGGGCAGGTTTACCCTACTGCAATCCGAACTTTACCACGTGGTGCTTGAGGCCAGGGAAGCGGCCTTAAATAAGGCTGTTGCCGGCAATACCCTTGCGCATTTGCAACAGGCCGTGCTGGAGGTTTATGGCCGCAATGGTTACTCGCCAGAATACATGCCCCATGGTGTGTCGCATTCTTTGGGTATTGATGTGCACGATGCCCTGCCCGACGATACCCTCCGGTGTGGAATGATCATTACCATCGAACCCGGATTGTACATTCCTGCAGGCGATACCTCGAAACCGTCGGGGTTGTGGAACACCGGAATCAGGCTGGAGGATGATGTGTTGATAACCATCAACGGTCCGGTTGTCCTCTCCGGCGATATACCCTTGAAACCTTCTGAAATCGAAAAGTTGATGGAAGTTGAACGGTGATTTGTTGCTTCTGTTGTTGATAAACAATGATTTGTATTGGTTTTATAAAGAGCGATTTTTTTTTCTGATCCCTTTGTAGGGGTATGGGGTTTGTGGGGTGTTATAAGTTCAAATACTCAGTTTTTTTTTAAATAATAAATCAGTTTGCCTTATGAAAACCAAATCATTATTTCGTTTAGCTCTTGCTTCCATGTTTTTAGGATCGGTAATACTTGCTGGTTGCAGCAAGGAAAATGAAGAAAAACCCGAAGTGAACACGTCTTCGCTCGAGAAATTGGCCACCGATGAGAACAACCTTGAAAACATTTCTGATGAGGCCCTCAACGACATAGAAACCGTTATGAATCCTCAAGGGTTGAAGTCAACCGATCGGCTCCCGTGCAACGCAACAATCGATTCGGTAGTTCTTGCCAACGACACTGTGGCTTTGTACATCACTTATGATGGATTAAACTGCCGCGAAACAAAACTTATCACGGGTCAGACCATCACACGGCGCAAGGTAGGTGAATTCTGGGGTATGCCCGGAACCAGCGTAAAGGTGCAGTTTGTTAACTATTCTGTTACTAAGATTGCAACAGGCAAAACACTTGTTCTGAACGGTGAGAAGACCTTTCAAAACGTGACCGGTGGTTTTGTGTGGCAATTGGGAATCATGGTTAACAGTATCGTACACAAGGCCAGTGGGTCTCTTCAGGCTACCTTTGACAATGGTACTACCCGCAACTGGAATTTTGCCCGCCAGCGTGTTTTTACCGGCACGCCTGACAGCCTGGTGCTTACAGTTGACGGTTTCGGTTCGGCCGATGGTTATGAGAATCTGGTGGCCTGGGGCATCAACCGCGATGGCGAACAGTTTTATACTCAGATTAACCAGAGCATTGTTCACAACGATGCTTGCAATTGGCGCCCGGTATCGGGGGTGAAGTATCATCAGGTTCCGGTCGATAGTAAGTCGGCAACCATCACTTTTGGTTTCGACGACAACAACCAACCGGTCGCAAACGGTGATTGTCCGACCAAGTACCGCTTAGACTGGGTGAAAAATGGCAACTCCGGAACGGTTTATCTGCCAATTTACTAAACTGTTGAATAAATCACTTTCAGAGAACTACCCCTTGTTGGGGTGGTTCTTTGTTTTTTTATGGAGTGCTCTCCATTCCATTTTTATCCAGCTAATGATGTCGGGAAAGGTATAAACCTTGCCGTATTGTGGCAGCAATTCGGGCTGAAAATCTGAATTGAGATAACAACACACAGCTTCGTGCATCATTGGTATTGAGGCCTCTAAGATTTTCACCTCCATGGTTTCAATCGTGTCGGCAGGTTCTATTTCAATGGCTTTCTCTTTTACCAGATATCCGCCGTCGAGGCGGTTGTTGAGTTGTTGAACAGTTATCCCAACTGTTTTTTCTCCGTTCAGCATCTCCCAAAAAATGGGTGGCTGTCCGCGATATTTCCGCATATCACCATAATGATAGGAGAGTACACCCCGCGGAAACAGCTTTATCAACGGTTGTCTGACTATCTGGTGGTAACCCGCCAAAATCAGGAGGTGCCCTCCCAACTGTTCAATCTGGTTCAGTGCTTCGCTATCGTACTGCTTGATGTTGATTGCTGGCAGCGATGGTTTGTTGAACAGTTCGGCAAAGGTTACCGGCTTTCCTGATGCTGGAGCCCGGGAGCCACCGCGTCTCCTTTTTTCGATAAGCATCGCTAAAAAAACACCCCCCTTCAACCGTCGAAGAAGTGATTTTAACTTGCTTTTCAGTGGTTTAGGCTGCCGCCAGTGCACCACAACACCTGTTACTTCCATCCGGTTGTCGGATGCAATGGCTTTCAATACTTGCCGGGTATAGCTGCCGGCTAAAGGGCTTTCGCTTAGGATCACAATTTTAAGCATAGCAGTTTTTTTTAGCAGGCGTTTAAAAGGATTTTGTCCACGTGAGTGGTTGGAATACTGCAAGAGAGTATTGCAGGGTATGCACTCGGAATGAATAAACATACACGGCCTTTTGATGGCCTGAAGCCAATCCGATGCAATTGCCATCGCCAGTCCATTCTGGTTGGCTTACGCTAAAAAGATGGAGGTCGTCGCTGATTCCCTTTCCTGTTAGTTTTAGGATGGCTTCCTTTCGTGTCCAGAATAAAACGAACCGCGAGGGGTCGTCGTCAATAGCCTCTTGGTCGGCCACCGAAAAGAAACGGGCTGTTACGGCTTTATCGGGTTTGTTCTCGTTGATTCTTTCGGTGTCAATGCCCACTGGTTGGTTCCAGAAGGCCGCCACTGCGTACTGATCGGTGTCGGAATGGTTGAAATGGATGTGACTGAAGTGTTTCAGACAGGGTTTCCCATGTTGGCCGGGTTCAATTTCAGGAATACGGTTTTGGTTGTTGCAAAGGATGGCAAGTTGTTGGTTAAGCCGGGTATGGATGTGTCCATAGCGTTGCTGCAACTGATGGGTTGAAAACTGTGTCAGTCTTTTTTCTTCTTGAGCTGATAGCCAGTACCGCGAGGGGGTGAGCCCCCCGTCTTCTGCGTTTGTTTCTGCCATCACGGGAGTATTTCCCCATGCAAGTGTTTTGGATGGGAGTGTATGGATGGCAGGTGGTTCGATGTTGTAGCAGAAGATGGAGGTCATTGCCCGCCCGATGATGGTTATTTGATTTCTTTAACGAGCACGATGTAGGCAGGGAGGTGGTCGGAAAAACCTCCTTTAAAATCGTTGCCTACGTAGGTCCGCCAAGGATATCCCTTAAAAGCTCCCTCTTTTTGCAACAGGAAAGGGGCATTGAAAACACGTGCTCTGAGGAAGTGATAGCCGGTGCGATCGCTTACCAGGGGTTCGCTCACGATGATCTGGTCAAACAGGTTCCACGAATCGCGATAGGCCAGCGAACCAACTCCATCTTTGTAGAGGCTCCACATGGGGTTGTAAAGGCCCAGCTTTTCCAGTTTGTTCTTTTTGCCCACAGCTCTCAGGTGTTCGGTCACCGAAACATTCACCGGATCGTCGTTAAGGTCACCCATCACGATAATTTTAGCGGCTGGATTGAGTCTGTACAGCGAGTCAACCAGTTGCTTGGTAAGGTCGGCAGCAGCGTTCCTCTTGGGGGCGCTCCGCTCTTCCCCTCCACTCCTCGATGGCCAGTGGTTCACGATCACACTCACGATGTCGCCGTCAAACAGTCCTGTAACAACCAGCTGGTCGCGGGTTCTGAACGCGGTATCGTCGGGGGTAAACAGCCTGGCCGATTTGGCGCTAATAACGGTGAATATGCCTTTGCGATAGAGAAGTCCCACGTCAACTCCTCTTCTGTCGGGTCCGTCAAAATGAACCACTCCCAGGTTCATGGGCTTGAGTTTCTCGGTGTTTACAAGGTCTTCAAGCACGCTCTTGTTTTCTATTTCGCTAACTCCCAGTAGCATAATCCCGTTTGGGTCGTCTTCGCGTCCTATCTTTGAGATGACCTCCGACAATTGCCCCAACTTGTAAAGATACCGTTCAGGGGTGTACTGGTTCGACCCTTCGGGGGTGAACTCTTCGTCGTTAACATCGGGCTGGTTTATGGTGTCGAACAGGTTCTCGAGGTTGTAGAATCCGATGGTGGCTACCCGAATTTTCTTTTGAGCCATTGCTGGATTCCAGCTTGTTAGCATCATGAGAATCAGCGATGAACAGCCGAAAAACCGAATAGTTTTGTTTAATGATTTCATAAATTAACGGGCTTTTTTACAAGAATTAATGGCGGCAAATTTACATAAAAGCAGCCACATACTACCCTGTTGGTCGGTTTGATGTATAGATCGGTACGGAGTCTTTTGGGTTTTTATGCTGATTGTTTTGATATTGTGTCTGTAGCAATGGTGTAGCTTGTTTGGGGCAAGGCCGAAGCCGCGTAGTTCTAACCCTGTTTGAGGATTCCCGGCAGGTGCTTGTCTCATTCCAAAGATACCGCATTAGTAGCCTATTAAGCTGTTCCGGCCAATTGGCCTGATTGATGTTCCTTTTCTGCGACATGGTGCTGGTGAGTTGTTGCATTTGAGCGGGTTTACGGTGAGAGAGAATGTGTGAGGCCAACAAAGGTGTTTGTACATCGTTGCATCGTGGTGTTGAAAAATAAAATTAGAGCTTTAATTTGAAAAATGAAGTTGGTAAATCGAATGTTTTTTGAGATTTTTTTGGAATGTAATGTGTTGAAAAAGAAATATCAAAGATATGTGTTGTTCATTTGAAGTGAAAAAAATGATTTTTTTTGTTTATATTTGCATTTATATATTGGAATTTGATTAATATTTAACTGCTTGAGATTCTTTTTTAAAAATAGTCTCAGGCGTCATTTTTTATTTATGCTTAAAATTAATAAAATAAACACAGTGAGTGATTTGGGTAGCTATTCTATTGAGACTATTGTAGAGTTTCTGTTTACCCATTTGGGGCGTTTTGGCGACTCGAAGGAAGCCATAAAGGCCTCAATTCTATATGCTTTCTCTGATCAGGAGGGGAAGGGTGGCTTTTTGCTCACCGGCCAATCGGGGCAGGAACTGATGTCGGTAGTGGTTGTGAATTCAACAGGAATGAGTGGTTTTATTCCCGAAAATATTCTGGTTTATATTGCAGTTCGCGACGATCAGCGTGGCAAGGGTATTGGTGCCGCCATGATGAAAGAGGCTCTGAACCGGTCGGAGGGTAACATGGCCCTGCATGTAGAATACGACAACCCGGCGCGAAAACTTTATGAAAGGCTCGGGTTTAAAAGTAAGTACGCCGAAATGAGATTCGAAAAAGTATAATCATGGCAACACTCCATATTTATACAGATCGCATCATTCAAAACGTCAACAGAATTGATTCGTTTCTTGAGAAACACAACACCGGTTGGACGCTTATCACCAAGGTGCTGTCGGGGCATAAGGAATTCTTGCGACAATTGTTGTCGCAACCGGTTGTGAATCGTATTCACAGCATTGGCGACTCCAGGATCTCTGGTTTGCGGGTGGCAAAAGAGATTAACCCAAGTGTGAAAACCATGTATATAAAGCCCCCTGCCATGGATTTAATAAAATCGGTTGTCAAATGGGCTGATATTTCCCTCAATTCGTCTTTTCGTACCATTGAGGCTTTGAATGCGGAGGCTCAGGCGCAGAATAAAATCCATCAGGTAATTATCATGATTGAGATGGGTGAATTGCGAGAGGGTGTGTTGCGCGAGGAGGTGGTGCGGTTTTACGAAAAGGTGTTTAATTTTCCTCATATTGAAGTGGTTGGTCTGGGCACAAATCTCGGATGCCTTCATGGTATTCAGCCCACTTACGATAAATTGCTGCAATTGGCTCTCTACAAGATCATCATCGAGAAGATGTTCAACACCTCTCTTCCTGTGGTTTCAGGCGGAAGCAGCATCACACTGCCTATGGTTGGAAAACCTTCTATGCCGAAGGCTATCAATCATTTGCGAATAGGTGAAGCCGCCTTCTTAGGAACTTCGCCTTTCGATGGGAAAAAATTCCGCAACCTGAGTGAACAAACTTTTCAATTTGAGGCCAGTATTATTGAACTTGAAAAGAAATCAACCAGCCCCGATGGTACGCTCTCCGATGCCAGCGTTGGGCATACGGGCGATCTGGATGTTGATGGACAGGATTTTAGATACAGGGCACTGGCCGATTTTGGTCTGCTTGATGTCGATCCGGTTACCATAAAACCTATCGACAACCAGATTCAATTTGCCGGCATAACCTCAGATCTTACGGTTTACGACCTGGGAAAAATTACCCCGGGGCAGTCGTGCAGATACAAAGTTGGCGACAGATTGAAATTCGTTCCCGAATACATGGCTATTGCCCGCCTGATGAATTCAAAATTTGTGGATAAAATTCTGCTTTGACCGCGGGCTATTTTGTTCTTGATAACCAGTTGGTTGCGTGGTTTGCGGGGATTTTAACGATTTGCCTGCCGGAATTCCGAAGCCCGAAGGTCTCGCGGCATTGTTCTGAGCACGTTGCTTTTAGCCATTAGATCAACTTGCTGAAAGGGCCGTCGTAAAACATGAAGCTTTTGTTTCAAAGTTTCCAGGCTACTCCGGCTGTCAGCCCGAAATATTTGAAATCAACAATGTCGCCAAAAAAGATGTAGTACGATCCTGAAACTGCCAGACTCAGACGTGGTGTGATTCGCACCAGGCTTTGGATGTGTGGGGTAATGCACGATTTAAATGCTGAAGTTGAGATGGTTTCTCCTTTTACAGTTTTGGTTACTTCGTAGCGGGTGAAGCCGATGGCTAAGACGCCTCCTGTGAGAAATTTCTCGCTGCCAAAATAGTAGCCCAGAGTTCCCATAACAGGAATCAGGTGGTGGTTCAGGCTTTTTTCTGTTGAGTCGTCGGAGGCAGGTATCAAACCTGCCATGGTGAAGTAACCAACTTGTCCTCCTAAGGCCAATCGCTTTACTACAAATTTCTTTGCATCCAATGTGAATCCAAATCCTGTGGCGGCAAAATCGGCATACAAACCCGATGGGATTCCGGTTCCGGCCTGTAGCGAAACAAACGATTGGTTTTTCTCCTGTGCTGTGGATTGCAAGGTGGCAACTGCTATAAGGCAGGCAAGAAAGGTGGTGACAAGTGATGTTTTCATGGTGGTATGAACGCCAGGGTGATGAAAAAATTTTGGTGCAAAGTTAAACGAAAACGTTTTTTGTTGTACCCCGGCGCGCTGCGCATGGCGCCGGCAATGCCGGACCGATGGCGGCTGTTTGGTTTCTCTTTGCCGAACCTGAGATTTCTGGATAAAAACTCATTGCTTCAGATAGTTAACCGTTGAACTGCTCCTGGATTTGCATTCTGTGATGGGTTGCGCTGATTTGATTCTTATACAGGTTGGTCAAACCATCTGGTTTTGATCCGTATCTTTGTCGAAAATATTGAAACGTGACGCAATCCAATCAGCAAACTTACATTGCAAAAACCCTTCATGGCCTCGAGCCTGTGTTGGTAGCAGAATTGGCCTCCATCGGTGCTACCGGTATGTCTGTTTTGAAACGAGCCGTTAGTTTTTCGGGATCGCGGGAGGTTTTCTACAAAGCTAATTATCTTTGTCGCACCGCATTAAGAATTCTTCAACCGGTTGCCACTTTTAAAGTGGAGACACAAGACGATCTTTACACCAAAGTAAAAGAACTACCGTGGAACGACTGGATGGCTGTTGATACCACTTTTGCCGTCGATGCCGTGGTAACCAATGCCGTGTTTAGTCATTCTCAGTTCACGGCCCAGCGAGTGAAAGATGCTGTTGCCGATTATTGGCGATCGGTGAAGGGGCGCCGCCCTGATGTCGATCTGGCTAATCCAGGCCTGCGCATCAATCTTCACCTCTCCGGAACCGAAGCTTCCCTGGCATTTGATGCCTCCGGCGACCCTCTGTTCAAACGTGGTTACCGGCAGGCTACAGGCGAGGCTCCCCTCAACGAAGTGTTGGCCGCCGGAATCCTTCTTCTGGCTGGTTATGACGGTTCTGCTCCCTTGCATGATCCCATGTGCGGTTCGGGAACCATTCTCACCGAAGCTGCCATGATAGCACAAAACATCCCTGCCGGCTATTACCGCGAAGAGTTCGGCTTCATGAAATGGCCCGATTTCGATTCCTCCCTGTGGGATGCAATTAAAGCCAATGCCGACGATGCACTGCAGGATCAGCTGCACCCCATCACCGGGTCAGATCTCGATCAGGCTGTGGTTGATGTGGCCCTGTCCAACATCAGGCATGCACGGCTCCATCGCGATGTAACGGTGTCGAAGGCCGATTTCCTGCGCCTTCCGCCTCCCTCCGATGAAGGTTTGCTTGTTATGAATCCTCCTTATGGCGAGCGACTTAAACAATCCGACATCGTGGGGTTCTATCAGGCAATTGGCGATGCACTTAAAAAATACTGGAGCGGCTGGACGGCCTGGATGATTACCAGCGACTTGTATGCCTTGAAGTACGTTGGACTGAAGCCATCACAACGAATTACCTTGTTCAACGGGCCACTGGAGTGTCGCCTCTCATCCTACGAACTCTTCAGCGGGCGTCGCAACGATCATCTGGCTCAGCAAAAGCCTTACCGCCGATGAGTTGAATCGGGGAACGTATTTACCGTGATCCGGTTGCCCCACAGCAGTTCAGCTAAGCTAACCAGCCTGTTGCAATCAGTTCTATCAAATTTAATTAGATGTTGGAACCTCTTGTCCATCTGTGTGAAGCAATTCTTCCGTTGCCATTGCCCGGTACTTTTACCTACCGGATTCCTGCCGAGTTGGTGGGCAGTGTTGTGCCGGGTGTCAGGGTTGTGGTTCAGTTTGGTAAACAGAAGGTTTACACTGCTTTGGTGAAAGAGCTGCATCAGAGGGTGCCTCAGCATTATGAGGTGAAGTACGTGCTCTCGGTGCTCGATTCATCCCCTGTCATAGATCAAGCTCATCTGGCGTTTTGGGAGTGGATGGCCGATTATTATATGTGTACATTGGGAGAGGTGATGCAGGCGGCACTTCCATCGGCTTTGAAATTAGCCTCGGAGTCGAAACTTGTACTTCATCCACTTTACGATGGACGCCTTGACGGGTTCACCGACAAGGAACAACAAATCATCGAAGCGCTTCATGCTCACCCCGTATTGGCAGTTTCGGAGGCGGCCAGGGAGGTTGGTGTGGCCCGTATCATCCCTTTGGTGCGTAGGCTTATTGAGCAGGAAGTGGTGGTGCTTGAAGAGGAGCTGCAGGAGAAATACAAGCCTAAATCAGAAGTGTATGTCACCCTGGCTGGTGATTACCACAACGAAGATGCTTTGCGCCAGTTGTTTGATAAGCTCGAGAAAAGGGCTCCGCGCCAGATTGATGTTCTCACAGCTTTTCTTAGCCTAAGCGGTTGGTTTGGGACTAAACCCGTTGAGGTTCGCCGGCGCGATGTGCTTGCCATGGCTTCGCAATCGCAATCGGCTTTCGATTCGTTGGTGAAGCGCAAGGTGCTCAATGTTTATGAAAAGGAGATCAGTAGGTTCGAAGATTTCGCGGCAAGCGAGCAGGTCGAATCCATTGTGTTCAGCGATGCGCAGCAGCATGCTTTTTCCCAGATTGAAGCCGCGATGTGGCATCAGCCTGTATTGTTGCACGGCGTAACAGGTAGCGGGAAAACCGAAATCTACATCCGCTTGATCGATCAGGTGTTGAAGCAAGGCGGGCAGGTGCTCTATTTGTTGCCCGAAATTGCTCTCACCACACAGATTGTTGACCGGCTGCGGTGCTATTTCGGTAGCCGCGTCGGGGTGTTTCATTCGCGCTTCAACGATCAGGAGAGGGGCGAAGTGTGGCTTCGAGCCCGACAATCGGCCGGCAATGCATACTCCGTTATTTTGGGTGCCCGATCTGCGATTTTTCTCCCTTTTCACATCCTGAAACTGGTAGTTATTGACGAAGAACACGACTCTTCGTTTAAACAATTCGATCCGGCGCCCCGTTATCAGGGACGCGATTCGGCAGTGATGCTGGCTCATTTTCACAAGGCAGCGGTTGTTTT
>JAQVCV010000027.1 GCA_028689615.1 Bacteroidales bacterium | reverse complement strand
TGATCGAGCGACGAATCTGCAATTATACTCACTGCATCATTTGGCAATACCTGGTAAGAGTTTTTTGCGACAACTGTTCCATTAACAGCTATCCGACCTTGCGTTATAGCCGTAACCGCCCTGGATTTTGATTCAAAATATCCCCGAAGTGTCAGATAAACATCAAGTCTTAATGCCTCTTGCTCGTATGGTTCCATTGTCAAAATCTATAAAACAAAAAAACCCTTCATAGAAGGGTTTGGTGGGCCCACCTGGACTTGAACCAGGGACCTACTGATTATGAGTCAGTTGCTCTAACCAACTGAGCTATAGGCCCGGCAGAAATTTCTTTCTGTTTCAGGCTGCAAAGGTATGGAAAACTTTATGAATCGTCCAAATTTTTTACTGTTTTGGTTTTAAAAATGGGTTGTGGGAAAGATTGGGCAATAGATCTAATTGTTTGTCAGAAGGATAATTTTCTCGACCATATCGGGGTGTTTTATTAGATTTTCAATAAACCTGCGACTTTTCATTTTTTTGATGTGTTTTTCGAATTGAAAAGGGCGCATGGTGAATTTGATAAGGTATTGGAGCCATTCTATTTTTATATACCGCGTCTTAGTGAAAATGCGAAGCATTTGAGCCTTATAAGTGCCGATCCTTCGGTATTAGAGGCGGTTTCCCGATAGCTATGCGGGACGAACTATTCTCACCGAAGGTAATCCTGAACTATTCTCAGCGAAGCTAACTATTCTCACCGAAGGTAACTATTCTCAGCGAAGCTAATCCCGAACTATTCTCAGCGAAGCTAATCACTTCGTTCTCGGGACTATAGTCGCTTCGCTCTCGGGACGAACTATTCTCACCGAAGGCAACATCGTACTGAGCCACCAGGCGAAAGCTATTATCGCAACTAACGCAGCGATCTCATGCACGCCTGAAATAATTGTTTTGTGCATAAAATCAAGTTGACTCGGTATAGTATTTTTTTGCAATAGTATTTTTGAAGCTGAAAACCTGCCAATGTTCACATTTTAAAACATGAACAACAAATTTTTTCATGTGTAATTGAATTTCTTCTTCATTATTTTGATAAATCGTAAAAGAAGATTTTTTGTTTTTTTTGCCGGAATAATACGTGTTTGTCGTAAAATCCGTACCTTTCGCCCGCCAAACTGAGTTCTTAAAAACTATAATTTATGAATAAACTGTTTCGATTTTTTCTGAAGTGCGTGGCCCTATGCCTGGTGTTGGCTTTGTTCTCAACACAGATTCTGGCTTTTGCTGGTGGTAAAAAGAAAGAGCATTCTAAGTCTGATACGTTGAATGGGTCTTTCTTTCAGCCTTTTAAATTTAGAAGTATTGGGCCGGCCTACACGGGAGGGCGCATTGCCGATTTTGCTGTAAATCCTTCACGCAAAAGCGAGTATTACGTGGCAGTCGCAGCCGGAAATGTATGGAAGACTGAAAATTCTGGTACAACCTGGAAACCGGTTTTCGATACCTATGGTTCATGGAGCATTGCTGATGTGGAGATTGATCCCACCAACCATCATGTGGTTTGGATTGGGACTGGTGAATATAACAGTCAGCGTGCAATAGGTTATGGAGATGGTGTTTATAAAAGTGAGGATGGAGGAAAGTCGTTTAAAAACAAAGGGCTGAAATTATCAGAGCATATTGGAAGGGTGGGCATCGGCCCTCGCAATGGAAATGTGGTTTGGGTTGCCGCTCAGGGGCCCTTGTGGGGGCCAGGAGGCGAAAGAGGCTTGTATAAAACCACCGACGGAGGCGAAAATTGGGTGAAGGTTTTGGAAATCAGCGAGAACACCGGGGTTACTGATGTTGTTCTCGATCCACGGAATCCTGATGTGGTTTATGCTGCCTCTTATCAGCGTCGCCGTCATGTTTATACTCTTATTGACGGTGGCCCTGAATCGGCCATTTATAAATCGGTGGATGGGGGCGCAAATTGGGTAAAACTTAAGAAAGGACTGCCAGGGGGCGATGTCGGACGAATCGGGCTGGCTATTTCGCCTGTGAATCCAGATATTGTTTACGCCATCGTTGAAGCTGCCGAAGGTGAGGGTGGTACCTTTCGTACAACCGACAGGGGTGCCTCGTGGAAGAAGATGAGCGATCATGTGGCTGGCAGTCCGCAGTACTACAACCGTTTGTTTTGTGACCCTAAGGATGCTGATAAAATTTACAGTATGGATACCTATGCCAAGCGGTCGGATGATGGAGGTGCTACCTGGAAAAACATGAGCTATCGCGACAGGCACGTTGATGATCACGCCTTGTGGATCGATCCCGACAACACCAGCCACCTGCTGATAGGAGGCGACGGAGGTGTTTACGAAAGTTTTGACGATGGGAAGTATTGGGATTTCAAGGAGAACCTCCCAATCACGCAGTTGTATAGAGTTTCTGTCGATCAATCCTTACCCTTTTATTATGTGTTTGGTGGCACTCAGGATAACAATTCAATGGGTGGTCCTTCCCGGACTACAGTTTCAGATGGTGTTCGCAACGAAGACTGGTTTGTGACCCAGGGAGGCGATGGTTTTGAAACGCAGGTAGATCCGCAGGATCCTAATCTGATCTTTGCTCAGGCTCAACATGGAGATCTTGTTCGTTACGACAAAAGAAGTGGCGAACAAATAAGTGTTCAACCCCAACCGCCTACAGGAGAGGCTTACCGATGGAATTGGAATTCACCGCTGATGGTGAGTGCACATCATCCTCACAGGCTCTATTTTGCTGCTAATAAGTTGTTTTATTCTGATGACAGAGGCGATTCGTGGTCTGTAATCAGTCCTGACCTTACGCGTCAGCTCGACCGGAACAAACTGCCAGTGTTTGGTAAAATCCAATCGCCCGAAGCTGTTGCAAAAAACGCAAGTACCTCCTTTTATGGCAATATCGTAGCCTTGCACGAAAGTCCGCTCAAGGCCGGCCTGCTCTATGTTGGAACCGATGACGGGCTGATTCAGGTGACCGAAAACGATGGACAATCCTGGACAAAATACGATCAGTTTCCAGGGGTTCCTGAAACCACATACGTGTCGTATATTTTTGCTTCCCATCACAACGAATCGGTGGTTTATGCCAGCTTCGACGGGAGAAAGCAGAATAACCTGCACCCCATGATTCTTAAAAGCACTGATAAAGGGAAAACATGGCAGCCCATAGTGAATGGATTGCCAGATCGGGGCACCGTGTATTGCCTGGCCGAGGACCATTTGAAACCCGGGCTGCTTTTTGCAGGAACCGAGTTTGGGGTTTATATTTCCACCAACGATGGAGCCAGTTGGATTAAGTTTAGCAACGGGTTGCCTACTACCGCGGTGATGGATATGGAAATTCAGAAACGGGAGAACGATTTGGTGATTGCAACATTTGGACGAGGTTTTTATATTCTCGACAATTATGCTGCTATCAGGGAAATAACGCCTGATTTAGCTAAAGAAAATGCTCGATTGTTTCCAGTTTCTGATGCCGTTTACTACAAGCAGTCAGGAGGGAAATATGGACAAGGTGCTACCTATTTTGGCACAGAGAATCCTCCGGTAGCTGCCGCATTCTATTATTGGGTAAAAGAAGCTCCCAAATCATTGAGGCAGATTAGAAAAGAGGCTGAAGGAAAAGCCGCTGAGCAAAAGATCGACATTGAATACCCCACGATGGATCAGTTAAAAACTGAAGACAACCAGGAGCCTTCCTATTTGCTTTTCACCATAAAGGATGAAGATGGAACAGTTGTTCGTACTTTGAAGAGGGAGGTTTCACAAGGGATGGGCCGGATCAACTGGGATTTGCGTTATCCAGGTGTCTATCCCGTGACTGAAGCGGGTGAGCCATTTGCAACCGGGGGAAGTGGTATGCCTGTTGCTCCTGGAAAATATGAGGTTAGCTTATCTCTTTTCTCGCAAGGGAATCTTGAAATGATTAGTGGCCCTGTTAGTTTCCATGTGAAATCGCTCGACAACTCAACCCTGCCGGCTTCCGACAGAAGAGCTCTGGCTGCCTTTCAAAAGAAAGTTGCTGCATTGGGACGTGTAGTTATGGGAGCAGAAGAACTGGCCAACGATCTGAACAAGCGGATTAAAGCCATTCGTACCGCGATAGCTGCAACCCCGGCAGCACCGTTTACCCTCGACCGCAAAGCCCGCCAGATTGAGGAGGCAGTGCAACGCATCCTGGTTGTTTTCAATGGTGATGAGTCGCTCTCGAAACGGAACGAGAATCAACCGCCAACTGTTTCTCAGCGGCTTGGATCGTTGGTTTGGGGACATTGGAACAGCACCTCGGCTCCTACTAAAACGATGCTGAACGATTACGATATTATTCTTAAGGAGTTCAATCCGGTGTATGACCAATTGAAGTCGCTTTGGAATAACGATGTAAAGGCTGTTGAAACGGAGTTGGAACAACTTGGGGCTCCTTATACACCAGGCAGATTTCCGGAATTAAAGCTCTAAAATAGTGTTTGTTATAAAGAAAGGCTGGCTGACCAAAACGTCAGCTGGCTTTTTTTGTTGTTATTTCATGCTTTGGTTTTTCTGGTTTTTTTCTTGTTATGTCAGCATAATTGGAGGAAGGACCTGAGACAACATGCCTGCCTGAAATGAAAAAAACCGGTTGCCTTTCATGCCAAAATCTGGTACATTTGCCAAAAATCTTGCCAATGCACCTCAATATAGTCTGGGTTGCCCACAAGGGAGCCGACGCCGAGACAGGCCAGCGGGCCGAGCAAATCATGCAGCAATGGCTGCCTGTTGATGCCTTTGTTTTTACTGATCAACAGCCAGATATTGTTCTCTTCATGAGCGGCGGTTCCGAAAGACAGGCTCTGAATTATATTCAGCCTGAGCGACCTGTGCTTTTGCTAAGCGTTAAAGGCAACAACGCTTATGCCGCTGCTACGGAGGTAATGGCTTGGATGGTAAGCCATGGGCGGTTTGCCATGCTTAGCGATGGCGAACAGGCCTTTACTTCCGGATTGCTTTTGCAATGGCAGCAAGTGGTTGGTGTTTGGCATCATTTCTATGGGAAGAGGGCCGGGCTTATTGGCAGGGTATCCGATTGGCTTGTGGCCTCAGTAGTTCCTGCAGAAAGGCTCCGACGTCAATTTGGAATTTCACTTGAAGAAATTCCTTGGAACCATCTGCCCGATTTCCATGGGATGATACCAGATCAGGTTTTAATGGAGCGCTACAAGGCTCATAATGTTGCCGGACTTAACCAGGCTTCGCAGGTTTTGACCTTATTGAGGCAGGTTGTTAGTAAAAACAGGCTGTCAGCTATTGCTGTAGAGTGTTTTAGTCTGGTTCAACAACGAAAAGTTACGGCTTGTTTGGCTTTGGCACAACTAAATACTGAAGGGATTGTGGCTGCTTGCGAAGGCGATCTGGCTTCAATGGCAGGAATGATGCTGCTGGGAGCCTTCGCGGGTTCGGTTCCGTGGATGGCCAACACAACCAGAATTACTTCGAAGTCGCTTTTTTTGTCGCATTGCACCGTGCCTTACCATATGGTAAGCGACGTATCGCTGCCCACACATTATGAAACCGATTGTTCGTTGGCTGTTAAAGGTACCATGTTGGCCAATGAAGTTACGCTTTTCCGCTTATCGGGTCCTTTGGATAAGGCTTTTGTTGCTGAAGGGGTGGTAATAGCACGTCCCGACTTTTCAAATGCCTGTCGCACTCAGGTGGAGGTAGCTTTGCCAGAGAAGGCGCTTCACCTGCTTCAGAACCAGCCTCTTGGAAATCACCTGGTGATGGTGCCAGGCCACCTGGCCGATGTTTTAACACTGGCTTGCCGCTACCGGGGTATTAAAATAATAGAATAATAAAGTATGTAATATGGCCGAAAAAGAACTTCCCAGATGTGGCTGGACTCAGAATCACCCGCTAATGAATCAGTACCACGATGTGGAATGGGGACAGCCCGTTCACGACGACCGTAAGTGGTTTGAATACATTGTTCTTGATGCTTTTCAGGCAGGTTTGAGCTGGCTTACGATTTTGAAAAGGCGTGAAAACTTCAGAAAGTCGTTTGATGATTTCAATTTTGAGCTGATAGCTAATTACGATCAAAACAAGATAAATGAGTTGCTTGCCGACGAAGGAATAATTCGTAACAAATTGAAAATTAACGGAACCGTAACAAATGCCAGAGCTTTTATTGCGGTAAGACAGGAATTTGGAAGTTTTGATAATTATATCTGGAGTTTCACGAAAGGAGAGGTGATGGTAAACCGCTTTAAAAGTATGAGCGAATTGCCGGCCAAAACCGAGCTTTCAGATCGGATTAGCCGTGATATGAAGAAACGCGGATTCACTTTCGTGGGTTCAACCATCGTGTATGCTTTTTTGCAGGCTGGTGGAATTGTAAACGATCATCTGACGGTTTGCTACAAACATCCCGATCAACAAGGGCATGATGAGCGGTAGTTCTGTCATCGGTTTGTTTTTTGGGTCGTTCAACCCGGTTCATGTAGGGCATATGGTGATGGCCAATTATTTTGTTACCACCGCCGCGATGGATCAGGTGTGGTTTGTTGTTTCTCCTCATAATCCTTTGAAGGAGCTTCATCAACTGGCTTCCGAGTCGCACAGGCTTGAAATGGTTCGCATTGCTATCGACGATGATCCCCGTTTCAGAGCTGTCGATATTGAATTCAGGATGCCCAAACCTTCTTACACCATCGATACTCTTATGAGGCTGCAAGAGAAGTATGCCAATAGGAAGTTTGCGCTGATTATGGGAGGTGATAATCTGGCGGTATTTCACAAATGGAAGAATCCCGAAGCCATCCTGGAGCAATTCAGGGTTTATGTGTATCAACGACCCGGAGTTGACGGTGGCTATTATGCCAACCATCCATCAATCGTGCAGGTTAGTCCACCGCAAATGGCAATATCGTCAAGCTATATCAGGCAAGGCATAGCAGCGGGTCACGATATGCGACATACCATGCCGCGGGGCGTTGGTGAATACATCACCGTCAACAATTTGTTTAAACCCCGGACTGTTTGAAAACCTGCCTCAACATCCTTAAAAAATCAGCCTCTCTGATAGGCTTGGTAATGTAACCGCTACAACCGGCCTGCATGGCCTCCTCTCTCTCGTCGGCCATGGCGCAGGCTGTTTGTGCAACAATGGGTAGGGTGCTGTTCGTTTTTCTAATTCTTTTTGTGGCCTCCATTCCGTTCATGCCCGGCATGCGAATGTCCATCAGAATAAGTTGTATGTCGGGGTGATGCTGAAGCATGGTAAGGGCTTCAGAACCGTCGCCGGCTTTGACAACTATGGCTTTGCAACGGGTTAGCAGGATGTGAAGGTAAAGCATGTTAACCTCTTCGTCTTCGGCCACAAGAATCTTAATTCCTGATAAATCGGGGTATCTTGATGGCTGTATATCGTTTTCGGTTTGCTCGCTGTTGTTTCCGCAGGTGGCAGTATCTATTGGAAATTCTATTGAAAATTCTGACCCCACTCCTGGTTGCGACTCTACCCGTATGGAAGTCCCCAGCATGGTAGCCAATCCTTTGCAGATAGCAAGTCCTAAGCCAGCTCCGCCGCGTGTTCGTGAAAGCGAAGGGTCGAGTTGGCGGAAGCGTTCAAAAATAGCTTCCTGATCAGCGGGGTGGATGCCCGGCCCCGAGTCTTTTACATAAAACTCGATTTTGTCATGAGTAGTTTGACGGGCACCAAGTTCCACCGTCCCTTCAACGGTGAATTTAAGGGCATTGTCAATAAGATTCCCGAGTATTTGTTGAGTTCTGGTGATGTCGGTCACGGCCTGAAGATCCGGATGAAGCCCCATGGTGTTAAGCACGAAGCTGATTTTATTGTTCGAGTTGTTTTTCCGGAAGTTGTTATAAACCATCCTCAATATTTCGATTACGGGGAAAGTGTTTTTCGATACCGCAATTTGTCCGCTCTCTATTTTTGCAATATCAACAATATCTGTAATAATAGAAAGAAGTTGATTGCTGCTGTTGTTGATTATTTCAATACACTCTTTTTTTTCTGATTCACCAAGATCAGGGTCTTTCAAAACCTCTGCGAACCCGGTGATTCCATTGAGTGGTGTCCTAATCTCGTGTGATATATTGGCAAGAAAGGCTGATTTTAGTTTATCGCTTTCAACAGCCTTCTCTTTCGCGGCAATCAATTCTAATTGAGCTTGATGCCTTTCTGTAATATCGCGGCATGAAACATACGACCTTACAAAGTCTCCGTTGGAATTGTAAGCCAACCGGGCATGGTCTTCTCGATAATAGTAATGACCATTTTTATGAAGTGCTTTGAAAGAATATGTGAGATGATTTTCTTTGTTGTTTATGGCTTTATAAACAGTATTGAAAACATCGTCGCGATCGTCGGGGTGGATAAGTTGGTATATAACTTCGGGTGGTGAGTTCTCGATTTCTCCGGCACTTCTTCCATCGAGCTTCTCGAAAACGGGTGATGCATATTCCACGACTCCCTGATTGTTGAATATCAGAATGGCATCTGAGGTGTTTTCTGCAATATTTCTGAATTTTTCTTCACTGGCAGCTAATTGTTTTTGTTCCTTTGTTCGTTCAGTAATATCCCTTATAATTCCTTCAATGCCTGTTATATCACCGTTTTCATTGTAATAGAAATGACTGCTTGCCGAAACAATAACCTCGGTTCCGTCTTTTTTGACGGCTTCTACCTGAAAATCGGTTACTTGCCCAAATTCTTTGATGAGTTTGATCATCTCTTCCCTTTTTTGAGGGTCTTTCCAGAATTGTTTGATGTTGCGGCCTATCAATTCTTCAAGGGCATCGTATCCTGTTATTTTTACTGCTGAAGGGCTGGCCAAAACTACAGTACCGTCCAGATCAGTTCGGTAAAACAAGTCCGTCATCTGTTCTATAACCGATCTGTAGAGGTGTTCGCTTTTTTCGAGAGCAATGGTAGCTGTAAGCCTTTCCTCTTCCAGCGACAGGGCTCTGGCAAGTGTTATGATGGTATTGATTTCCTCGTGGTTGAAAGCCTTTATCGTGTCGTAAACCACGGCCAACGAACCCACATTCACACCTTTAAGCACGATGGGGTGTCCCAGGTAGGCTTTTAGCCCGTATTTTTTTACGTTGGGATCGGTATCGTAGAAGGTGGTTTGGTCGAGGTCGCTAATAATAACGGGCGCGTAGCGTCCGCAGATGGCTGCATCGTAGCAGATATGCCCTTGGGGGTCGTCGCTGAGAGGCATATCGGGAGGCAGGTCGTAGCCTGCCCATACCGTGAGCGATTGTGTTTCATCGTCAAGCCGGTTGTAGAGTGCTGCTACCCCACCCAGTATCTGGCAGGCTCGTTTCACGATGGCCTCCATGTTTTTCACGGGGTCGCTCCCCAGGCTGTAAAAGAGGTCGGCTGTGGATCTGATCATCTCCTCAATTTCTATTTGAGCACTGATGTCGCGCGAGGTCAGAAAGAGGGCGGGCCTGTTTTGCCAAATAATTTTGGTGATGTGTGTTTCAACCCTGATCCATTTGTTGTACCTGCTGAGCATGGGGTTGGAGAAAGTGGTAGCTTCCTCTTTTTGCGCTTTTTGAATCATGGAGGTGATTTCATCGGCGAAATGCGAAGGGTGAATGCGGTGCAAGGGTTGCCCGTTTAATTCATCAGCGGTGTAACCGAGCTGTTGGGTAACGGTTTTGTTGATATGAATGATGTTTCCATCGTATCCGAAAACCACGAGCATATCAGGTGAAGTGTCGAACAAGATGTTGAGGTTCTCTTCTCGTTCTTGTTGCGATGCCAGAGCTCTTGCCTCAGCAATGTTGTGACCCAGCCGGTTGGCAATGGTTTCCAGTGTTGGCTGTGCCAGAGGATTAAAAATATCAAGAGTATAAGATGCAAGATTCATGCATCCAATTACCTCTCCTCGATTTGTTATAGGTAAAACCGCAACCGCCTTAAAGGGGATGGCCACAGAGTCGATTGCTTCGTCATCCAACAATTGTTTGTAGGTTTTAAAAACGGCTTTGTTGGCAAAAACCAGCTTTGACTGAGGGGTATCTTGTTTGAGCAACAGGACTCTTTTTAGAATTTCGTCAGTGAGGCCTGTTTGCCATGCAAGCTCAAGATTTCGGGTTGCCGGATCTACCAGATAGACACCGCCCACTTCAACACCGGCCATTTCCATGGCTGTTTCTGTTGCAAATTTGAGAATGTCGTTGAGGGTGTGGGTCGTGTTAAGCAATACTGCCAGATCGAGCTCCATCCTGGTGTATCGCCTGGAGAAATGTTCCGCCGTTATATCTGTCAAAATACCATCAACCAGAGGCGAGCGGCTGGTGTCGATTCTGAATAGCATGACCCTGGTTTCGTTGTCGTTACCCTTTATTCTGAAGCTCAGTTCCGAGAAAGAGTGGGCGTCTTGTTCGTGGTTGAGCCAATTGTTAACTCTTACATAATCAGCTTGATACAATGAAGAGAGGTGGTCGGGCAGGGGAGCAGGAGTTCCAACAGGGCCGTTGCACCCCATCAGCTCACAAAACAAGCTATCGGCTGTCAGCAACTCCTCAGTTCTGTTGTACCTGAACAAGCCTGTTTTCGCCAGGGATGAGAAGACTGATCCCGAGAATTGGCTTTGATTACCTGTGGCAGCATTACCAGAGGTAGTTGTGCTACTGCTATTTAATTCGGACGAGTTTTGGTTTTCGAGCATACTTCTTCGTAAAACTGGTTAAGAAACCTACAAAAATACAATTGTTTGATTCTGTTTAGTAAACTCATCGTAGTTTTTTTGCAATTATTTCAGATGAACCAGTTTTGAGCAAAAAAACAGGCCGGGGTTTCCGGCCTGCAACTGAACACGCGACTAATAAAAAATCCATACAATCTACAGATGTTTATTAGAATAGGTTTGGTTATATATCACATTAGTAGAACACTACCGAGTTGGGTCCAATGCCTGTGGTGTAGGTGCCTTGCAAGCTTCCGTTGTGATCCATAAGGTGCAGCTTTCCACCCTCTGTAAAACTGGGAGCTTCCAAGCCAAGAATTTTTCCATCTTTTGGGTCAACACCGAAACCGTAGTAGAAAAGATCAGATACCATGGCGGCATCAAGAGTTGATGATTGGTTGTTCCAGGCCCAGATTCCTTGAAAGCCAAAACCACCACCGTAGTAGAAAGTGTTTTTATCGGGCGAGGCTGCCAGCATGGCTGGGTGTTGTGTTGTGCTTATAATTACCTCTTTTTCTACACCAAGCGAGGTTCCGTTGAGCTTTACCAGCATCGATGGTTTTTCGCCTACGATGTTCCAGTTCGGGTCGTAAATAACATGTCCATAGCACAATACCCACAACGAACCTGATGCATCAATGGCAAATGATTTGGGGTTGTATCCAACTTCAATGGTGCCAACAACCACATCGTTTGAAGGGTTGATCACGGTGATGGTGCTGTCGGCTCCCCAGCCACCACCATTAGCCACATAAATCATCCCGTTGTAACGGATCATTTGTTCGGGGCCTGCACCGGCTTCGAGGGTTTTTATTACGTTAAGTGATTTTGTATCAATCACTTTTATCTTTCCGTCGTCGCCCCATTGGCTTACGTAGGCTTTGTCTTTTCCGGCTCTGATGATGTAGCGTGGCCCCGAGACATTTTCAATTACCCCGATCTCTTTCATGTCGATCATGTTGACCAGCTCCACTTTGTTGGAATTGTTGAGAACCATGCATCCTGTATCGCCCAGAATGGTCATCGATTGCAGAACGTCGCCCAACGGACGCTGGTTTGTGGTTTGAAACACGTTGCTTATCACCGCTTTGGTCGTATAGCTAAAAAAATCGAGTGTGGCATTACCCTGCATAAATGCTCCTTCGTTGCATATGAATGCACCTCCGGAGTAGAGAGGCTCAACGGGTGTTGGGTTTAAGGGTTCGTCTTCGTCTTTGTTGCAGCCAGTAAAGGTGATGGTTAAGGCTCCTGCTATGGCGAAGAACCTGAGTAATTGGCGGTAGTTTTTCATAAAAATCACTGTTTTTTAGTTAATAATGGTTTATGATGAATGGATAAATTGATAGCTATTTCGAAATTTCTGCCTGGCATGGCATACCAGGCAATGGTTTGATAAGTGACATCGGCAAGGTTGTTTAACTTGAATTGCAGGGTTGCGTCCCATTTATCTTTTAGAAAGCGGGTGGATATCGTGAGGTCGGTGATTGAAAACCGATCGAGCCAGCTGGTGTTGGTTTCGTTGGTGTATCTTCTGCCTGTGAACGATTGGGTGATTGACAATTCGGATTGATGGTAGCTCAGTTCCAGTGTCGCAACTCCTTTGTGATAAGGTTGGTAGATGAGCTGGCGAGTTTCAACCCCGGGATTGTTATCTGTCTGGGAAACCCTTGTGTATTGGTATTTTACTTGCAGCGATGTGCCCATTTGGGAGCCGGTATAACTCAACGTACCCTGAGTTTCTATTCCCCTCGACCAAACTTTTTTCAGGTTTTCGGGGGTCCAGATGGAACCCTTGGGCATCCAGATGATCCAGTGGTTGATCCAGTTGGAATAAGCTGTCGCGTTGCCGGTGGTTTTCCATTGCTTGTTGCCGCAGGCGAAGTTTAGACCCAAATCAGCGGTATAGCCCTCTTCGGGTCTGAGATTGGGATTTCCCCAAACATTCCAGTAGAGATCGTTGAGGGTAGGCATCCTGAAACTCCGGGCTATGTTGGAATGGATGTTAAGGTGTTTTGACAGGGCCAAATCGGTTCCCAGTGCGAAGGTTGGAGTTGTTGCGTTCAGGTCTGTTAGTTCTTCACGCAGGTTGGCTGTCATCACAAACCTGTTGTTGGAAAGCGAAAGTTTATAACCCGCCATCAACCAGGCTATGTTGCGTTTGCGGAGGGCAGTATAGTTGTCGCTTTGGCCAGTTTCTAAAGAGTTTCCGGCTTGAAGCACAAGAGTATGACGAGCGGAGAGGCGCATCATCCCTTCAAAATTTGTTTGCCACGAGGAGGCCCTGTTGTCGGCAAATGTGGCTGTTGCCTTATCAGAATAGAGTTGTTTGTTGTATAAGTACCCCGATCGGAGGTTCCATTGCAAGTTGTTTTTCGACCCTTTCCATTCGGCCATGAATCTGTAATCGTTGTCGATTTGGTTCTGCCGGCTGTCGAGGTTGGTCATAAGGGGGGGAATGTTTTTGTCGTAACGTTGCAGCCAGATTCTGGCTGTTAGTTGCTGCCCTGGTTTGATTTGCCAGAAAGCTGTTTGCAACATTCCGTATTGAAGCATCCCGGCGTTGGTTTGCTTCATCTCCGGACGTCCGAATCGGGCGGTGTTGATAAAGGGGAAGTCGTTGGTGGCCGATTGGCGGAAAATTCTTGTCGAAAAAGCAACAGCTCCCACAGCATAATTGAGTTTGATGCCGCTGAAAAGATGACCAAAGCTGCCCATTGATTGGGTGAGGGAAACCGTTGTTCCTGGGGTTGGTTCGGCGTTGTTGTTGATTTGAATCACCCCTCCTATTGCGCTGCTCCCTTTTTGCGCGCTTTGACCTCCGTGGTTCACCTGGATGGCATCAACAAAATGTAAGGGTATCTGACTCAAACTCATCCCCCCGTTCATGGGACTCTGGAGGTTGAAACCGTTCCAGAGAATGGCTGTTTGCGATGAACCCGATCCGCGCAGCGATACTGTGGAAAGCCCTCCCGGTCCGTATTGATTGATCTGGATGCTGCTGTTGCGGCTCAGAAGATTGGAAAGAGGCTGTGTTTGGAACCGGGAAATGATTTGTGGTGCAATGTTCTCGTTGAAGGTGCTTGTCGATACCTGCCTGACAGGAGTTGCAACGATAGCCACTTCGCGAAGAGCAATCACCGAGTCGGGTTGCTGCCCATGCAACCAATACCCTGATAAAAGCAGGGTTGCCAGTACGACAGAGAATTTTTTAACACAAGAAGACATCTACCACAAATGATTAAATCAATAAATTCAATCATTTATGGCTGACGGAACGAACCAACAGGGTGAATGAGCCTTTTACAGATCACACATCGCGCCTTTTATCCGAAAGCCACAAATGCAACAGGTAATGGCAGGTCTTCTGACTTGCTCCGTCTTGGCCGGCCTTCCCATCGTGTGTTGAACGACAGTGGCTTTGTTTGTGCCAAAACAAGGGTGGAGCTTACAGCAGCGGTAACTGTTCAGGAGTTTCACCTGATTCCCTCTTAGCTTGCACTAATGTTAAAGAACCATTACGCGGCAAAGGTATAACAAAAGCGGTGAATTGGATCAGGCTTTTAGATAAAAAAATGTAAAGTGTTGTTTAAAAGCAGATTGTGTTAATGACAATCGAGTTTGTGAAGGGCAAAGGTGTAGGCCCCGATTGCAACAGCTTCTGAAGTTCCGAGCCTGGTGATGCCCACGCCAACACGTTTCAGGGGGTCGTAGCTGATGCTTCGGGTCGATCCGGGGACAACAATCTGATGGCGTTCTCCGTCAATGAATTGCTGAAGTTGTTGTGGGTTTTGGAGGTTGAAAACTTTGATTTCGAGCCGGTCGAGAGGGCGGCCACTGAATGTTTTGTGAGGGGTGTTCATCTCTTCAACCATCTTCTCCAGGAATAAAGGCCATGCTCCTGAGAGTCCTCCGCCCAGCACGATGAGTCCGTCGGTGAGTGTTACTGCGTTGGCCAGAGCGTTTCCGCCCACGACAGCCATTTCGTCGAATGCTTTTTTTGCAGCATCGGTATTTCCGGGGAGTCTGCCCATTCCTATCTCAAAAATTTCACGCGGTTCGGGGCAATCTTTTTCCGATAAGGCTGCTTCACGTGCAAAAACCCTTTTCACGCCTCTGATATTAACACTCTCTTCGGCACTGTAACCCGGATAGAGTTTGTTGTCCATCCGGTTGATTTCGCCCTGGGCAGAGTTGTCTCCGGCAAACATCCTGTCGCGCGAAACAATACCTCCCCCGAAACCTGTACCAAAAGTGGCTCCAAACAGGTTGCGGTAGCGTTTGGGATGTCCTGCTTTCTCGAGCAACGAATTGATTTCGGGCAGCAATCCGGCTATAGCTTCTCCGTAAGCAAACAGGTCGCCGTCGTTGTTGATAAAAACGGGGATTCCAAATTCATCTTCCAGAAATGGCCCCAACGCTACACCCCCTTTGAAAGTTGGAAGGTTTTCGAGGTTCCCTATAATCCCTTGTTCATAATCGGCCGGCCCGGGAAAGCAAAAGCTTATGGCCGAAGCGGCTTCGGGCAATTGCGCGGCAACCTGTTTAAAACCGTTGCGGATGTTGTTGAGTACATGACCCAGATTATCAGCCGCTGCCGGAATGCTGAAATGAGGGATTATCTGCTTTTCGCCCTGGGCAGCTCCGAAAACAAAGTTGGTGCCTCCGGCATCCAGGGTCATCACAATGCGCGAATCCTTATCGTAACGTTTCATATTTGTGCAAAGAAGGGGGATAACAAATTCAGCCGCAAAGGAAAGAAAAAAAGATGATATTTGCTTAGGGTGAATTTAACACTTAGCAAAAAAACAGCAGCGAAACGGAAGTTTTTTATAGGTATATTTTGCAGCTTGCTGTTAACGAGCGCTTGCCACGAAGTAATACTCTTTTTTATCGCGGTAGGTTTTGCAAAATTCTTCACGGCTGAGCCACGGGTAACCTTTAAGCCAGTCGTTGATGAGGTGGATTTTCAGTCCTGCATCGCGTGTAAGGAGATCGAAGATTTGTTCGGGTTGGGTTCCGTAAAAATCGCTGGCACCCAGTCCGCACTCGAAAATTACCACAGGTTGATGACGCCTGAGGGTTTGCAGGGCTCCTTTCAAAACCAGGTATTCGGCTCCTTCAACATCGATTTTGATCAGCTTAACAGTCATGTCGTTGGTAATGATGCTGTCGAGTGTTTTCATCTCTACATTGATCTCTTCAATATCGGGATGGCTTGTTGCATATTCCCGTTTTTTGATTCCACTGTAGGCCGGAGCATTTTTTACATACTGGAAGGTGGTTTGGCCACATTGGTCGCTCAGCGCGAAGGGGAGTATGGTTGCCCTTCCCGAAAACTGCTCCTGCAGCTGCTGAAACATCGATGGAATAGGCTCGAAACCAATGTGATGACCCAATGGGGCCAGCTTGATGATGGCTTCAAGTATCTCGCCTTTGTGGCAACCCACATCAAGGGCATTTCCACCATATTGCAATACTTGCTCCAACACTTTTTGTGTCAGGCGATCGTATTTCAGGTTTTGGGTAATGTCGGCGTGCAGAGTTATCAGCACGTTGCGTATCATATCCTTCAGGTGCATTTTAGCAGCTTTATGGGCCTCTTAATTTCCATCTCCGGAAGGCCGGTTTCCGAAGCGGCGAATATACGACATTCCTGTGGTTGGTTGTTCTGCCGCATGTATTTTATTGTTGATGCGTGTGGTGCAATCGTCTGGCAGGGGTGCTCTCTTTTCCGTATCTTTGCCCCCTTCATAAAACCCAGATTCATGATCAGTATCAGCAATGTTTCGATCCATTTCACAGGCGAGAATCTGTTCGACGGAGTTTCGTTTGTGATTGCCGATCGCGACAGGATTGGTCTCACCGGTAAGAATGGCGCCGGTAAAACTACCCTTCTCAACATTTTAGCAGGCCATCTGGTTCCTGAAACGGGTCAGGTGACTCGCCATGGTGATTGCACGCTCGGTTACCTTTCGCAAGAGCTTGTCCCGCCTACTCATCGCACGGTGTTGGATGAGGCCATGCAGGCGTTTGACCTGATTCTGGCGAAGATAGCGCTTCGCGACTCCCTGGTGGCTTCCCTTTCGGAGCGAACCGATTACGAGAGCGAAGACTATATGCAATTGTTGCACCGCATTGATGAGGCTAACCAATACATCGATATTCACGGCGCCGACAGTCTGGAAGGATCAGCGCGAAGGGTTTTGGAGGGATTGGGATTTGATGCTGCCGACCATCAAAGGTTGATGAGCGAGTTTAGCAGCGGGTGGCAAATGCGTGTTGAACTTGCAAAAATTCTGCTTCGACGGCCCGATGTCATTCTGCTTGACGAGCCTACCAACCACCTTGATATCGAATCGATTGGCTGGCTAGAAGATTGGCTCAGGAGCTATTCGGGTGCCGTGGTTTTGGTCTCGCACGACAGGGCTTTTCTCGACAACGTGACCAACCGCACCATCGAAATCAGCATGGGGCGGGCCTGGGATTATAAAGCTGGATACTCGGAGTATGTGCTGATGCGCCAGGAGCGGATGGAATCGCAACTGGCTGCTCTCGAGAATCAGCAACGACAGGTGGAGCAGATCGAACGTTTTATTGAGCGCTTCCGCTACAAGGCCACCAAGTCGCGGCAGGTTCAAAGCCGTGTGAAGATGCTCGAGAAGATCGAGCGGGTGGAGGTTGACGAAACCGATACCTCGGCGATCCATTTTTCTTTCCCGGCTGCACCATCGTCGGGCAGGGTGGTGGTTGAAGTCGAAAATCTGTCGAAACGTTACGGCGATCTGTTGGTTCTCGATCAAATAAGCCTTACAATTCAAAGGGGAGAGAAGGTGGCTTTGGTTGGAAGAAACGGTGAGGGAAAGACCACCTTGTCGCGCATTGTAATTGGTGAACTGGATTGCGAAGGGAAAATGGTTACCGGACACAATGTTTCGATTGGTTATTATGCACAAAATCAAGCACAAATGCTTGACGGCACTAAAACCGTGTTTGAAACCCTCGATGAGATTGCCGTGGGCGATATTAGAACACGAACCCGGGCCATCCTGGGGAGTTTCTTGTTCTCAGGAGAGGCTATCGAAAAGAAAGTGAGTGTGTTGTCGGGAGGCGAGAAATCACGCCTTGCTCTGGCCAAATTGCTTCTAAAACCGGTCAACCTGCTGGTGCTCGACGAACCTACCAACCATCTGGATATGGTGTCGAAAGACATCCTGAAAAATGCTTTGCTTCAATACGATGGAACCTTGGTGGTGGTGTCGCACGATCGTGATTTCCTGCAAGGCCTTACTTCTAAAGTTGTGGAGTTCAGAAATAAGAAAGTCAAGGAGTATCCGGGAGATGTATATGACTTCCTGGAGGCCCGCAGAATAGCTCATCTTCGTGATCTGGAGCAGCCGTCGCGCAAAACCACCGGATCGATCGATTCTGCCGAGTTCACAACAGGTAAAACAGACTATGAGCAACGCAAGGCACAGGAGCGGGAAAAGCGCAAACTGGCCAACCGGATCGAACAGGCTGAGAACCGCATCATGCAACTTGAATCGCAAATTGAGCAGCACGACAACATGATGGCCAACCCCGACAAATTCCCGGGGGTGATGAACGATCAGAGCTTTTTCGATCGTTACCGCTCGTTAAAAAACGAACTCGAACAGGCTACCAGCGAATGGGAAAACCTGGTAGAACAGCAATAATGTTGTTGACGGCCCCGCTGGATTACTCGTAAAGTTCAACGTCGGATGGAACTGCCTCTTCCATGATGATTTCATAGAAGTACCCGCTGCCAAAGTCCTTTTTCAACCTGATAATGCCTTCAAAAGTAGCGATGTTACCCTCACCAACCACATCGACTGAAGTGATTGTAAGATCAAAGTTTTCGCCATCAAGGGTTCCGTCCTGCACATGCATCCAGTTGCGTTTCATAATCTCTTTGCTAAGCTTGGCTACCAGCCCCCTCACTTTAATCTTTTTCCCATCAAACTGTTCACGGTTTTTGTACAGTTCGGCAATGGTAACAACCCCATCGGTTTGACCAATTTTTAGGTTTTCAAGCCGGTTGACAGGTTGCTTTCGTGGTTGGTTTTCTGTTTGTGGCATAGCTCCACCAGTGGCTGCAAGCCTTTCGGGTGTTGCCGATGGATCCTGCACAAAAAGCACTGTTTCAAAAGTTTTATCCAATTCGCGACTGTAGAAATTCTTCATTTCATAGCCCTGACTGTAATAGAGGGTTTCGCCGGGTTTGATCTCTTCTTTCTCGATGGCCATCCAATATTCGGTCTTTTTTTCAGAAACTCTCAGGTAGGTGTATTTTGTGGTTTGAACAGCCTGAACAACCTTCACCTCATGAACACCGGCAGGGAGTTGGTTGTCGGTAGTGGGGGCATTGCAGGCCGAAATGAACAGCAACGACAGCAGAATAAGCGAAAGAAACGGAGTTTTTAAAGTGGTTTTAAACATAGTTTTATCGGAGTTTAAACTGAAAATTACCGGCCGGGCAAAGGTGATGCTTGCCGGTGTCAGTTACAACAACAGTAGGGGATTGTTGTTTACCTGTTGACCGTTGTGATTGTGGCAGTTTATTCTGTTGTTTTTTCTTGTGGCGATTCGTCCAGAGCTTTGGCAACCTCGGTTTCCGTTTTAAGCAGAATGTTGCGGCAATATTCGAGCAGCCATGAGGCTCTTTTTACTTTTTCTGACAATTCTTCAATTCCTACCGATGCGTTTTCGATTTCGGTGGTAATGATTTCCAGTTCGTTGAATGCCTGGCTATAGGTTAGGTTCGTTTCCATGGTGTGTGGTGTCGGGTTTGTTGATGCTATCTATTGTTGAACTGATGGAGCCATCGGCCAAACGGGTTGTAAGCCGGTCGCCGGGGTTGATTTGAGTTGTGGATGTGACTATTCTTCCCTGGCAGAGGGTGATGGAATAACCGCGTTGGAGCAGTGAAGCGGGATCGGATTGGCGGATTTTGTGATCGAAAGCGGTGAGCTGGCCGCGTTGATCGCGAAAAAGCCAGGCAGTGGCCAGTGCAAGGCGTGGTATGATTGACGCGTGTGTTTGTTTCAACCTGTTAACGAACGATCGGCAGTGAAGGGGCAGCAAGCTTCTCACCAGATTCAGGCTGTTGCGCTCGATGTCGATGCGGCGTTTGGTAACCTGGTGCAGCTTTTCGCTTTTAGCCTGCAGTTTTGCTTTTTGAAGGGCGGCAAAGTTACCAACACCCTTCTGGAGTGCACGTGCTGTTTTCTGCAGGTTTTGTTCGGCTTCGGCAAACGATTTCACGATGGTGTAGGCGACATCAGTGGGGGTTATTTTGTTGTCATGAGCCACCATTTCCACCACCGTTTGGTTGGTAGCGTGGCCTATACCGGTGATTACCGGTAATGGGAAGCGGGCAACCACGCTGGCCAGCGTGTAATCGTCGTAGCAATCGAGTCCAACTTCGCCTCCGCCACCTCTCACAATGGCCACAAGATCAAAAAGGTGTTTTTCGCGGTCAATCTCTTCAAGGCGGCCAATGATGCTTGCAGCCGCGTTTACCCCTTGAAGTAGAGCAGGAAACAGTTCCCAGCTAACCCTGTAGCGCCTGGCATGTTGCGTAAGAATGTTGCAAAAATCGTTGTATCCCTTGCTGGTTTCTACCGATATAACGGCAATGCGCGCGGGAAGCACTGGGAAGGTTTTCTGGTGGTTGAGATGGTAAAATCCTTCTGTTTTAAGTTTTTGAATAGCAGCCCGGCGTTGTCGTGCCATTTCGCCCAGTGTGAATGCGGGCTCGATGTCGTGAATCTGCAAACTTAGCCCGTATTGGGGGTGAAACGTCACAGAGGCCTGGAACAGGATGTTCATGCCATCGTGGAGCGGCTGGCCGGTTATCTCCTGAAATCGTTTGTTGATCGACAGGTAATTGTCGGACCAAAGAATGGCCCGAAACTGGGCAACAACTTTGTCGCTTTGTTTTTCAACCAAATCGGGGTAGCAATGGCCGCTGTGGGGATAGCGGTGCAGGCGGGCCATCTCAGCTTTTATCCAGTATCGTCCGGGGTAGTTTTTTGATACCACGGAATGAAGGCTGGCAGCTACCTGACTCAGGGTGAATATTTTTAGTGATTGGCTGCTATCGGTTTGCTGTTCTGCCATTGCCTTTAGAATGGAAAGGGGAGCAACCCGGCAGGGCTGTTCCCCTTAAGGTGGTGTTTTGTTTACAGGGTATTGAGATAATTCAGGATGTTGTTTTCAACCCTTGAGAGCACATGGGTGGTGTCGGCAGGTTCAAAAGTGGTGCCGGTGATGTGTTCAAAAAGCTCGCGGTAGCGGTCGCTCACGCTCATGGCATACTCTTCGGTCATCAGGGGAACCTGTTGCCCTTCTTTTCCCTGGAATCCGTTGGCCATAAGCCATTCTCTGACAAATTCCTTGCTCAACTGGCGCTGTTGTTCTCCGGCTGCAAAACGGTCTTCATAGCCTTCCTGATAGAAATAGCGCGAAGAGTCGGGGGTATGGATTTCGTCGATCAGGTAGATTTGATCGCCAATTTTTCCGAACTCATATTTGGTGTCAACCAATATCAGTCCTCTTTCTGCTGCCATTTGCGAGCCGCGCTCGAATAGTTTCAGGGTGATTTGTTCCAACTGGGTGTAATCGCTTTCTGATACCAGTCCCTGCCTGATGATTTCATCGCGTGAGATGTCTTCGTCGTGCCCTTCGGTGGCTTTGGTGGTAGGGGTGATGATGGGTTTATCGAACCGTTGGTGTTCTTTCATCCCGTCGGCAACGGGTACGCCGCAGATTTGCCGTGCTCCTTTCTGATAGCTGCGCCACGAGCTTCCGGTGAGGTAGCCTCTGATGATCATTTCCACAGGGAAGGGTTTGCAATAGTACCCCACGGTGACCATCGGGTCGGGGGTGGCCAGTTTCCAGTTGGGAACAATGTCGGCGGTTGCATCCAAAAAAATGGCAGCAATCTGGTTGAGCATCTGTCCTTTGTAGGGAATCCCCTTGGGCAGCACCACGTCGAAGGCCGAGATGCGATCGGTGGCAATCATCACCAGCAATTCGTGTCCGATGGTGTAAACATCGCGCACTTTGCCGTGATAAACAGCAGTTTGGTTGGGTAGTGAAAAGTCGGTACGAACGAGAGCTTGATTTTTCATGGTAAGCATTGTTTATTATGATTATTGTTTATCGGAAGGGAAGTTAGCGGGAGCCCGGGTTTCGCTGTCGCGGCTGTAGGCGTCCACAACCAGCCGCACGAGCTTGTGCCTCACAATGTCTTGCGTATCGAGGTAAATAAAGTCGATGCCGTTGATTTCCTTCAGGATACGGGTAGCATGTATCAGTCCCGACCGCTGGTTCCGTGGCAGGTCGATCTGGGTGACGTCGCCGGTGATGATGAATTTTGCCGATCGTCCCATGCGGGTCAGGAACATTTTCATTTGACTTTCTGTGGCGTTTTGGGCTTCATCGAGGATGGCGAAGGCATGATCGAGGGTTCTGCCGCGCATGAAGGCCAGCGGTGCAATTTCAATGGTTCCGTCTTCGATGTAGGTGAGCAGTTTTTGGGGTGGAAGCATGTCGCGCAGGGCGTCGTAAAGGGGTTGCAGGTAGGGGTCGAGCTTGTCTTTCAGGTCGCCGGGCAGAAAGCCCAGGTTTTCGCCGGCTTCTACGGCAGGTCTGGTGAGAATGACTCTGCGCACCTCTTTATTTTTCAGGGCTTTTACAGCTAAAGCCACCGCCGTGTAGGTTTTGCCGGTTCCGGCTGGGCCAATGGCGAAAACCATGTCGTTTTTGGCACACGATTCCACCAACCGGCGCTGATTCTCGGTGCGGGCCCGCACTTGAAGTCCTTTGTTGCCAAACACCAGCACATCGGCTGATCCCGATTCCATTTGCTGGTGCCAGTTTTCGGCCTCATTGCTCGACATCAGTTGCTCCACGTCGTTGCCGGTTATTTTCCCAAATTTATCGTAGTGCAACAGCAACAGTGAAAACCTTCGCTCGAATTCTGCAATCTCGGTTTTTTCGCCTGTGAGTTTGAGCAGGTCGCCCCGTGCTAAAATTTTCAACCGCGGGAATAATTGTCTGATTTGGTTTAGGTAAACATCGTTAGCACCGTAAATATCAAGTGCCGGATAGCTTTCGACAGAGAGAATTTTTTCGTTCATAGAGTCTGATCAATCGGCCCCATTCCGAATTGTATCAACCTTTTGCGGGGGTATTGTTTAAATTCCTAATTTTGAAACTGCAAATTTAATCAATTCCGCGGGTTGGTACCGGGGTGATATTTTAAATCAGTAAACGAATGGCAATTATAACATTAACAAGCGACTGGGGCACACGCGATCCTTATCTGGCTGCCGTGAAGGGCGCTATTTTATCGAAAATGGCCAATGTTTCTATAGTTGACATCAGCCACGAGATCGATCCTTTTGATCTGAATCAGGCCTCGTTTGTGTTGCGCAACAGTTTCCGCTCGTTTCCCAAAGGGACTGTTCACGTGGTGGCCATCAATACCGAAGCCGACCTCGAGAAGCCTCATGTGGCTATCCGCCACCAGGGGCATCTTTTTATAGGTACCGATAACGGGTTGTTCAGTCTGCTTTTCGACGAGAAACCCGAGGAAATTTACGAGATCGATATTCCACAGGACAGCAACTATTTTACCTTCCCCGCTCGCGATGTGTTTGCCAAAGCAGCCGTGCATCTGGCCAAAGGCGGCGAGATGGCCGAACTGGGCGATCCGCTGGTGTCGTTGGTGGAAAAGGTAGCCTTCAGACCCGTGGTTTCCGGCGACGCCATCATCGGGAAGGTGATCTACGTTGACAGGTACGAGAATCTTTTTACCAACATTACCGAAGAACTTTTCAAACGCGAAAACCGCAACCGGCCGTTTCATATCGAGTTCAGCGTTTCGCGTTACCGGCTGCGGCAGATCAACCACTCGTATGGCGATGTGCCGGAAGGGGAGCTGGTGGCGCTGTTCAGCACCACCGGAAACCTCGAGATTGCCATCAACAAGGGCAATGCTGCCAGCCTCCTGGGCCTTGGTGCCGACGATACCATCCGCATACAGTTCTCCTAGACAAGCTCTATGGCTTTTGTCAGCAACTTATTGTTCGTTACCCGTGTAGCCATCGATGTTGTCGGGTTTCGCGCGGTTTGGAACCGCCAGATTGCACCGCTTACTCGGGTGGTTCCACCCGGGCATCCGCTGCGAAGAAGGCTAATCCGACGCATGAATCAACACGCTACCCTGATTGCCGGTTTTTTTGGCCCGGCGGTTTTCAGGCTTTTCGGGCAACCCGTTACCAGTCAGGCCCGACAAAACCTGGCCATGATCGGGTGTTGCATCCCTGCCTTTGATATGTGCTTCGACGACAACCTGATGGATGTCAGTCGCCTGCAGAAGCTTGTTGTTGACCCATCGGGGTTTATCCCCGCAAATGGGGTAGAGCAACTGGCCACCAACATTTGGAAAGGGTTGCTGGAATCGGTGCCGCAACGCGATGCGATGCTCAGGCTTACTGTCGAAATGCTTGAAACAGAGTCTGAAAGTGTTCTACAGCGCAATCCGGAAACTTCAACCCGCGAGATCGAAAACATCACCCGGAAGAAGGGTGGGGGAGGGGGATTGTTTTTTACAACAGCATTGCCCATGCAGCTCTCCGAAAGCGAACTGCATGCTTTGTGGTTGGTTGGAGCCTGGGTTCAACTGGTTGACGATTTGTTTGATTTAAGAGCCGATGCTGAAGATTCGATCAGGACACCGGCCGGCGATGCCCAATCAACAGACGCCCTGCAAACAATGCTCGACAATTGGCGAACAGAGGCTTTCAGAGCTGTGGCAGCCCTGCCCCTTCCCGATGACAGAAAAATAGCCTTTTTACAAGGTTTTGCTCTTTACGATAAAATGGCCATGCGCTATCTGAAACAGGTGCAGATGTTGGTGGGCAGCCAGCCGCCAGCCGCTATCGTTGCTGCTTCAAAGTACCAGGCAGAACCTGTTGCACTCTGGAAATCGCTCTTCGACTGATCCAATATCCTGCAAATTCGATCCTCTTGGCTTGACTATAGGGTGGCGGTTGGTTAATTAAATGTCAATTTTCACGTTTTTTCATCCTCTTTCCCTGAGGAGAATCTTCGTTGATGTTCAAAAAAATCTTAGGTTTGTTTTCGCAAATTAAAATGAAATGCTGTTGTTATGACAAAAAAGCGCCAGATTCCGCACACCTATGTTATCGTATTTGTTATCATCATCATAGCGGCCATGTTCACCTGGATTGTGCCGGGTGGCGCGTTCAACCGCGAAGTGATCCAAACGGCCTCGGGACAGCGCGAAGTAATCGATACCGATTCGTTTCAGTATGTTGACAGTCAGCCCCAGACCTGGGAGATCTTCTCTGCCTTTTATCAGGGCTTTGCCCGTTCGCCCAAGATCATCGTGTTCATCCTCATCCTGGGCGGTGCCTTCTGGATTCTGAACGAGAGCCGCGCCATCGATGTGGGGGTTTATTCATTCCTGAAAAGGAGCAACCGCCTCGAACGGTACCGCATCATCAGGTTCCTGGGGGTTAACAACATCATCATCACCACCGTGATGCTGATGTTTAGCTTCTTCGGAGCCATTTTCGGGATGAGCGAAGAGACCATCGCCTTCACCATCATTTTCGTCCCGTTGGCCATTTCGATGGGTTACGACAGCATCGTGGGGGTTTCGATGTCGTTCATCGCGGCGGGGGTGGGCTTCGCCGGATGCCTCATGAACCCCTTTACCCTGGGCATCGCGCAGGAGATTGCAGGCCTGCAGATGTTCTCGGGCATCGAGTACCGGTTTGTCATCTGGATGGTGTTCAACATCGTGGCCATTGGCTACGTGCTGTGGTATGCTGCCCGGGTAAAGAAAAATCCGCGGCGAAGCATCGTGTTTGAAGAGGATGCCTACTGGCGCGAACACCACACCAAGGCCGACCTCGACCTGCGAACCCCTGCCGGAACCGGAGCCTGGGTGGCTTATCTCGGTACGCTGGCTGTGCTCCTCGTGGCGGCTGTGAACTGGACCTCCACCACCCTCACCTTCGGGAACCAGACGGCCACCATGCCGGTGCTTCCTGTGGTTGCTCTCTTCTTTGCCCTCACCGGCTACCGCACCCTGAAAGCATCCATGGAGATGTTTGTGCTCAACATCCTGATATATACCATCGTGTTTCTGGTGGTGGGGGTGATGGGCTTTGCATGGGGGCTGATGGAGCTGGCGGCACTCTTCTTTGCCATGGCACTTGTGGCTGGCATCGCCATCGGGAAAGGGGCCAACGACCTCACCAAATCGTTCATCGCCGGTGCCCGCGACATTCTGTCGGCTGCGCTGGTGGTGGGATTGGCCGGCGGCATCATCGTGATTCTCGAAAACGGGCGAATCATCGATACCATCTTGCACAACATCGCCAACACCATAGCAGGAACCGGGAAAATTACCACCCTCTCGCTCATGTACGGGTTCACCTCGGCCATCAACGCCGTGATCACCTCGGGCACCGCCAAGGCGGCCCTCATCATGCCCATCCTGCGCGACATCTCCGAAATGGTGAACCTGTCGAAACAGGCCACCGTTACTGCCTTCCACATCGGCGACGGCTTCACCAACCTCATCACACCCACCTCGGGTGTGCTGATAGGTGTGCTTGAAGTGGCCCGAATCCCCTTTGGAAAATGGTTCAAGTGGGCCTGGAAATTCATTCTGCTGATGGTGATCCTGGGTTGGCTGGTGCTGATCCCTACCGTGACGATGACGTTGAATGGATTTTAAACGTTTCTGGTTCCTGGTTTCTGGTTTCTGGTTCCTCGTTCAAGGGTTTGACTTTTGAATTTTGGGTGGCTTTTGAAACGAGAAACCTAATCCGAGAAACAAAAAACGAGAAACGAGAAACTAAATAAACCCGAAACTAATTAAACATGAAACGAAATATTATTGCATTTTTCTCGGTGATCTTATGTGCCTGTGGCGCGATCGCTCAGGTTGACCGCTCCGACTGGGAGGGTCGCTACCCCGATGGTTGTACTTCGATTACGTGTGGCAAGTTGGCTACCACCGACGGCTCGGTGATCACGTCGCATACCGACGACAGCCACCGTACCCGCTCCAACGTGTTGGTGCAACCCGCTGCCGATCACAAACCCGGCACCATGATGACCCTTTACAAGCGGGTGGCCTGGGACACCCTGCCCATGCCCCAATACAAAGACGTGCCTGTTGGGCAGATTCCGCAGGTGGCTCACACCTACGGCTACATCAATTCGGCCTATGCCTGCCTGAACGAGCACCAGCTTGCCATCGGCGAATCAACTTTTGGCGGACGCGAAGAGCTCATCAGCGACAAAGGGCTGATTGATTGCCAGCGACTCTGCATCCTGATGCTCGAACGGTGCACAACTGCTCGTGAAGCCATCAGGCTTGGTGGCGAACTGATGAAGCAACACGGTTGGAACGACGCCGGCGAATGCCTCACCATTGCCGATAAAAACGAAGTGTGGGCGCTGGAAATCGTGGGTCCGGGCAAAGGGAAAACCGGTGCCGTGTGGGTGGCCCAGCGAATCCCCGACGGCCACATCTCGGTGAATGCAAACGCCAGCACCATCAAAGAGATCGACCTGGCCGACACCGACCACTTCATGGCCTCCGACAACGTGTTCAGCGTGGCTGCCGAAAACGGTTGGTGGCGCGAAGGCGAGACCTTCAGGTGGTGCTATGCCTATGCCCCCGAGAGCCGTACATCGCTGGCTTCGCGACGAAGAGAATGGAGGGTGTTTGACATGGTGGCTCCATCACTCAAACTCGACCCCAATGCCGAGAACTATCCTTTCAGTGTGAAACCCGATACGCTGGTAAGCCTCAGCAAACTGGTTTCCATTTTCAAGGATTATTACGAAGGCACCGATTTCGATATGGTTAAAGACCAGCTCGTACCCGATAAAGACGGAAAAATGGTGATCTCCCCCTTAGCCAATCCGCACATGCCCTACGACATGAACCGGATGCTCCGCATCAACGGCGGCTGGGGTTGGCGCGGCGAGCGCACCATCGCCCGCTGGTACACCATGTACGCCACCCTCATCCAGTGCCGCAACTGGCTCCCCGACGAAGTGGGCGGCGTGGCGTGGATGGCCATGGACAACGTGGCTACCTCCATCTACATCCCTATCTACGCCTCGGTTCGCGACCTTCCTGAGAGCTACAAAACCGATGGCCGCAAAACCGGTTTCTCCTCCAAAAGCGCCTGGTGGGCTTTCAACAGGCTTGGAACACTCACAGCACAACGTTGGGGCGACATGCGCCACGATGTTGACGCCGTGTGGGGTCCCTGGCAGCAACAACTGTTCGACCACCAACAAGCCCTCGAAACCGAAGCCATCCACCTGCTCAAAACAGGCAAACGCGAGAAAGGCATTCAGCTTCTCAACGCCTACACCAACGAATGGGGCAACAAGGTGGTGAACGAAGCGTGGCGCCTGGGCGACCTGTTGTGGACGAAATACGACGAACTTTTCTGATCTTTTTGTGTTCTCCTGCCAGCATCTTTCTGCCCGGCAGGAGCTTTTTTAACAGAACTGAATGCCATGAAAAAGTTGACTGTTTTTGCATGGATTTGGGTAATTACCCTAACCCTGACCGCCAGCGACTTGAAGCCGGGTTTCGACAAGCAGGAGTACCTCACCATGCTGGGGCATTTCGTGAGGCAGGGCGATTCGTTGCGCCGCGATTACAAGATACCCCTGCCCGACCACGAGAAGCTGGTTTACCGATCGAAAGTGCTGGGGCTCGACAACCGCTGGTTCATGTGGGTGAATGGCGATTCAACCGTGACCCTCTCGGTAAGGGGTACGGTGGCCACTCAGTCAAGCTGGCTCGAAAACGCCTTTCTTTCGATGACACCGGCCAGCGGAACCATCACGCCGGAAGCGGGTTTCAGTTTCAGTTACCACCTTGCCGACAATCCCCGCGCGGCCGTTCACAGTGGCTGGCTCATCGGGATGGCCTACCTGCAGCGCGACATGCTGCCCAAAATTGATTCGCTTACGGCCCTCGGTTACCACAATTTTATTGTTTCGGGGCACAGCCAGGGGGGCTCCCTGTCGTACCTGCTCACTTCGCATTTCTATTATTTAAAAAGAGCCGGCCGGTTTCCTGTGGAGGTGAACTTTAAAACCTATTGCAGCGCGGCTCCCAAACCCGGCAACCTCTATTATGCCTACGACTTCGAGCACATCACCGCCGGAGGCTGGGCCTTCAACGTGGTGAACAGTGCCGACTGGGTTCCCGAGGTTCCTGCCACAGTGCAAACCACCGCCGACATCAACCGAACCAGCCCCCTGCCGATGGCCGAAAAAGCCATCCAAAAACAAGGGTGGCTCAAACGGATTTTTATCAATAAAATATACAGGAAGCTTACCGAACCCTCGCTCGAGCAGGCAGAAAACAACCAGAAATACCTGGGCGATAAGGTGGCTGGTTACATCGGGAAGACCCTTCCCGGGTTTGTGCCTCCACCACCGGCCGGCACCTTCAACTATACCAGAGCCGGAGCCACGGTAGTACTCTATGCCGATGAGAGTTACTACAGCCGGTTCGCTGAAAAGAGCGACAACATCTGGCTGCATCACATGATGGAGGCCTATTGGTATTTGGCAGTGAAATTGTGATCAATCTTTTTAAAAACAAATCGTATGTTGTACAAGTTTATTCCAATAAAAGAGCGACCAGGTTGGTTTTTGAGCGACTTATCGCGGATTTTTAAATCGGTGTTAAACCCTCACAAGCTCAAGAATGCAATCAGCGAATTGAAGGAGCGACCCAAATACGAAAGGTGGTACCGCAATGCCTATCAACGTTATTTGTTGGCCCCCGATAAAAAGAGCCCTAAGCAAATCAGTGCCGAATTGAAACACCTTCGATCGTTTTGGGGGGTATTTCCATATCAATACTTCATGTATGATATGTATTTGAAAGGCAATAAGCTGACGTTGGACCAGATGAAAGATTATGTGCCGGAGCATGTTGTCTATTTTTGGTATTACCCGAAAATCAATGGCAAAAACCACATGAATTTTTCCAACAAGAAATACCTGGCCATCAAGTTTGTTGAGCACAACATTCCGGCTCCCGAAGTCCATTTTTTCTATGAAGGTGGTCGTTATTTTGATACCTCACGAAAAGAGATTACTGCCGATGAGGCTTATTCTCTATTGCCCGAATCCGTTGAGGTTCTTAACAAGCCTTATCATGGAGCCGGTGGACGCGGAATTACTTTCATAACCAAAGAGCAAACAACTCCCGGGTCGCTGGCAGCCCTGTTGGCTGACAACAGTCTGGTTCAGCAAAAAGTGGTTAACTCCACAGAAATCAGGGCAATTCATCCAACATCGTTGAATACCTACCGCGTGGTCACGAGCCGGCTGGGTTCAAAGCCCGAAGTGATCTTCGCGTTTTTGAGGGTTGGCAGAGGTTTTTCAAAGGTTGATAATGTGCACCAGGGGGGGCTTTTCATTGGTATTGATATTGAGAAAGGGGAGTTGATGCCGGTTGGATTCGACAATCAGTTGAACAAGCATAAGTTTCATCCCGACACCAAGTTGCAGTTTGAGGGTTTCAAAATTCCGGCCTGGAGCCAGGTGAAAGAAATGGTGCTCGCTGCCTCAGCTCATTTCGATCAACTGAGCATTATTGGATGGGATGTTGCCCTTACACCCGACGGACCTCTGGCTATTGAGATTAACTCTTTGCCCGACGTTAGTTTCATGCACACTTGTTACGGCGGCATCAGGAAGCAATACATGATTGATCCTGTACAGCTCTAGCGAGTTAATATTTTACCGAATAAACATCAATAGATATTATAGATTTTGACACGTTTTTGAAAATTGTTTTATTCTCAAAATAGTAACCAGTTTGATATTATTAAAATTTCTCAAATGAAATCACAACGTATTGGTTTTTTAGCACTTATTGTGATGCTTTCGGGGCTTGTTTTTTCGGGTTACAGGGCTGCTGCCATTCCCGCCAATCCCCATCCGGTTCAATATACCCAGCCCGATGGCTCGGTGATTACCTTGTTGCTCAAGGGCGACGAATTCATCCACTGGGCTGTGACCACCGACGGGTTCACCATCATGCCCAACAAGTCGGGAGCCTATGAGTATGCCACCCTCGATGCCCGGGGCCACCTGGTGTTCTCGGGTGTGGTGGTTCACAACCCGGCCAACCGCGGTGCTTCCGAAGCATCCTTCGTGCAGCAGTTGAAACCCGGCCTCTTCTTCAGCAAGGGGCAGATTGATGAGATGAAGGCGTTGAAACTGACCGAAGGCAACCGTGCCCCTTCGGCACCGCTTATTGGTGGTTTCCCAACCACTGGAACCCGTAAGCTGCTGATGATCCTGGCCAATTTCTCCAACACCTCTACCACCTACAGCCAGAGCAGTTTCAACAACTACATGAATCAGGCAAACTACAACGGCACGGGCAGCTTCCGCGACTACTACCTGGAGGTCTCCTACGGCCAGCTCACCGTGAATTCCACCGTGACTATCTGGGTTACCCTGCCCCACACCCACGACTATTACGGCCCCGACACCCGCTGGGGTGAGTTTGCCTACGACGCCGTGGTAGCTGCCAACAACCAGGCTTCGGTGAATTATGCCGAATTCGACAACGATCTGGATGGCTATGTTGACGGTGTGGCCATCATCCACCAGGGAGAAGGACAAGAGTACAGCGGCGACCCCAACGACATCTGGTCGCACAGCTGGGACTTGCAATCGGCAGGATACTCCACAGCACAAACCACTTTCGACGGCGTGATAGTGAGCGAATACACCACACAGCCCGAGATAGCCGGCACCGGGATGTCAACCATCGGGGTGATGTGCCACGAGTTTGGTCACAACCTGGGTGCTCCCGATTTTTACGATGTGGACTACGCTACCGGTGGCCAATATACCGGAACCGGCGAATGGGATCTGATGGGCGAAGGGGCCTGGAACGGCGCCAACGGAACCAAACCGGCTCACCACAATGCCTGGACAAAAAACTATTTCACCTGGACCAACCCAACCTTGCTTACCAATCAGCAAACGGTTCTGCTGCGCAACGCCCAGGTCTATACCGATGTAGTTCGATACAACACCACCACAACCAACGAGTATTTTCTTTGCGAAAACCGTCAGCAGACCGGTTTTGATGTGGGAATACCGGGTCATGGAATGTTGATCTACCACGTGGATGGAAACTACATCAATGCTCACTTGAATTCCAACGACATCAACGCCGGTTCGCACCAGGGGTTGTATCAAAAAGCAGCCAATTCAACCAACGGCAGCGGCGTTTCAACATCTTCCTCTTCCAAAATCAACACCTCGGGTTGCCCCTGGCCTGGTACCAGCAATAAAACCACTTTCACCGATGCCACCACCCCCCATTCAAAATCGTGGGCTGGTGCCAACACCTCCAAACCGCTGACCAACATCGCTGAAAACACCTCGACCAAAGAGGTCACCTTCTGTTTTATTGCCTGTTCGTCGCCCGACGACCCCACCAACTTCACAGCCACGGCTGCCAGCGGTTCACAAATCAACCTCGCATGGGGTCTGAACAGCTCCAACAACCCTGTTGTTGTGGCCTTCAGCACAACACCCACCTTCGGCACACCCACCAACGGCACTGCTTATTCTGCCGGCAGTACGATTCCTGGTGGCGGCACCGTGTTGTACAACGGCACAAACACCTCCTACAATCACACCGGCCTCTCGCCAACCACTACCTATTACTACAAAGCCTGGTCGGTGCTCACCGGAACCACCTATTCCACCGGTGTTACTTCGTCGGCTACAACCCTTTGCGGAACCCAATCGCTCCCCTTCTACGAAAGCTTCAACACCACCGAAGCCCCCTGTTGGGAAGACCAAAGCGCGGGGACAGGCACGGGTCCGAGTTGGGCCATCTCGCTGACCAACAATGCCGGTGGAGCTGCCAACGAGGTGATGTCAACCTATCAGGATATCTCGTCGGGAACAACCCGACTGGTTTCTCCTCCGCTGAATACTTTGGGATACACCTCGCTCAACCTGTCGTTCAAACACATGCTCGATGCCTACAGCACCGGAGCCACCCTGAGGGTGCAATCGTCAACCGACGGGGTGAACTGGACCAACGAAGCCTGGTCGGTGGCCACTTCATCATCAAACATCGGCCCTGCCACGGTGAACACCACCATCAGTTCCAATGTGAACAGCGCCACCACCTACATCGGGTTTGCCGTGGTGGGTAACCTTTACAACTACGATTACTGGTTCATTGACGATATTTCGGTAAGCGGAACCGGAGCCACCCCCAGCCTCAACGTCACGCCATCGAGTCAGAGCGTTGCGGCTCCTGCCGGTTCCACCTCGTTTACCGTGGCCGCCAACGGATCGTGGAGCGCGTCGAGCAATGCCACCTGGTGCACCGTAACAGCTTCGGGAACCGGCAACGGAACCCTGCAAGCCAACTATACCGAGAACACCTCGGTTGATGCGCGCACCGCCACCATCACCGTAACACTGAGCGGTGCCACACCCGTAGCCGTCACCGTGGTTCAGGCCGGCGCTGCCCCTACCCTGGCTGTGACCCCAACCAACCAAAACGTGAGCGCGGCAGCAGGTTCTACCTCGTTTGCCGTTACCTCCAACGCCAACTGGAGTGTCTCGAGCGATGCTACCTGGTGCACCGTCACCACGTCGGGTTCGGGCAATGGAACCCTGCAAGCCAGCTACACCGAAAACACCACCACCGCCACCCGTGTAGCCAACATCACTGTTACCGTGACAGGGCTGGCTCCCGTGGTGGTTACCGTGACTCAGGCTGCCGCCAATGCCACCCTCAGCGTAACGCCGTCGAACCAAAACGTTGCTGCCCCTGCCGGCACCACCAGTTTCAGCGTTACATCAAACAACAGTTGGACAGCCGTGAGCAATGCCACCTGGTGCACCGTGACCCCCGGCGGAACCGGCACCGGAACCCTTCAGGCCAACTACACCGAGAACACCACCACCTCCTCGCGCGTGGCTACCATCACCGTGAGCGCGTCGGGCACCTCGCCCATCAACGTTACCGTGACACAGGCCGGTGCTGCAGCCACCCTGCAAGTGACCCCAGCCAACCAAAACGTCGCTGCCACAGCTGGAACAACCACCTTCGATGTAACCACCAACAGCGCCTGGACTGCCTCAAGCAATGCCACCTGGTGCCTGGTAACAACATCGGGGAGCGGAACGGGTCAGCTTGTGGCCAACTACACCGAGAACCTCAACACGGCAGTACGCACCGCCACCATCACCGTAACCGTTGCCGGTCTCACCCCCGTGAACGTCACAGTTACCCAGGATGCTGCCGTGCTTTCATTGCAGGTGAACCCGGCCAATCAAAACGTTTCGGCCTATGCAGGATCCACTGCCTTCCAGGTGACTTCCAACAGCAACTGGAGAGCCGAGTCGGATGCATGGTGGTGCACCGTTACTCCAACAGGTGCCGGCAATGGAACCCTCACCGCCACCTACGGTCAAAACAACGCACCCTATCCGCGCATAGCCAACATCACGGTGGAGGTGGATGGTATCAGCCCCGTGGTAGTAACCGTTTGGCAGGACTTTTTTATTGGGTTGGATGAGACCCCGTCCGGATCTTTTACCCTGATGCCCAATCCCACCAAAGGGATGGTGATCGTGACGCTACCGGCTCATACAGGCGGACAGCTTACCATTACCGACCTTACCGGGCGCCTGGTGATGCAACAACAAGTGGAAGACGGTGTTTCGCGACTCGAACTCAACTTGTCGGTGTTTACCAACGGAACTTACCTTCTTGGCTTCCGGTCAGGGTCAACTTCTGTTACCCGGCGCGTGGTGGTGCAACACTAATCTATTGCCCAACCCCACACGATTTTTACTGCAAAGCCCCTGGCAACAGGGGCTTTGCAGTTTTCCGACTTATGCCTTGTGCACCCGCGCGAAGCGCGGGTGTTTTTTTACCGCTATACCGAATCGGCTTGAACTTGCTACTTTTCTACAAGTCATGCCTCTCGGTACGATGTTCGTCGCGAGAACGCAGTGACTATAGTCCCGAGAACGAAGTGACTATAGTCCCGAGAGCGAAGCGATTAGCTTCGCTGAGAATAGTTCGGGATTGGCTTCGCTGAGAATAGTTCGTCCCGAGAGCGTAGCGACTCGGGATACCTTCGGTGAGAATAGTTAGCTTCGCTGAGAATAGTTCGGGAAACCGATTCCAGGTTAAAGGCATCGCATTTAAACCAACTCTAAGATAGTTTTTTGTTGTTTGTATTTGTTTATTTAGCGTACTCTATTGGTTTGTTTTCGTTTGTATTTGTTTCTTTAGCGTTTAAAATGGAGTCTGTTTTGTTCAGAATGGTGTCTGTGTCGTTCTAAATGATCTCTATGTCGTTCAGAATGGTGTCTGCGTCATTTAGGATGCTCTCTGTGTCGTTCAAAATGATGTTTGTGAAGTCCAGAATGGTGTCTGTGTAGTTTAGGATGGTCTCTGTGTAGTTTAGGATGGTGTCTGTGTTGATCAGAATGCTTTCTGTGTTGATTAAAATGGTTTCTGTGTCATTCAAAATGATGTCTGTGTTGTCCATAATGGTGTCTGTATAGTTTAGGATGGTGTTTGTGTCGCTTAGGATGATGTCTGTGTTGATCAAAATGGTCTCTGTGTTGATTGAAATGATCTCTGTGTCATTTAGAATGGTGTTTGTGTAATCCAGAATGGTCTCTGTGTAGTTTAGGATGATGTTTGTGTCGCTTAGGATGATGTCTGTGTCATTCAAAATGCTCTCTGTGTCATTCAAAATGATGTTTGTGTTGTCTAGAATGGTGTCTGTATTGCTTAGAATGATATCTGTGTTAATCAAAATGGTCTCTGTGTCATTCAGAATGGTGTCTGCGTCGCTTAGGATGTTGTCTGTGTTGATCAAAAAAGTCTCTGTGTCGTTCAGAATGGTCTCGGTGTCGTTCGGAGTTGGTTTTTTGTTGTTTGTATTTGTTTCTTTAGCGGTTCGGGAGGTGTCTGGGTTGTTTAGAATCATGTCTGTGTTGGTTCGAGGGAGTATTCAGAAAAGTGTGTCACTTTTATTTCTGGGTGGAGGTACGGTTGTAGAGACGCAATGCATTGCGTCTCTACGACGAACAACCACCGTTGGGGTTTTAACGCAACAGGTTGCGACGCGACGGCGGACGACCCCGAAAATCAAAACCAATGAAACGGAGCATGGTGGGCATCGCAACCGTCCAGATCAAAAATGTTGAACCGCAGGTACGGTGGTAGAGACGCAATGCATTGCGTCTCTACGACGGACGGCCACCATTCGGGTTTAGGCGCAAATTGTTGCATCACAACAACCCCACGTGCATCAACAATTTTCCCGCAATCAAAAAAAATTATCACCATCTCTTGCATTTTTCGTCACATTTATGGTTACATTTGTCGCGTTGTCAATTCACCCATGTTTAACCTAAAACCCCTTTAATCATGACCGACAACCAACAACAGGAAACCTTGATGATCGGAAAGATCGTTGGTTTCGCACAACGGCACAACGCCCTTATCAGCACTTTTGCCCCGCTGGCCACCCTCTTCGCCAAGGTGGGAACCAACCACGGGCTGCTCCAAAGCAACCACGCCATCCAACTGGGCGACCGCAAGGCCATTGGTCTCGAAAAAGAGCAGATGAAAACCACCTACACCAACCACCTCAACACGCTGCTCACCCGCTCGGCAGGTTACTTCAACTTCGCCCAAAAACCCGCCGAAGCGCAGCAATGCCATTCGCTGCTGTCGCGGCTGCCGGCCCTGCAAGAGAACGAACTGATAACCGTGGCCGACACCTACATGGCCATCGTCACCCCACACCTCACCGACCTTGCAGCAGTGAAAATCACCACCGACCGCCTCGCCCTGCTCACCAGCCAGCGCGACACGCTGCGCAACCTGACGCTGTCGGTGGCCTCGGCCCGCTACGAGTCGGTTCAGGCCACGGCCACCATCGGGCTGCTGCTCCGCGACACCAAACGGCTGCTTCGCGACGAGCTCGACCTGCTGATGGAGGTTGTAGCCGACGAAAACCCCGAGGTGCTGGCCGAATACGAGTCGCTGCGCAAGGTAAGCTACCGCCGCCGCAAGAAACCCGTGGAGCCCGAAGAGGCCGATCCCACCGTGGCCACAGCCACCGTGAAGGTGGTGGATGCCACCAACGGCGAGCCGCTCGTTGGCGCCACCCTTGCGCTCGACGGCGAGCCCGTGAACGACGTAACCGACGAGTACGGCGAAATAGACCTCGACAACCTCACCCTCACCCAACACGAGTTTACCGCCACTGCCAACGGCTACCAGCCCGCAACGCTGCAAGGCGCCACCACCACCGGCGGCGAAGACTACGTGTTTGAACTGGGATTGGAGCCGGAGGGGACGGGCTAAGCCCCCTTACACACCTTATATACATGCACTACACCATGAAAACGAAAAACCACAACCAGTTGGGGTTGACACCAGAGGCTGCTGCAAGGAGCGTTGCAGGGGGCGGCTGTGATTGGGAGATGGAAAAACAACGAGATAAAGATGTTCTTTTACAGTGGATTTGGGGGGATAAGAATCCCTTTGGAAGATATGTAAACTAGTTAGGCTTCATGCAAAAAGACCACTGCAAATGTTGATAATTGTACCAAAATTTGTATTTTTGGGACAAATAAAAAGAATATGGGACAAAATGCACCACATTATCAACTTGGAAAACTTCCACCTTTGAGAGAAAAGGTGGAAACCATTGAAATTCTTAGGCAAACAAACAAATCCACAGCCGCATTAGCTGAGTTGAAAGGTATCGCAAAGACAATTCCCAATCAAGCAATGCTGATTAATGCAATTGTTTTGCAGGAAGCAAAAGACAGCTCGGAGATTGAAAACATTATTACAACACAAGATGAGCTATATAAAGCATTGACTGTTAATAAGACTCATATTTCACCAGAGACCAAAGAAGTTGTAAATTATCGTAGAGCAATATTTCATGGATTTGACATTGCTAAAAGCCAAGGATTTTTAAGAGTGAATGACATTGTTGGCATTCAACAAAAATTGGTTGACAATACTGCTGGAATTAGAAGTACTCCTGGAACTGTATTGAAAAATGATACAACTGGAGAAATAGTTTATACTCCGCCACAGGACAAAGCAGAAATACTTGACTTGCTGACAAATTTTATTAACCATTTTAACGAACAAGATGATTTGTCACCATTGATAAACTCGGCAATATTGCATTATCAGTTTGAGAGTATTCATCCCTTTTATGACGGAAACGGAAGAACTGGTCGGATTTTAAATATTTTGTATTTGATTCTTAACGAATTGATTGATGTTCCAATTTTATACTTGAGTTCCTATATAATTGCTAATAAACCAGAATACTACCGACTTCTAAATCAGACTAATCGGACAGGAAAATGGGAAGAATGGATAATGTTTATGCTTAAAGCAGTGGAAAATACATCAAAAGATACAATTTCAAGAATTACCAATATCAAAGACCAACTTGATTCGACTATTTTAAAAGTTCAAGAAAAAGCACCAAAAGTATATAGAAAAGAACTAGTTGAATTACTATTCGAGCAACCATATTCGAAAATTGAATTTGTGGTAAACAAGTTGGGTGTGGAAAGGAAAGCAGCTTCTCGGTATTTAAAAGAACTTGAAGATATTGGAATTGTTGAATCTCAAAAAGTCGGAAGAGAGACTTTGTATATAAATAAAGAATTGCTTGAAATACTGAAAAAATAATGCACGAAAGCCTGGCAATGTATATACAAAATAGGCGAGATTGTCGTAAATTCAACGGTTGTAGCCCGCTTCAACATCATCTCGGTTTGATAGGTTTGAAGTCCGCAATCGCCTATTTTGCATATACTTACCGTTATAGATTATTTACAATATGAAGAATATTCCTAACAGATTTATTGATTCCATTAAAGATGATTCATCTTCTCTAAGTGTGGATTACCAAAATAGTATTAATGCGTATACTCAAGTTTATGATGAAAATAAATTGTACTTTTTCGAAGAATATACGAATCATGGCATAGATCATATTAATGCTATCTTGAACTTTTCTAATCAACTAATTCCTGAAGATACCTTTACAAATTTTATAGACTCACAAAACTGTTTTGTATTAATCCTTTCTACCTTTTTACATGACATTGGCATGCATCATACTTTTCAGAGTTTCAAGAACCTAATTAGCCAAACCTCTATTTCTATTCCAGAATTGGATATCAAATCATGGAAGGAATTATGGAAAGAATTTGTAGAAAAAGTCAACAAATATGATGCAAAAAAGAGGGAGATGTTATTTGGGGACAGGAATATAAATATTACAATTCCTGAATTCGATTCTAAAGATAACTTAACAGGTGTTCATAAAAAACTCATAGGCGAATTTATCAGAATTCATCATCCTAGAATGGCGCACGAAATTGCTGTGAATGGAATGTACTCTAATGGTATCCAAGTTATTAAACCTGTGTCTCGTGAAAGGAACATGGCTGATCTAATAGGTTTAATTGCAAGAAGTCATGGCGCAAATATGAGAGAACTTTTTCAATATATAGAAAATAAATATACTACAACAGGTGCTTTAAACCCTTTGTCAATTCATATTTGGTATTTGATGTGTGTATTAAGAATTGCGGATTATGTGCAAATTGATAAGAATAGAATAAATTCTATTCCATTTCGTATGAGTGGATATACCAGTCCCTTATCAAATATGGAGCATGTTAAACATCTTTCAATTGAGAGAGTTTACTTCAGTTCTATTGATCCAGAAACTTTAATGATTATTGCTAGTCCAGAAGATAATGTAGTCTTTGTTGAACTTGATGAGTTGCTGACAGCGATTCAAAATGAATTGGATGTATCTTGGGCTATATTGGGTGAAAAATATGGGAGTCAATTAAAGAAACCAAACTTATCATTAAGACGAATAAAATCAAATATTCAGGAAACGAATTATAAAGATACAATCCTAGACTTTATACCTGAGAGGATCATTTTTGAAGCTTCATCAGATTTACCATATCTTTTGGTTGGCCCCCTTTATGGCGAAGACGTTTCATATGGTGTTAGAGAGTTAATTCAAAATTCAATCGACGCTTGCTATATGCGACAAAGAATTGAAAATGAATCAAATTATAAGCCGGAAATAAATGTCCGAATAATTTATTTTAATGGACAAGAGGATAAATTCTTATTTGAGATATTTGATAATGGTATTGGTATGAATGCCGACATAATTAAAAACTATTTTTTAAAAGCTGGTTCGACAAACAGAAGAAGTAAGGAATGGGAACTATGTTTTCTCAATGAAGATAGAACCTCAAGTATTGCTAGGTCAGGTCGATTTGGTATTGGGTTATTGTCGGCATTCCTTATTGGTGATGAGATTTCAGTTGAGACAAGAAAAGTCGGTGAAAGATATGGCCTTCAGTTTACAGCCTCATTGACTTCAGAAAATATTAAAGTACTTAAAAAGGACACGGAATTCATTGGTACAAAAATACAAATTCCAATAAGGGATAACATTCTGACACAATTCAAAGAGAGACCAAAAAACAACATTGTTGAATGAAACAAATGGTATACATTAAAAGAGCCTAAAATAAATTACATCTCAGTTTTGGGAATAGAAACAAATCATAGTTATCAATCATATTATCCTGCATTAAACGAGAATGTTGGGAACTCAATAGAATTTAAGATAGATGGTTATAACAAAATTAGATTGCTATTTGATTCTGATATTCCTGTTGTTGTTCCCGAATACAATAAATATAATCTAATATGTAATGGAATAATTATACCGAAAGCTCCCCCATTTCAAAATAACAAGATCAAAGTACCAGATGTCCAAATATTTGATTTTGACGGAAATCTTCCTATCAACTTAGGAAGGAACTCATTGGACACAAAATTTCTGCCATTTGAAAACCAAATAGTTAATGTAATATATCTTGATTATATTGAAAAGTTGATTTTGTATAATGATATCGCTAATATCACTGAAGATAAAGTCATTAAAAGAGCTATAAGACCAATTAATCAGGTTTTCCTTAATGAAAATTTTAATTATTCAGGTTTTATTTATACAAAGTTCGGATTTATGTTTGGAAGCAAAAGGTTAATTGAAAATGTTGATTACAAAAATTTCATTGTTATAGGATGTAAATTATTAAAAAATGACGAAATATTGAATATAGATCTAAAGATTAATGATGATGATTTAGTTATTTTTGAAATTACACCTATTAATTTTGTCTCCAAAATACATATTCCTTATGATAGATTGAAATGCCTTGAAGTGGCTTTTTACAGAAGTTCTGAAGAATTTTCTGAAGGATTAATTTCTAAAAAAATTAACAATCTCGGTTCATATGCACAATTCTTTAACAAGGAGAAAAAAGTATACAAATCTTCATACTATTTTGGAAACATTGATGAAGAAAATTCATCAAAATTAGACTATATAGAAATATATAATAGTTTGTCGTTGTTAAAAAAATATATTGATTTACCTGCAACATTTGAAAACTTTTTGACAGACTTTTTTGAAGAAAAGGATTTGATGTTTCCATATAACATAAAGGATCGTTTGGAGATATTCAACAAATTAAAAGCAAACTGGTTAAAAAAACAATCTATAACAATGTATAAAAATAATAACGGGAATAGTAAGTAATTTAGATGTCTGCATCCCGCTCCAACTTTTTTATAACCTGACAGGGATGAAGCTCGCAGTCGGCTACTATTCTTATACTCGCCGTTAGTGGCAACTTTAAAAAACAGAATAAACCCTAAAATATAGAAATATGGACAATTTACTTCCAGAATCGGAAAAACAAAAAATAATAGAAAAGCTAAATGAAAAAGGAGTGAAAACTCATTGTCCAATGTGCGGACATAATAATTTCATTATAGCTGACGGTTATTTTACAAATCCAATGCAATCAGGATTTCAAGGTGGATTAGTTCTTGGCGGACCTTCTATACCGACGATAGCCATTGTTTGCAGCAATTGTGGTTTCACAAGTCAACACGCTTTGGGAGTGTTAGGACTTTTAAATCAACCTGACAAGAAATGAGTGGAATTAATATAAACTTAGATGAAGACTTAACTCGTCAAATGACAGTGCACAAAAATCTTGCCCAAGAGATAATTGTCACAAACACCGACAAGGTTAAGTTAATACTAAATGACCATCATAAAATCGTAAAGAGAAAAATTGAATGGGTAAACCCTGTCGCAATTTTTTTGACTGTTTTAGCAACAATTCTTACTGCGAAATTTGACGAAACCAAGTTTGGCTTAACACCTCAGACTTGGCAAGCAATTTTCGTTGTGACTTGTATCGCATCTTTTGTTTGGAGTGTTGTACTAATAATTAACGCATTACGATACTATAACGAAGGAACAATAGAACAATGCATAGACAAAATGAAAATAAATAGTAACCACACATCGGAACAACAATAGAAATAAAAGCAGCCACTAACAAATAGTACTTAAAACGAGCTGCCTTGCCAAACGCCAGCAACGAAGCCAGCACTTAATTTGGCGGCAGCGCTTGAAGTTGGTGTTGGCGTGCATTTTGAAACATCCACCCCGAAAGATGAATGAACAAATAAATTAAAGTGATATGGACGATATAGAAATTATCAATCTTACCCCGCAAAACATTGAAAAGTATGGTGTTTGTGGTTATAAGGATGCAAACAAACATGTTGAACTGCGAAAGAAAATTGAATGGGTTGGAGAACACTATTCAAAAGGGTTGAAAATAAAAGCGCTTATTTCGCAAAAAGGGGGCTATCAGGGCATGATTGAGTATATCCCCGGCGAATATGCTCACAGACCTGTTGATGCGAAAGGATTTTTATTTATTCATTGCCTTTTTGTTGGATTTAAAAAAGAATTTAAGGGCAAAGGATATGCTAACCTGCTCATTGATGAGTGTATCAATGATGCAAAAAGCAGCAATATGTCGGGCGTTGCTGTTGTGACCAGAAAAGGATCTTTTATGGCAGATAATAAAATCTTTCTGAAAAAGGGATTCCAAATAGTTGACAATGCAAAACCAGACTTTGAACTGTTGGTTTTAAAATTTGATAAGAATACGAAAAATCCTGGTTTTAAACAAAACCTGGATGGTAAATTGGCCGAATACAACAATGGGCTTACGATTTTGCGTTCAACGCAATGTCCATATACAGAAAAAAACGTGAATGCGATTGTTGAATCTGCGAAAAACATGAATCTAGAAACAAGAATTGTAGATTTAATGGATTCACAGGCAGCACAAAGTAATCCTTGTGCATTCGGTACGTTTGCCATAATTTACAATGGAAAGATTATCAGTCATCATCCTATCAGCAATACCCGATTTGAGAACATAATGTCTAAACTGAGTAAATAAAATGACAAAACCTTGTTACAACTGCGGAAAAGCAACAGAAAAGGAATTGTACAATTACCCCATTTGTGATTCCTGCAAGTCAAAATTAAAATTGTTTACTGAAGCAACCGTTAAAAAGTATTGTGATATTGATCCTGAAGGATTTTCAAAGGAGATCCAACGAAGATTGGACTTTATTGAAAAAGACTATATCAGTAAAAAAATCAAGCTACTAAGTATAAAGGAAAAATTATGGAAATAAAATTTCATTCAACCGTAATTATGACCGAAGAATTTGAACTGATGAAATCATTTTATCAGAACATTCTTCAGCAACAAATCGAATTTGATTTTGGTAATTGCATCGGTTTCAAAAATGGACTTTCATTATGGAAACTTAAAGATGACTACCCAATTGCAAAGAAACTAGGTCGTACTTTTGATAATTCGGGTAATAAGAATTTGGAAATTTGTTTTGAGACCGATGATTTTGAGTTAGTTGTAGAAAGTTTGAATAAATACGAATTGAAATACTTGCATAATGAAACGGAAGAATTGTGGGGACAGCAAACAATTCGATTTTATGACCCTGAAAACAACCTGGTTGAAATTGGAGAAACAATTCCTTGTTTCGTAAAACGTTTTCGCAATCAAGGTATGAGTGAAGCTGATATATCGAAAAGAACATCGGTTCCAATAGAAATGGTACGTGAGATATGTCAAAAGAAATGAGATACGATCGAATGATTGCCCCTTGTGGAATGAATTGTGGATTGTGCATTGGTCACCTCCGGGAAAAAAGACCTTGTGGCGGATGCTTTAAAACTAATGATGCTCATAAACCAAATGTGTGCAGAAGTTGTAAAATTGTTAACTGTGAGCATTTGGCTGAAACTGCATCAGGATTTTGTTATGATTGTAAAGAATATCCATGTACCAGATTAAAAAACCTGGATAGAAGATACAGAACGAAATATGGAATGAGCATGATTGAAAACCTTTCGTCGGTTAAAAAAAATGGAATGGAGGTATTTTTAAAAATAGAAGAAGAAAAGTGGAAATGTCCGGTATGTGGTTTTGGGCTTTCTGTACATAAAGATTTTTGTCTGAATTGTAAGACAGTTATTAATAAAAACGCGTGGTAACAAAGGCTGTTTGCAATAAGGATTTCATTGATAATTCGGGCAATCGGCACTGCTCAAACTTTGGTCTCGGCGGTCAGGAAAGTAGTCCGCGATCCCTGGCTGCATACAGCCTCGACCGTTACATTATTTTCAAACCCTAAAATAAATACAAACATGAAACCTGTTTTTCAAAGAGTGACCTTGTTGTTTGTGTTTTTAGCGGTTGCATTGGTTGCAAAAGCTCAAAAACACGAAGGACTTGAAATAGGGATGGGTATAGGTTTTAACGGGGCAAGGGTGGTAGCACCCGGCGACGACAATATCAATACCCGGTTTACCTTCAACATTGGGTTTTCTGGCGAATATTATTTCTCTGGCAGGTGGGGCGCTAAGTTGAAATTATTGTGGGACAACAAGGGCTTTTCTAACGGCACAATTATCGACATGGCGGGGAATACCCTGCCAACCGATATTCATCTGAGTTACCTTACCATGCCCTTCATGGCAAACTGGCATTTTAGCAAACACCGGCGGTGGTATTTAAGCTTTGGCCCATACGTGGGGCTGTTGCTTAGTGCCCGCGATACCAGATTGGGTGTGGATATCAAAAGCCAGATTAACAGTTTCGATGCAGGTGTCGCGTGTTGCATCGGGTATAAATATGAAATATCCAACAACACGAAACTTTATCTCGAAATGGATGGTCAATACGGCATTAAAAACATCATAACGGGCGACTACCGGGTTTGGAACACCCGGAGTGCCTACAATTTTGGGGTATTGATTGATTTATAGGAGAGTTGCAGCTGTCGAAGCTACCTCATGTACACCCCCGGCAATTGTTTTGTACATTTAGTCTAAGCGAATTGGTATCACAAGCAAAGCCATAAAAAAAGGGAACCCCCGCGGGGGTTCCCTTTTAGTAAGATGCAGAAAGTATTATTTAACGGTAACCGAGCCAACTTCCCACGATGCAGCCACCGAGCTGGTTGAAGTGTATTTGAAGGCAATATAAACCTTTTTATTGGCATAGTTTGCCAGGCTGATTTCGCCCGAGTCAACAAAAGTCCAGTTGTTGCCTGCGGGGCGGTTGGGAATGGTGAGTTCGGTCCAGGTTCCCTGAGTTGAAGGGTTGCTGGTTCCATCGTAATCGTCGGAGATCATCACCTGAATGAATTCCCATTTGCTTTCAACGTAGTTCACGGCCTGGTAGATGCTCAGCACGGCATCGGCGCGGTTGGTGAGGTCTATTTGAGGCGAGATAAGCCAATCTTCGTTGGGGAAGCGGCCACTACCCGACACGTAACCCGACATCAGGGCGCAGCCGTCGTCGTAGGTTGCGGTAGTCCATGTTTGGGCGCCGTTCACGTTGTACGATTTGAACACGCCCAAACCTGCCGAGAAATCTTCTGACAGCAAAGGGAAGTTGTTGGTGAAGTGGTAGAGGTCGGCCCAATGGTTGAGCACGAACTGAACCGTGGAGTTGTAGCGTGTAATCACACCGTAAATGGTTCCTGTGTCGCCGGGCAGTATGTTTTTGGCGAATTTGGAGTAGCTGCTGGTGCGCATGATGATCTCTGAGTTGTCGCTAAAAACAATGGTTTGGTTAGAATCGTCGGAACCGGGAACCACTTTTTTGCCGGCGTTTTTAAATTTTACACCGGTCAGTTTCACGTATGTGTTTTCGGCATTGGCAATCACGATGTCGGTAGCCGAGGTGTAGGTTACGGGCTCAATGTTGGTGGGCAATCCATCGCGGAAAAGGTGTTTGCTCACGCGCGCGGTTGTAATCTCGGTGAGTTTGGCTATGTTGCGGTCGCCAATCTGAATGAGGCTTCCATAGGCTCCCAGGTGCAATCCCTGGCATTTCACGTACACCATCTGCCCGATGCGGTAATGGAGGTAGAGGCTGCGTGGTTCGAGCAGAATCTGGATGCCGCCGGTAGCGTCCTGAATGGCCAGCACCTGGTAGAAGTTTCCTTCTTCATCGCTTGAAACCACCACGCCGCCTATGACTACGTCGTCTGTAATAGAATCGTTCTCAACAACGCCGGTGAAATAGTTGGCTTTGAGTTGGGCAATGGTGATGATGTTCTGACCGGTGGTGTCGAATTTGGGTACGTCAACAGGGGGGGTGTCGAAATCTTCTTTAACGCACCCGGTAAGGAAGGCAGCTGAAATTACCGCCAGGAGGTAGAAAAACCTGAATTGCTTTTTCATATTATTTTATTATTTATTTTTTCTGTTAAAATCTGAAACCAATATTGAGATAATAGGTGCGGCCAAGGCCGTAGAAGTATTTCGAGGGGAATTTCTCGTAGAGTTGGGTATCCGACTCGTACCGGTATTGCTCGTATCCGCCTGTTACCAGGTTTTGGTTGTCGAGCACGTTCGATACGTTGAAGTTGATGTTGATGAAATACTTGTATTTGATTCGGAACGATTTACCGATACCAAGATCAAGGGTTACAGCGTCGTCGAGTTTTTCCTGCTCGGTGATTGCGGTCACTTTGGCCTGGTCGTCGCCGGTGTAAAGGCCGTCGATGGCATTGGCGGTGCGACGCAGCGGGTTGTAATCGAGGTAGTTTTTCCCGAAATAGTTCAGGTTGGCGTTGAAGAACCAATAGGCGGGGTGACGGTAGTTGAGGCCTATGCTCCCGGCGTTTTGCACACCGGGTACATAGAAGTTTTTCAGGTAAAAAGTTTCAGTAGTTTCGTCAAGTGTTCCGTTCTCGGCAGTGATGGTTCCGGTGGGTCGTGATGTAACGCGGTAATTGCCAATGGATGCTACACCTGTAACCGAAAGGGCGGTTGTGAGCTTTACTTCGGCACCAATTTCGAAGCCCTGATGCACCTTGTCAATTCCGGTAATCACCATGTTTACGAAGGTATTGAGGTCGTCGTGGTAGAAGCTGCGCAACTCGGTCTGGTCGTAAAACATACTCTGGAACGCTGTGATGCGGGCCTTGAGGTAGGGGCTGCGAATGATGTAGCTGATATCGCCACCCACGATGGTTTCGTTAGTAAGGCCAGGGGCGAAATCGTTGCGGATGCGCTGCGAGATGAAGGCATCGCGAAGCATGGGAGCTCGTTGCATCCACATGGCGTTGCCCTGGATGAAGTTGCGCCCGTTGATCTTGTAAGTGAGGCCGGTTTTAGCACCAGGCGACATGAAGTTTTTCTTTTCCGATTGCCCAAGCGAATTGTCGGGGAACCGACCGTTTTGGTAGAGGCCGTCGCGCCACATACTGGTGTAGTTGCCCATGGCTCCCACGTAGAAGTCAACCTTGTTGTAAGTAAATTCGGCATTGGCCCACAGGTTCATCTCGTCTTGAAAGAGGTTGTAGTTGTAACCGTAGGTGTCGCCTTCGGTCACGCGGCGGTTGGGGTTTTGCAAATCGTTCTGCGCTGCCACGGTGTCGCCGGCCAGGTCGCGTTCGGCAAATTGATCCACATCAATCCAGTATTTACCGCCCAGCAGGTCGTCGATCAGTTTGTAGTGGTGACCTTTGTATTTTCTTACTTCCAACCCGGCATTCAGTTTCATGTTTTCGTTGATCTGACTGTTGAGCAGGAAGCTGATTCCGGCCTGGGTCTGGTCGATGCGGCGGTCTTCCATGATGTAAGCAGCCTGTTTTCCTGTGGCATTGCGGCCGTAGTTGGCCTGGTAGAGTGAGTTCCAGTCAATAAGCCCCGCGTCTGGATTGGTTTTCCAGTATTCGGTGGCGGCATCACCGGCAGCGGTGAGACCCTGGATGTAGTAATAGCTGGGGAGGTTGCGGTAGTAATCGGGACGGGGATCGGCGGCGTTGTACCAGTTGATGGCTTTGCTGCCGTTGTAACCGGTCTGGAAGAAAAGGCTGGTTGTAAGGCGGGTGTTTTCGGCCAGTTGCCAGTAGTGGTTCAATGTGAAGATGGGCTCATGGAAGTGTTTGATGCGTGAAGCCCTTTTTTCGCCGTTCTGATAGCCCCAGTTGGCGTTGTAAAGGTTGTCGCCAAGCAGGTCGTAAACTTCCTGGGTCGAACCCGACCGTTGAGCTCGTTTGGTGGGCGATCCCATCACGCTGAAGGCCAGCGAGTGCCGGTTGTTGATTTTTTTCTCGGCAGCAGCAAAGTAGCTGTAGGCGTCGTAGAACAAACCCTCGATGGCTCCTTCTGTTCCGTAGCGTTTTGAGGCGCTCACGCTGAAGGCCCATCCGTTTTGCATCATACCGGTTGAGTGGGTGAACATCCAACGGTGGGTGTAGCTGCGGTTGCCAAGTGAATAGGTAAATTTGGTCTGTTTGCGTTGCTCCGACGCGCGGGTGATGATGTTGGTAGCACCGCCAGGGTAACCAAACGAGAAGGCGGTGGGATTCAAACCAATGCCAACCTCTTTGTTGCGGGTCACATCGTTCAGTCCGCCCCATTCGCTCCAGGCCGGCCAACCGGTCTCGGCGTCGTTCACTTTTACACCGTTCATATACACGGCGAAGTTTTCCGAGTCGAACCCTCGTGTCCTGAAATAGGCCGCGCTTAACACGTAGCCGGCGGTGGAGGTGAACACGTCGCCGGTTGATTGCAGAAGGCCTCCGGCCGACTGGCCGCGCCCTTCGTCTTCAAGGTCGAGCTGCGAAGCAGTTACCTCGGTGATCCCCTGAATGTCGTTGGAGGTGGTGTTGATTACCACTACCGACGGCGACCAGGTGTTCTCGCCGGCAACAATTTCAATTTCTTCCGACTGGGTTTCAATTCCTGTGCCGGTAACTGTAACATAGAGCTTCCCAACGGAAAGCCCCGTAATTTCATATTGACCACCAGCATCGGTAGTGGCCTGAATCAATCCCGCTATCACAGTGGCTTGTGGCAGGGGTTTCCCCGACGATTGGTCGGTGATGGTGCCGCGCAATGTCCCGGTCTGCGACCAGAGAGCTGTGGCGACCAACATCAGCGTGAGTGTAGAAAGAATTTTCCTCATCTGTTATGTATAACTTATTTTCTAAACCTCTCCACCGTTCAACCAACGGGTCGCAAACCGCTTACAATCCGTCAGGTTCGGAGAAAAGGGGTGCAAAGTAACGAAATTTTATCAAGCGCAACTTAAAATTAATCCTATGAATGGGTTAACAAACCGGATAAAGAGGTAACCTCCGGAGGGAATTGCCTGAAGGTGTTTCTCTGTTATCGGTTGATCAACAGTTTCCTGTGCAGGGTTGTGTGTTGCGTCTCGATGGTGGCAATCAGCAAACCTTCGGGAAGGTTTTTTGTGGTGATGCTCAGTGGTGTCCCTGGTTTTATCTCGTCATTCCATCGCGCTACCTGCCTTCCTGTCATGTCGAAAAAGGTTATGCTTACTGATCCTTCTATCCCGGCAGGGAAGAAAAGGTTGGTTGCTGATTTGCCAGCCGGATTGGGAGCAAACACGATGGATTGAAGGTGGTCGGTCTGCGCCAGACCTATTCCCTGGTTGGCTGCCAGAGGTGTAGGGGTGGTGGTGATCCACGAACCGGTTCCGTTGGGCAGCCGTGCTATCGACAAATCGGTGGTCTGTTCTCCAAAGGTCACCGAGTCTATCCAGGTAGTACCGTCGGGGGCTACCAGACCAAAAAACTCGCCATCGGCGCTTAGTTTGAAACTGGTATGAATTCCTGCATCGCCGGCGTCGTCGTCGCACCACACCAGCAGGTAACCCTGGGGAGGTACCACCACATCGGGTGTGGTGATCCTGTATTTCACCGGGTTCGACGGGTTGTCGGTCACGTAACATCCGGTAAGGAATACAGGCGACAACGAGGGGTTGAACAGCTCGGCCCAATCGTCGTAATCGCCTTGTGGATCGGCAAGGGTGGTGGCGTTGGCCGCCATGATTTCGTTTACCACCAGATGTTGGGGAGCAACAGCCACATCCATTTTATACCAGTGGGCACGCGGCCAGCTGGCTGCCGAGGGCTCCTGTGAGGTGGCTTTGATACGCCATTCCACTTGGTCGCCCTGCTCAAAGGGCCCTATTGTTCCTTGCCAGCGGTAGCTTTCGTCAACATTTTTAGCTCCGGGCAGGGCATTTTGATTGAGCGGTTTGAGCTGAATGTTGCCTCCATTGACGCGGTATTCGGCCTCAACCTTGAGAATCCCAGCAGGATGAAAGGCCGATGTGGTGATGGCCACCGTCTGACCCGGGGCGGGGTAGCGGCTGTCGGCATGCGAACTCCAAGCCACGGGTTGCCCGTTGGTGTATTGAAGCATGGGGAGGAGGCTGGCAGAACGTTCTGCCACAAATTCCCTGATCCCTTTTTTAACATGTTGGTTTTGAAAGGAGAGGCCGTAGCTGTTGTTGAAATCATTCATGGTGAAGCCGTAGTCGCGGGTGCGGTAATCGTCGGCCAGGGCATAGGGTTCGAGCATGGCTCTTACCGTTTCGGGTTGGTTCGACCACAGGGCATCGGGTGCAGCATACTGGTTGAAGTGGGATAGGAAGAGGGTGTAGAGGTTTTGCCATTCGGGGATTTGCATCACGCGATCGCTAAGCGGTCGTTGGCCTTCAACCACTTTGGGTACATCGTAGGGGTTGGTGGTGGCCCAGTTGACACCAAACCAGTCGATGCCGAAGGTGTTGTCGTAGTCGTAGGGGATTACATGAAAGAGCCCTGTGCCGGGTTCATGGTAGAGGTAATAGTTGTTCATCAGGCTGCGGTAGTCGTCCCAACTTCCCAACAGGGTGTTCATGGCCAGGTACTTCAGAACTTCGCTCATGTCGATTATTTTGTCGAGGGTGTCGGGAAGTGCAGCCAAAGGTGTTTGTTTCAACCGTTTCATAAGGCGGATGAGCTGCGACTGGTTGTTTTGGGTTTCGTTGGTTTTTAGTTCATAGGCATCGCCATACGCCGCGATGTTGTCGCCTTTATAATCCAGATCGGCAGGGTAGAGGCATTTCCAAAGGTTTCCGGCATCATCCTGAAAGCGTTTCTGAAGAAACTCCTCATCAATATGTTCCACCGATATGTAGAGGCCGTAATAGTTTTGGTTGATGTAAACTTCGACATGGCTGGCACGTGAGGCGGGTAGCCCGATGTCGGCCCATCGGTCGAAACAGAATTTTGACCTGGCAATGGATGGATCGTTGTGTTCGCCGTTGAGGTTTAGCTTTTCGATACCCAGGAGTTTTCGTCCTTTTACAAAGGTGTTGAAAGAGACTTTAAACGATTTTTTATGACTTTGACGCGAGGTGTTGCCGCGCAGCCTGAATCCTACCGAATCAAAGGTTTGATCGATCCAGGAGTTGATAAACTGCGCCGTGGCCAGGTGTTCAAGATCGCTTTCGGGGTTGTTGTAAATCCAGTCGAGGGTATCGGGGTGGATGGTGATGTTGATACGGCTCACCTGGGTATCGTCGAATACTTTCCAGCTTTCGTCAGACTGGGCTGAAGCTGCAAGCAAACTGATTGTAAAAGCAACGAGAAGCAGCATGTTTTTTAGGGGAAACAGGGTGGAGTAGGAAGGATTCATGGGGTGTAGGATGTTTTGAACGGGTTATTTAGTGGGTTGGTCAAGGGTTTCGCCGATGAATTCTTTCCAGAAGTTCATACCGTGAATGAGGAGTTCGTCGGGGAAGTCGTAATCGGGGTTGTGAAGTGCGGCGTGGTTGGTACCTGCCCCCAGCCCCACAAAAACTCCGGGCCATCTTTCGGTGAATTGCCCGAAATCTTCCGACCATCTGAAAGGGCTGGGCAGGTGCACCACTTCGAGGTTGGCTCTTGTGGCAGCCAGGGCAGCTTTTTTCACCATATCGGGGTGACTTTCGGTGGCCCTGAAGGGTTCGGTAAAGTTTACGGAGCATTGCAAACCATGTCGTTGCGACACGTCGAAAGCCAGGTTTTTTACTCGGGTTTTTAGTGCATCGATGGCCAGGTTGTCGTAGGTTCGCAGGGTGGCCGAAATTTGTGCATCGCCGGGTGCAGTGCCAAAAGCTGGTTTTCCGATTTGGGCATGTATAACAGTTACCAGGTGAAAATCGTCGGGAGAATCGGTCAGGTTTTTAAGTCCTTCTATTCCTGTTAGGAGTTGTGCTACAGCCAGCACTGGCGAATGTCCGGTTTCGGGATAGGCGGCGTGGGCCGTCAGGCCTGTAAGGTTGATGGTTATCCCTTCTGATGCAGCAGCGAAAACCCCGTTGCGCAGGCAGACAGCACCTCGCGGAAAGCCAGGCAGGTTGTGCAATCCTGCAACCAGGTCGGGTTTCAGGTTCTCGAAGGCCTCATCGGCCAGGATTGCAGCGGCTCCTTTGCCAACCTCTTCGGCGGGCTGAAAAAGCAAAACCACTTCGCCGGCAAATTGACCGTGGCTCAGGAAGGGAGCCAACCCTGCCAAAATGGCGGTGTGGCCGTCGTGGCCGCATTTGTGGCTCACGTTTTCGGTTTCCGACCTATGGTTGAATGAATTGGTTTCCTGGATGGGGAGGGCGTCGGTATCGGCTCGAAGCAACAAACGTTTCCCGGGCCTGTTGCCGCGGTAACAACATGCCAGTCCGGTGCCGTTTACCAGAGTGGTGGTTTGGAAGGGAGTCCAGGGCTTTAGAAACTCGCTGATCATGGCCACGGTTTCGGCCTCATGGCCCGAAAGACAGGGTTTTGCATGCAACCGGCGTCGAAATTCTGTCACTTCGCGCAGCCAGTTCTCCTCAGAGGGTATTGGTATCATTGGGGGTTATTTTTAATTTTGCATTTCATCCTTCAAAAGTAGCAAGAATGAACGAACTCTATCCTTTGCGTTTTAAACCGGTGCTCAAAGATAAGATTTGGGGCGGACAACGGATCAGCAGTGTGTTGGGAATCAATTTCCAACCTTTGCCAAACTGTGGCGAAGCCTGGGTGGTATCGGGCTACGCCTCCGACCCCAGCATTGTTGATAATGGTTTCCTGGCAGGCAACGAACTCAACGAGCTCATCGAGGTTTACATGGGCGATTTGGTGGGCGAGGCCAACTACGAAAAATATGGCAACGAGTTCCCCATTCTGGTGAAGATTCTCGATGCTGCCGATTGGCTCTCCATACAGGTGCACCCCGACGATGAACTGGCCCGCCAACGTGGCATAGGTCGTGGCAAAACAGAAATGTGGTATGTGATGGATGCTGCCCCGGGAGCTCAACTCATCAGCGGCTTCAGCCAGCGCATAGCCAAAGAGGCATACAAGAAGCATCTGGAGCAGAAAACCCTTCGCGAGGTGCTCAACTTCGAACCAGTAGCATCCGGCGATGTGTTTTTTATGCCGTCGGGCAGGGTGCATGCCCTTGGCCCGGGTATCATGCTGGCCGAGATTCAGCAAACCTCCGACAATACTTACCGCATCTACGACTGGGATCGGCTCGACGATAAAGGGCAGCCCCGCGAAATGCACGTCGAGCAGGCCCTTGATGCCATCGACTTCACGGTTGAAAAGGATTACCGAACCGATTATCCTCGTGTAAAAAATGCCACACAACCTCTGGTTGAGTGTCCTTACTTCAACACCAGTCTGCTGGCGCTTGATAAACCTCTGGCCCGCGATTACAGCGGTCTCGATTCGTTCGTGGTGCTTCTGAATACCAGTGGATCGGCACGTGTGGAATACGAAGGCGGTCACGAGATCCTGCCTGCCGGACAAGCCTTGCTGGTGCCAGCCATCATTGATGGGGTTCGCATCTATCCCGAAGGGGAAGCCCGGTTGCTCGAGATTCACATCCGCAATTAGCCTTGTTCGCATGGTAAAGGGTGTAACTTTCAGGTTCTGATTCCATCCTATCTGTCATGTTGGCCTCTTTTTTCCCTACACCCAAGAAATCCACCCTCTCCATCTCCGAACATGCCATCTGCCGGTTTCGTCGTGCGGTGACGGCGGGTTCGTGGTTTTGTTTTACCACTCTTGTGATTTTGTTTTGCCTCGCGCTGCCGGTTAATTCCAGGGGCGAATCACGATCCGACTCTCTTCTGAAATGCCTTGCAGCATCAGGTGAAAGCGAGAAAGGTGAGGTGTTGCTTAAATTATCAGGTTGCTACATCAATTCCGATGTGAAAACAGCATTGAAATACATTAACGATGCTACGCGATGGGCCACAAAACACAAGGAAGCGAGGTTTGAGGTGTTGTGCTTGATTCAAAAGGGGTTGGCTTATAATAATTTGGGTAGCTACGATACTGCTATTCGATTTTTGAGAGAATCGCTGTCGCGGCAATCTTCCCTTGAGCAGCCGTCGCATAGGGGACGCCTTTATACCTCCCTGGGAATCGCATTTGAAAATGCCGGTCACACCGATTCAGCTCTTAAGTATTATCAGCATGCCGGACAAATCTATCAGCATGCAAACCACTTTCAGGGGATCGCTAATACGAGCCTGAATATTGGATGCCTTTTCTCCAGAATCAAACAATACGATGATGCAGAAAGGTATCTGCAGAGAGCTCTTGAGGTTTCGCTGACGCATCGAGTGTACGAAAGTCTGGGATCTGTTTACAACAACCTTGGAGTAGTAAACGACATCCGTGGAAAAAAGGAGGAGGCACTTCGCTGGTATTCCAGAGCGTTGATCGTGCAACAGAAGCAGGGAAACAGGCGAGGAATGGCGAGCATCTACCACAACAGGGCTATTATTTATAACCAAAAAGGGGAATACCAGAAGGCAATAGAGAATCAAAGATTGTCGTTGCAACTGAAACAGAGTATTGGCGATGAAGAGGGGATGGCAAACGCTTACAGTCTGATGGCAGATATTCTGATCGGGATGGGGCACTTCGACGAGGCCTTTTTTAACGCCCAAAAGGCACTTAAAATGGCTGAGGCAGGTGGGTTCAGCATTGTTGAGGCTGATGCTCACCGCCACCTGGCCGATATTTACAGGATGACCAACCGCTACAAGGAGGCAGTTCCCCATCTGCAAAGATTCATAGCGCTCAACGATACACTTTACAATGAACGTGTGAGCCGGCAACTGTCGGAGATGCAGGCCCGATACGAGGTGAAGCAGAAGGAGCAGGAAAATCAGATTTTAAGGCAGCGCATCTCGCTGCAAGAGGCTCAAAACCAAAGCAGGGAGCAGTCGTTCAGACTGTTGATGATCGTTTCCGTTTCATCGGCAGCAGTGTTGGTATTGCTTTTCTTCCTGCTGCGGCTTAAAAACAAATCGCTGCTTAAAACCCGGCAACTGCTGCATCAGGAGTTGAGATTGAAGGAGTTGGAGCTGGCTGCAAGCGAAAACGACTACCGCCTTCTGGAGGCCGAGAAACATCGTGAAGCAACCGCCAAAGCCCTACTGCAGCAGAAGCATCTGGCAGAACAACTGGAAAGCAAACTGGAATTGGAACGGTTGAACTCGAGCATTGTTATGAAAAACAATCAGTTAATATCTATAACGGCCAATTTTATTAATCAGAACGAGGTTTTGGGGCAAATAAAAAAAATTTTATTGACTTTGCGCAAACAGCTCGGAAACACAGTACCCGGATCGTTGCACGACGCTGTTCAACTGATAAACAGCAACCTCGATCGCGATTTGAACTGGAAGAAGTTCGGGGTTTCGTTCGAAGAGGCCTATCCGGGTTTTTTCGACAGGTTGCTCCAGGTTGCACCCGGACTTACTCTGAATGAACAAAAATTGTGCGCTTACCTGCTTATCAGGCTCTCTTCACGTGAGATTGCCGATGTTATGAATATTTCGTTGGCTGCTGTTAACAAAAACCGCCAGAGGCTTCGCAAACACCTGAACCTGGAACCTGAAGCCGATTTGTCTGCTTACCTGGGCACCCTCTGAGGCCAACGTTCCAAATGGGTTCTTGTCTCTTCCCGATTGCTTCGGCTGGGGCATATCGGGAAACAGGATTAACAATTCTGACAGCAACGGTTTGAAGCCCTTTTCAAATTTTGAAGCAACTTCTTACATCAAACAACAATAGCCCTTGCATAACCTGTAGGGATGTCAATAAAGGAAAGGGTGTCTATCTGTCTTCCTATCGGGTGACTGCAGAAAATACCAGGATGTTACAGAATTTGATTCTCTATGCCTGTAATCAATTGCATGATCAGTTCTTCACCA
>JAQVCV010000135.1 GCA_028689615.1 Bacteroidales bacterium | reverse complement strand
CCCATTCCGAACAGAGAAGTTAAGCCCACCCGCGCCGATGATACTGCCGAAAGGTGGGAAAGTAGGTCGTCGCCAATTCTTTATTACTCAGGCTGCCCCTTAAAAGGCAGCCTGTTTTGTTTTATACGGTTTTCCTGACTTCAACAGTCTCTTTTTATTGCTTCTGGTAGATTCAGTAAATCAGATATTCCCCATAATTGCGTCACCCTTTTGGGTGACGCATTCCCTTTTCTTAACACATTCCATGCATCGAAAATGATTGTATATTAGTTTCTTCTATAAATTCTTTCCAAGCAAGTTGTAAACTAATTGACAATCTGCTGGTTCGATTTTTATTCGGCTGTGGGTAACGAGGTTTCATGAATATTTGGTAATTTCAAGTTATACTGCGTCTTAGTGAAAATGCGAAGCATTTGAGCCTTATAAATGCCGACCCTTCGGCATTAGAGGCGGTTATCCCGATAGCTATGCGGGACGAACTATTCTCACCGAAGGTAATCCCGAATCGTTTTACTCTCGGGACTATAGTCGTTTCACTCTTGGGACGAAGATCGTACCGAGCCACCAGACGCAAGCTATTTTCGCAACTAGCGCAGCGATCTCATGCACCCCTGAAATATTTATTTTGTGCATAAAATCAAGTTGATTTGGTATAATTGCCAGATGTTAGTTTTATTGACTTTCGTAAGGATGCGAAGTCGTGAGTGTTATCTTCTTAAAAATGATTGTAAATGCAAAAGGCTGCACCATAGGGCAGCCTTTTGCATTTTGTGGTGGATCAAATGTGACTCACACAGTCATGATATCCTTCTCTTTTGCATCAAACAGTTTGTCTATTTTTTCGATGTGTTGATCGGTTAGTTTCTGAATCTCAGCCTCTAACTTTTCAATTTCATCCTCTGGAACACCTTCTTTCTTGAGTTTTTTGGAAGTTTCCATGGCATTGCGTCGGATGTTTCTTACCCCGATTCTGGCATTTTCTGCCTCTGTTTTGGCTTGCTTCACCAAATTGCGCCTCCTCTCCTCTGTTAGTGGGGGAACATTTATGCGTAAAATCTCACCATTGTTTTGTGGGTTAAAACCCAAATTAGCAGTCATAATAGCTTTCTCGATCGGAACCAACATGTTTTTTTCCCACGGGTGTACTATGATCTGACGCGGATCGGGACTGCTGACATTCGACACCTTATCAAGGGCAGTCAGTGTTCCGTAATAATCCACTTTAACCCCATCCAGCATCTGGGGACTTGCCTTGCCGGCCCTTATTTTTTGAAATTCCTTGTCTAAATGAATCAAGGTGTTCTGCATGTCTTCTTTCGCCTCTTCCAGGCAAAATTCACTTTCGTCTGTCATAATATCTACGTAGTTTGTTTATGGTGTACAAAAATAGTGCTTTCATGGTTTCTGAACAAGCTCTCAGAATCAGACTACAGTTTTTTGCTGTTCACTTTTTTCTGGATCTGACAAAGCAATTCAGCTACCCATTGAGCGGCCTCTTGTGATCCTTCTTCGGGAGCCCAACTTGCAAATTGCTTGTCATCAGAGGGATCATACGGGCCGTCTTTTACTTCATAAGCAACTGAATCGGGTTTTATTGCCACCAGGTTGTGCCATGTTCGGGGTGCTATCTCAACGCCGTATTTCCCGTTTTCTGGATCAAGTATTTCCAAATCTGTTATTTTGCCCGTTTCATTAAAGATGACAACCGCAAAACTACCTTTCAAACAAAAAAACACTTCAAGCTTGTCGGGTGATTCATGTTTGTGTGGCCTTACGTAGGTGTCGGGTTCCATGGCGTTGAGCATTCGTTGAACTCGTGCTGAAGGGTGTTCATGAAAGTTGTGATTTTTACGTTTTCTCGCAGAGAGTTTGGCTTGTGTGCTAACATCCTCCAATAAAGTTGAGTCTATCCTGATCATGTGTTTGTACTATTTTTTTTCTGAAATTCTTAAAAAGGCTTGACGGGCTATAACGCCGATTCCAACTATCGAAATTACTAATAAACACAAAGCTAAAAGCAATTTAAAATGATTGATTTCTCCTGATTCAAATGCCTGACTCCATTCCGATGCCTGTGTACCTGCGAAAAAAACCAAAAGTGTGCGAGGCAGCATCCCGATTAGCGTTGCTGCGGCATAGGTTGTGATTTTGAACGACATCCGGCCAAGAGCTACATTGGTTAAGGCAAAGGTGAGTACTGGCGATAATCTGCAAAAAACCAATAAAAGGAAAGGCTTGTTTGACATTTGGGCGAAGAATTGCCCGGCCCTGGGGTTGACAAATTTTTTTGAGCCGGCAACATGGATGTTGAGGAAGACACCTATTTTACGACCTAAAATGGCAGCCGCGAGGTAGCTCATCACAACCCACGGAAATCCGGCCCATCCGAAAAAAAAACCTGCTGCCGTGGCTACAACGGTAGTTGGAGAAAGGCCAGCAGCCATTGTCAGTGTGGTGATTATGAAAAAGCCCGCTTGAAAAGCGGGCTTCTCTGCCAATTGAAAAGCATCTCCAGCCAACAGCCATCCAGCCATACCCGATAAACTCCAAGGTAAAACTGCTGCAGCAGCTATGAGAATAAAATAGGCGCGATCTGTCTCCCAAAGCGCTGTAAGGCCATTAAAGAGTTTCATCTTAATCGCGAGTGAGCTTTTTGAATTTGATTTTGTGCGGAGTAGTGTCGCCTGTTCTTTTTTTCTTGCTTTCTTCATATTCGGAGTAGGAGCCCTCGAAATAAGTCACCATTGAGTCACCTTCGAATGAAAGGATGTGGGTGAGATCGGA
>JAQVCV010000134.1 GCA_028689615.1 Bacteroidales bacterium | reverse complement strand
TCTATGCAACGATTAAGAGATGCTTCAAGAACTTTGGAATTTCTGCTGAGAGAGCCGACGACATAGAGCACACTGGTAGAATAACTGAGGAAATTGTTAACAAGATAAGGTCTTCTGAATTCTTATATGCAGACCTCACCGGGGCTAGGCCGAATGTATATTATGAAGTGGGTTTTGCACATGCAATCAGTAGAAAGGTGATTCTTTATAGGAAATCAGGGGAGTCACTTCATTTCGATTTAGCTGGATATAATTGCCCTGAATACAAAAACCTTGTCGATCTTGAAACAAAGCTGAATTTGAAGCTGGAAAGTATGACTGGCAGAAAGATCAAAACGGTAAAAACGTAGGGTTTTGTATTAAGTTTTTGACAAATTAGCTGAGGAAGTGATTTGTGCCAACCAGAAAAATACACCCACCCGATAAAGCCGGTGGGTGATTTTCCGGCCCGTTCACGCGACTGCGTCGCGTGAACCTGGAGTTTGGACATATTCAGATTCAAGAATATGCGTACGGCACGATATTTTTAGCGAGGTTACTTTTCAGGAAGTCAGTAATGGGTGCTTCGCTGATTTCTTTTCGGAGCAAGGTAATCAAGTCTAGCGCCGATGGCCTGGTGGCCTTTTTTCTCCATTTGGGCAAAGGAACAAAATCATGAGGACGTCCCGGTCCGAATTCCTTCAAACCAGCCAACAGCAGGAGGCTGTAGCCTGCAACAGCGAATGCCGGTTGTCGTGGTACGGACTTGTCTGCCCAAACCTGGGCGTTTCCGACGCCAAGCGTATCCTTTTGCTCCCGATGGTTAACCTCAATCTGCCAGCGGTCAAAATAACATTGGAGCAATGTCATCGCATCGCTTTGAGTGTCGGTGCTCAGAAGATAGGCCGGGTCCCGATAATTCCGCTTGGCGTTCACGGAAGTCCTGTACGGTTGCGGGGCAACCACCAAAAGACGAAGAGGGCGCAGACCAGATCCCCTTTGCCACAATACATTCTTGACCTCTTTGTACCGTATGTCGCGCCATGCTCCGCCAAAATGAACTTTAGCCGTCTGCCAGGGAACGGTGTCATCCTTCCGAACCGCTTCAGGAGAAAACCGCTCTTCGCCGTATTTGCGCCTTCCTCCCGCCGGGGCGGGAAAACACAAACTGGCGTCTTTGCGACATCGACCGACAATCTCCACCCGCTCCAGTGGTTTGAGGAGGATGGTGCGATTACACAGACTGCCGTCAACGGGAACTATCATCTTCCGTTGCGTTTCGCCCAGACGGTCAAGATCACTTCTCAATCCTTTAATGATCGAAAGCCCCTGATAAGAGAGGTTATGAGTCTTCACCGCCTTCCTGTATTGCGCTCGCTCTTCGTCGGTTGCCTTCTTCCCCGGCTTTTTAACCGCAGGGCATTCCACGAAGCGGACCGGATAACCGCGAGCGGAGAAATCGCCATCCCGGTAGTGAGGAAAAATCAGGGATGCGTGCATGAACCGCAAGCCGTACAAGAAGTTGACATGGAACGGCGGCGAGAGCGGGTCACGCTGCCAAAAGGCCGAGTTCACCTTGCGACCGCTCTTGGCAAGCTTGGTATCGTCAAAGGCCACGCAGACCGGTTGGTCGACAGGGTATCGCATACGATACTCGTTCAAAACCGGGGTGAACAACCGATCCGGATCCCATTGGCTGCGGGAAAATATCTTGTAGTCAGCGCTCCAGTCCTGATGCTGCCGTCCGACCGCGCAAATGGCGCGAGAGACAGTGCGCCGCCCCAAGGCGCACAATGTCCCCCAAAAAAGCTCAACGGCGCGAACACAACTTCGATTCTGGGCAAAGGCCCCGGCACAGGCATCTTGCAAAAGAGTATTGATCTGCTCGCTCAGCATATTTCTCACCTCGCTTTCAGGGCAAAGGTGTTTTTGCCGGTACGAACAAAACGATCCTCCTTCATCACTTTCTTTGAAAGAGCGGAGACGAGGGACTCTCTATCCAGTTCTACGCCAAACTTTCTCTGCGCCTCGGCGATAATCTGTGAAATATGCAGTGGTTCCCTTGCTGAATTGAGTATGTCAAAAACAAGGTCTGTTTGCGACTTACCTTTTTCACGAGACTCTTCTTCGATTGCGCCCCGAAGCTTCTTCAGCGCCTTCAACTGCGCCTCCGTGGAAACAATCATGGTATCCAACAGAATGTCCCGTATATCTTCCTTTTCCATAATGGCACCCTCCAAGAATGGGATTTTACTGAAGGTGCCATGGTAACATGATTTATGTGCGTATGTAAAATATTTTCTTGCAATACATACTCAAATGTCCAAACTCCAGGTTCACGCGACTGCGTCGCGTGAACGGCCCCCGCAGGTGACGCGCCGATGAAGCGACTTGCGCGTGAACACGCGGGTAGAAGCGCACGCTTGGCGGCGCGTCACCCGCGGGGGCCGTTATACCATAAGAAAATGGTGACAAAATGGAACTGATAAGGCAGCTATTGAGTCAATACTTAACCTCCAATGATGATCCAGTCTTCTGGCAAGATGCCATTGAATACATTCTTTTAACCGAATCCCCTTCCAGTGACAAAAAGACGGAACACATTTTTGCAAGGGTGGGTGCTTGCTCTCATTGGTTAAGACCGCATCAAACCAGATGGAGAGCAGACGGCGGCTTTGCCGCACCTATCGGCTATGGTAGCAGTGGCTATTCAAGACATGGCAAACCTGAGACAGAATGGGAAGTGATTCTTGCTTGGAATAACAGCACAAAACAATGGGAGCCCGCAGAAAAATTGCACGGCAAAAAGAA
>JAQVCV010000026.1 GCA_028689615.1 Bacteroidales bacterium | reverse complement strand
ACCCTTCTATGAAGGGTTTTTTTGTTTTATAGATTTTGACAATGGAACCATACGAGCAAGAGGCATTAAGACTTGATGTTTATCTGACACTTCGGGGATATTTTGAATCAAGATCCAGGGCGGTTACGGCTATAACGCAAGGTCGGATAGCTGTTAATGGAACAGTTGTCGCAAAAAACTCTTACCAGGTATTGCCAAATGATGCAGTGAGTATAATTGCAGATTCGTCGCTCGATCAATATGTAAGCAGGGGTGCTCTGAAATTAGAAAAAGCATTAGCTGATTTTAAACTCGATATAACTGGTTTTGCGGCACTGGATATAGGAAGTTCAACCGGTGGATTTACCGATTGCCTCTTGCAGCATGGTGCTTCAACAGTTTTTGCGGTAGATGTGGGGACGCAACAGATGCACCCTAAACTGAGAAACGACACACGTGTAAAGCTTTTTGAAAATCAAGACATAAGAACCTTTTCTAGTGAGCAGTGCTTCGACATTGTAACCGGTGACTTAAGTTTTATATCGTTGCATCACATTTTGCCCTTGATCCCAGCTTTTTTGAAACCGACCGGTATTTCAATTCTGCTCATCAAACCTCAATTTGAAGTTGGTTCAAAACACATCTCAAAAAAGGGAATCGTTAAAAACGAGAATGAAACCAATCGGGTTAAAGAAACTTTGCGTCAAAAAGCGCTGAACCTAGGGCTTAAAACAATTGGCATCACACCTGTTCCAATAATTGAGGCCGAAAAAAACAAAGAGTATTTGTGGCTGCTAAAATTTGAAATCAGTAAATAGAAAAACCAATAATTAAAAAGGCCACCCAAAGGGTGGCCTTATGATTACGTAAAACAACCACAGTTAGAGTTTATCCCACCAAACGCGGCTTTCAAATGCATCGGCCTGGCCGAAAGCAGAGACAGCAGCTTCGTAATTGGTCCGGTTAAGTGTTTGCTCCTCTTGAGGCCATGTCATTCTGCGAGGAATGTCTTCACCAAAAATGGTTTCAAAAACCACGGTAGAACCATCGGCCTTTTTCCAGGTAACTTCGCCCGGATGAACCAAGGTTTTAGGATAGCCTGTGCGACGGTACTCCGACCAAGCTTCATAACCTTGTGTATAAAGGGCAATGTATTTCTGGGTTAGAACTGTTTCCTCAGTAGCAGCGGGTAATCCGGCCATGTAGGTATCAATATCGGACTGATCAACACCCCAATATTCCAAAGATGCGCGAACCCCATCCTCATAATCAGCTTGATTCCATCCGTTTAACTCAGATTTTATAAATGCGACTTCAGAATAATTCATGTAAATCACAGCAAAATCAATAGCAAGAATCGCTTCACCAGGACGACTGGCACCTGCATCGCCAATAACCTTTGTTTCATTATCGTCCATTCCATAGGGGATTCCCTGATAACCTTCTCCCAATATGGTTGGATCGGCAACAGGTTGTGCGAAAACAGGAAGACGTGGATCGTACAAACCAGCAAAAGGATTGGGCTTTTCAGCACCTCCTACCGCATTGCCTTTCAGAAGATCAACAAACTGCATTGTAACAGAGTGGTCGCTGCGGTTATCCACGTTGTATGCTCCCCACATAGGGGCATTGTTAGGCGCTGAACCCAGAAATTTAAAGGTAGCATTATCTGCATTACTTGTCATCACGCCAGAAGCTATTGCTTCATTTGCCCATTGTGTACCCAGAGTATTATCAACCTTCTTAGCACGCATAGCCATACGCAACTTCAATGAGTTTGCAAACTTTCTCCATTTACTCATGTCGCCACCATAAATAATATCGCCCTGCGACCAACCGGCTCCACCGTCGCCATCAATAAGGGCAACTGCAGCATCCAATTGAGCCACGATATCTTTATAGATCAACTCTTGATTGTCATATGCTGCAAGAAAATTACCCTCTGATCCCTGCCAAGCATTGAAGTAAGGGATATTCCCATACAAATCTGTCAGGTGCTGAACTATCCATGCTTTCATAATCATGGCAGTAGCAATCTGGTTGGCATTGGAGCAGTATGCACTAACAATGTCCTTCTGTTCAGGGTCGTTGTTGATGCGAATAATATCATTCAAGTCGGTGGTAATCAAATAGAAATTACGCCAGTAATTGCTATTTACATTCTGACGGATGCTATAGCGATCCTCGTCGGTATAGTTGTTCTGAGACCAATACTGAGCCCAGAGCATGCTTTGCCGACCACCCCACCAGGAGTCGAACATGTTGTAAGAAAACTGAAACTGAACATTGGTGAGCAAACTATAGGTTGGAACCTTGATTGCTTTATTTGGGTCAGTATTGGTTTCTTCGAAATCTTTCGTACATCCTGCAACCATGAAGCTAATCAAACCAAGCAGGAGCAAGAATTTATATGTGCTTTTCATATCTCTTTAATTTTAATATTGAACTTGTTTTGATTAAAGATTACAACTCAGGTTAAAACCAATGGTACGCAATGAGGGTAAGGCCCCACCTTCAATACCTTGAATATTGCCTGAGCTTGATGTTGTTTCCGGGTCAATATGGGGGTTATCCTGTCCCCAGATTGCGAGGTTGCGGGCATAAACCGAAACGCGCAGATTCTGCACTGGTCCGGTATATTTGTTGGGAATGGTATAGCCAATACGCACTTCACGAAGTTTGATATAGCTGGCATCAAACACGTTCTGTGCAGCCGGGCCACTGTAGTGATCCCATGAATAACGGCCGCCACTGATCATCTTGGCATTCTGAACCGGGCCATCGGCCACTGTACCGTCGGCATTGAGATAAACCACATTGCCATCGGCATCCAGTTTACCAATCACACCTTCCAGAAGAACACCTCCTGAATTTGATGCGTAGGTTCCGTCTTCGTTCTGAACGATTTCATCGCGAATGTTGTTACCCAAATGGTTTGTCCCGGCCGATTCTTCCAGGATACCAGAATACATCCCCCACATGTTGGTGGTTGAGAAGATTTTTCCACCATGCTGGATGTCAATCAGAACACTGGCGTCAAATCCCTTCCACGAGAAAGCATTGGTAATACCGGCATTCCAGTCGGGAAGAACACTACCCAAAGGAACAACCTTTGAGGTTTTCAGATAACGACCGTTGGTTCCAATAACCTTGTTTCCGTTGGCATCATAAACGAAATCAGTTCCGTAAATCTGTCCATAGGGTTCTCCTACACGTGCTTCGATAGTGGCAATGAATGGCCCTGTTCCGATTCTATAGGTCTCAACGCCTTCGGCCAATGAAACCATTTCGTTATTATTCTTAGCAAAATTCACGATAACGTCCCATTTGAAATCACCAATAACCAGAGGAGTTCCGGTAAGCATCAACTCGATACCCTTATTGGTCATTTCTCCGGCATTTTTGTAAGCATACTGATAACCACTAGTTCCGGATCCTGAACTGCAAGCAATTGGTCAGTGGTTTTGTTGCTATAATACGTGAAGTCAATTCCTAACCTGTTGTTGAAGAATTTCAACTCGGTACCAATTTCAAAAGAAGTGGTTGACTCAGGCTTTAATGCTGAATTGTTGAGTGTACTGGGAACTGAGTAACGGATATCAGCACCAAAGTTGGTGTAATTATCATAAGCATTGAACAGGCTGTATGGATCTGTATCGTTACCTGCTTTTGCCCAACCTGCACGAACTTTACCAAACGAAAGCCATTCATATTTCTCCAATGCGGGCATTTCTGAGAATACAAAACTACCTGTTACCGATGGGTAGAGATAGCTGCGGTTATCAGTCGGTAGAGTTGACGACCAGTCGTTACGCAAAGTCATGTCGAGGAACAACATTCCTTTATAACCGAGTGATGCACTACCGTACAGAGAGTTAATTGCTTTCTTAAAGGTGTTATCAATTACAAGGGGAGATGCACCAGAGTTATTGATATTATAAAAATCGGCAATAACAAGACCGCCCTGAGTGGATCCATAATTGCGGTGTGTGGTTCTGAACATCCTGTTTCCCCCAAAGGTGGCATTCAAACGGAACAATTCGTTCAACTGTTTGTCGACCTGGAAAAGGAATTCAGCATTGGTTTCTGTTACCTGGCGAACGTCTTCGCTATAATAGGTCTGAGCCTGTGAACCAATAGCCACATGCTCCTGAGCCCTAAAGGTATAAGTATCGAAATTGTATTTTCCTGTCAATTTCAACCAATCGAGCAGGGTAAGCGTTACTCCAGCATTTCCAAAAAAGCGGTCACGCTGATCTTCAGGGGCATTCATGTAACGGGTCCAATATGGGTTGTCAGAATAATGCGGAGCAGGGTTGTTCCAGGCTATACGGTTCCATGTACGCATGGTTCCATCAGCGTTGCGGTATTTTTCCAGCGATTTCATATCAAGTTGGCGCTGACCCCACTGGTTGAATTTCTGCATTACGTTGTTGTCGCCATAACCAACTTCTGCACGACCTAAAGCATAACTTTTTACATAATTGGCTGTAGCAAAGCCTTCGAGAAATTTCGAGAATTTGCGGCTTCCGTTCATGTTAAAAGTATTGCGACGCAGTTTGCTGTTTGGCATATAACCGCTTCCTGATACGTTGGTGTACGACATACGGAACTGACCGTTCTCATCAGATCCTGTCAAGGCTACGTTGTTGGTAAAAGTCACACCGGTTTCAAAGAAACTATCAACGTCGTTCTCGGGAGCTACCCAGGGGGTTGTGGCCAATTGTTGATCAGTCGGTTTTCCAATTTCCTCCCAATCGTACAAACTCCAGAAGGGCAGGTACTGAATATTAGCATTGTACTTGGGTCCCCAGCTTTCATCGGTACCATAATCGGGAATATTGTAAGTTGTTCCATTGATGTCAACCTGTTCAAAACCATTTTCAGAATCGTACTCACTACCACCACCATACAGATTTTGGTAGTTTGGTAAAACGGCAACCTTCTCGAAAGAAACGCCTGAGTTCAAGCTAATCCCCAAAGTTTTTTTGCCTTTTCCCATTTTACCTTTTTTGGTTGTAATAAGAATAACACCATTGGCTGCACGTGAGCCGTATAAGGCTGCAGCAGCTCCGCCTTTCAAAACGCTGATCGATTCAATATCGTCAGAGTTGATGTCCTGAGCCATGTTGCCATAATCGTACCCACCAGCTCCGCGAGCTGTATTAACGGTGTTAAAGTCGCTGTTGTCAAAAGGAATTCCGTCAACAACAAAAAGCGGATTGTTGTTACCCGAAACAGAGTTGACACCACGAATAAGAACACGGCTTGATCCGCCCATGTTCCCCGAGGCACCAGTTACCTGCAAACCGGCAACACGTCCTGACAGAGAATTGACAACGTTGGTTTCGCGGGCTTTGGTTAATTCGTCGCCCTTAACATCTTGTACAGCATAACCCAGAGCTTTTTTCTCGCGGGTTACGCCGAGGGCGGTTACGACAACTCCTTCCAAAGCGGTGCTGGCCGTCTTCAGGTTTACGTTGATAACGCTCTCGCTTCCAATAGCAACCTCCTGGGTTACCATTCCAACAAATGAAAATGTTAAAACTTTGGCTTCGGCAGGCACAGTAAGGGTGAATTTCCCGTTAAGGTCAGTTACCGTTCCTGCTGTGGTGCCTTTGGCAAAGACTGATACTCCCGGAATGGTACTACCATCATCGGCATTGGTAACCGTTCCTGTGATTTGTCTTTGTGCCATTACCTGCATCCCCAGCATGGCCAGAAATGTGAATAGAAAGAAAATCTTTCTCATAAAACAATGAATTTTTAGTTAGTAATTAGGTGAGACACTTGGTGGTTTTCGATTGCTGAACCATTTCAGCAATATCTTGTAAATCTTAATTTTGTTTGCTCCTCGGTTTTTAATCAGGGTTGGAATTCGGTGCTTCGCCCCCTTTTAGAAAGTCTTTCACACGATTTCCGATCGCAAGTTATAACATTTAAAAATCCAAATCAAAATTTTTTTTAACAATTTCTTAACCTTTTTCTAATTACCTGTTAATCATATCATTACATTTATGCAATCGTTTTCATTATGGAGCCCATTCAACACTAAAGCAAGTTGATGCAAGTACACTACAACAAAACTCAATACACACAGCACTGATTTACTACTATTTAACACAACAAACGGATTTGATTGGTTTTTACACTTAAACTGTTAAATATACACTTATAAAAAAGTGAATCCTAAAAGCTGCTCAGGTAAACTCCTGTTCTTTCGATGCAGTAAACAAATATCCATGAAATCTCGTTAGCCACAAACAAATAACAGTCGAAACAGCAGATTATCAAATAGCTTAAAGCTCGGTTGAAAACGATTGATAGGAGAAACACTAACCATCGGTTTTCTACAAGCTATCTCTTAAAAATGAAATTGGAGTTGCCCTGCCTCCCGGCGGGACAACTCCATCAGAAAATCAATCACCAAAATCAAAAAAACAACCAGATTTACAGCGATTTGATTGCGTCGCTGTAATATTTTGAAACCTGCTCCCAGTTCACTACGCTCCAAAAAGCTTCAACGTAGTCGGGTCTGCGGTTTTGATATTTCAAATAGTAGGCATGTTCCCAAACATCTAGGCCCAGTATCGGAAGTCCTTTGCAATCTGCAACATCCATCAACGGATTGTCTTGATTGGGGGTGCTGCTTACTCCCGGTGTTCCGTCTTTTTTGACCACCAGCCAGGCCCAGCCACTTCCAAACCTTGATTTAGCAGCATCTGAAAACACTTTTTTAAACTCTTCAAAAGAGTTGTATTTCTTAACCAAAGCATCCATCAAATCTCCGGTAGGTTCTCCGCTTCCTTTGGATGTTAGTATGCTCCAAAACAATTGATGGTTGTAATGACCTCCTCCGTTGTTGCGGACCACTGTGGGATAACGGCTTATGTTGCGCAACAAATCGCCAAACGTCTGGTCGGCCATTTCGGTATCTTTCACCGCGTTCTGAAGATTATCAAAATAGGCTTTATGATGCTTTGTGTAATGAATCTCCATAGTTGTGGCATCCACATAGGGCTCTAAAGCATTGTAAGCGTAAGGTAATGAGGGAAATATGAGGTTTTTTACAAGAGTATCCATAATTTAGAAGCAGTCTTATTTATTCTGCTTCCAAATAAACAGAGGGGTGCTAAAAAAGGTTCAAACCGCTGCGAAAAAAATCAACAAATCTTCCGTGCCAGAGTCAACCCGTCGCGCAAAGGGAGCATCACCACCTGGTATTGGGGATCGTTCGCGAGCATTTGGTTAAACAGAACAACCCCTTTTGTCTCTTTTTGATTCTTATGTGAAGCGTCTAAAACATGGCCGCCCCAGAGCACATTGTCAGCCAAAAGCCAGCCACCCTTGTTAAGCAAACGCGAAGCAAGTTTGAGGTATCTGGGGTAGTTTTCTTTATCAGCATCCAAAAAGACCAGATCGAATGGCGGCATCAGCATCTCCATCCGTCGGGCTGCATCATCTATTATGAACTCTATCTGCTGGTTATAATCTGAGCGTTCAAAAAAACTGCGTGCCAGTGTCTCAACCTCAGGATTGTTGTCGATGGTGATCAGCCTTCCTCCGGGTTTCAACCCTTCACAAAGGCACAGTGCCGAATAGCCCGTGAAGGTTCCGATCTCGAGTATGGTGTAAGGCTGAACCATCTGACTAACGGCTGCCAGAAAACGTCCCTGGAGTGCTCCTGAGATCATCCGCGGATAAACTGACCTCAACAAGGTTTTGCGCTCCAGTTCGCAGAGGAGCGAACTTTGTGGCGATGAGTGGCTGATGCAGTACTCTTCAATTTCGGAATGGTTAAAATCGGTCATTTAGTTACTTTTTGCCTTTTCGCGATTGAAAAATCAGCATACTTCTTGTTTCGGGCCGGGTGATTTCCCGTGCAACTTCCACCAGTTCAGAAGGGGTGACAGCAGCAATCATTTGTCGGGTTTGCTGCACAGTTTCAATTGCATCGGTCAAAAGCCATTGTTTGGCATAAGCCATCAAGCGGTTGGAGTGCGATTCGGCGGCAATGGTAATCTGACCTATAAATTGCTTTTGTGCCTGAAGAAATTGAATCGTCCCCGGGGCTGATGTCCTCAGTTTTTCCAATTCCTTATCAATCACACCTAAAGTCTTTTCATGGAGGCCATTCTCTGTGCCAAAATAAATCCAAAACAACCCTGTATCGGTGTAGGCCTGGTATCCAGATTCTATGTTGTAGGTGAGGCCATACTTCTCGCGAACCATCAGGTTTAACCTAGAAGTCATGGCGTTGCCGCCCAAATAATTGTTCAACAGGGCCAGTGCGGTTCGGCGGGGATGCCTGGCATGATAAGCCAGATTGCCTACAACACAATGATTCTGAAATCCGTTTCTGTTTATGCTTTTCTCGAAAGGCTGATAAAAAGTATAAGGATACCTGATAAGTTCACCTGACGATTGTATCTCAGGTTGGAAATACCTTCTGATCATTTTCAACAGTTTTTCGCCTGTGATTTGGCCGGCAACAGCCACCACCATGCGTGATGGATGGTAATGCTTGTTAACAAATCTCAAAACATCGCTTCTGTTGAATTTTCTAACAGATTGCTTGGTGCCCAAAATGTTGCGGCCGATGGAATGACCGGAAAACAGATTTTCTTCAAAATCGTCCATAATTTGTTCAGCAGGGCTGTCCTTATAAGAATCGATCTCATCGGCCACCACCTGTTTCTCCTTTTCAAGCTCTTTCTCCGGAAAAACTGAGTGAAAAACCACATCGGCAAACAATTCGAGAGCGCGCTCCACAAAGGGCTGCATCACAGTAGCATAGATGCAGGTCTCTTCTTTCGAAGTGTAAGCGTTCAGATCGCCGCCAACCGACTCAAGGCGGTTCAGCACATGAAACGATTTCCGTTTCGCTGTACCTTTAAAAAGAGTATGCTCAATGAAATGGGCCAAACCGTTTTCGTTAACCTCCTCATCGCGGGAACCCACGTTGATAAAAAGAGCTACATGGGCTACCTCCGATTGGTTGGGTAGCAGCAATAACTTCAGACCGTTGGGCATTTGATGTTGCCAGATGGTTTCTTTCATGATGGGGCAAAATTACTCATTCCTCACGATCAATGAAGCCTTACAGTTCCTTACATTTGTATTTGTAAACCGGTTTGCCTCGGGATGTAGAGCTTTATGTCGTGCGGGGAAATCATCAATCAACTCACTATGAAAGTGTTTATCAACGATGTAGTAATTAGAAACATGAACTTGTCTGACATGCAAACGGCCCTTGACTGGGCTGATGCTGAAGGCTGGAACCCGGGGCTTCACGATGCCAAAGCGTTTTATTATACAGATCCTGATGGCTTTTTTATGGCTACCATTCATGGCCAGCCGGCGGGTATCATCTCTGCGGTGGCTTATGATCAAGGATATGGGTTTATAGGCTTTTTCATTGTAAGGCCCGAATTCAGAGGAAGCCAACTGGCTATGCTGCTCGGGAGAAAAGCATTCAATTATCTGGGAAACCGGATTGTAGGTCTCGACGGGGTGGTAGAGCGGCTCGAAAACTACAAGGCTTTTGGTTTCCAGGTGGCCCATCACAACACCCGTTTTAGCGGACTGGCAGAAGGAGAAATGGATGAAAATATCGTGAGCCTTCACGACATCCCTTTCAACAAATTGTTGGATTACGATCAATACATTACTGGTTTCCAAAGAAAAACATTTCTAACACATTGGATCAACCAGCCTGGGTGCCATGCCTTTTGCTATCCTGATAAGGCGGGAAACCTGCAAGGTTATGGGGTGATAAGACCTTGCCGAACAGGATATAAAATCGGCCCGTTGTTTGCCAACAACCAACAAATTGCCCGGCAACTCTTCGGAAGTCTGTGTCACTCAGTTCAAAACTGTAATGTATATATCGACATTCCCGAACACAACCACTTATCAGTAAAAATGGCTCTGGAGGCCGGTATGACCAAGGTATTTAGTACGGCCAGAATGTATCTGCACGGCACCCCTTCGTCGCGGGATTCATCAATGTTTGGAATCACCAGCTTTGAATTGGGCTAGGAGGCCTTGCCTTTACCTGAAAATGGCTTTGACAGTTTTGAGCAATACCGTCAGGTCGGCTATCCAGTTTGCTGTCTGTAAATACTTCAGGTTCAGTTCCAGTTTCCTGGGCATAACCTGAACAATGTATGTCTGTTCAGGATTGTCGGAGGCACCAAGTAGGGCATTTTCATCAATAAACTCGATTGAAGCCGGATCGGTAATTCCAGGACGAACACTCAAAACCTTCATCTGATCAGGCGAATACAAATCAACATACCGACGAACCTCGGGTCGGGGACCAACAAGACTCATTTGCCCCGCCACAACATTAAACAATTGAGGCAGTTCGTCCAACTTATAATGGCGCAACCACCGCCCTACTCTTGTTACCCGTGGATCGCGGTCACCAACGGTTAAAAGACCTGCCCGATCGGCACCAGGCTTCATGGTTCTAAATTTCAATACCTTGAAATCGGTATTGTGTTGACCCACCCTTGACTGGGAATAAAAAACGCCACCCCTTCCCGAGAAGAGAACCAACAAGGCGATAACAACCATCAGAGGTGAAAGCAAACTGATTAGCAAGAGCGCCAGCAACAAATCGGTCAGTCGTTTCAAAACTCTACAATTACAACAGTTCGTTGGCAACTTCTCTAACAACCTCAACTACCCTGGCCACCTGATCGTCGGTAAGATCAAAATAAACAGGAAGGCTTATCTCCCTGCAATAATTGCTGTAAGCCACAGGGAATTGGGCGATACTGAAACCCATGTTGCGGTAAAAAGTCATCATGGGCAAGGGGCGAAAATGGACATTGACAGCAACACCTTTTGAGAACACCGATGCCACGAAAGCATCGCGCAACTCTTCGGTAGCCCGGGCCAGGCGGAGCAAGAACACATGATACGATGTTGTTTTCGAACTGGTTCTGTATTCAGGAACCAAAAAACGGTCATCGTTGCTAAAAGCAGCAGCATAAGCATCAAAGATCTGCCTGCGACGAACCAAATTATCATCTTCGTAACGAGCCAATTCCACCAGTCCGATGGCAGCCTGCAAATCGGTCATGTTGCATTTATAGCCTGCTTCCACAATATCGTATTTCCAATTCCCGATTTGGGTTTTAGCCAGGGCATCCTTGTTCTGACCGTGCAACGATTTTGTATTTAAAACACTATAAACCATTTGGTTGTCGAAAGGGTGTGGCAGATTGAGGCAAATAGCCCCCCCCTCGGCAGTAGTAAGATTTTTCACGGCATGAAACGAATACACGGTGATATCGCAAAGAGAGCCAGTCCTTTTTTCATTCATGATTGCCCCAATGCTGTGAGCGGCATCGCTTAACACCAGGATTCTTCCCAGTTTTGACTGCTCTTGGGTTTGAGCAGTGAACTGATTAACCATTTCGGGACTGCTTAACAGCGCATTGATTTGGTCATAATCGCAAGGATATCCACCCAAATCAACAGGCATGATCACCTTCGTGCGGGGTGTAACAGCCTTACCAATAGCTTCAACACTGATGTTAAAGTCGTTACCCGAATCAACCATTACCGGCATGGCACCACAATGAACCACCACGTTGGCAGTGGCGGCATAGGTATAAGCCGGGATGATTACCTCATCGCCAGGACCCACGCCAAACCAACGCAACACCAATTCGAGACCGGCGGAGGCCGAACTCACGCACAAGGTAGCCTGATGACCACCATAGGCTGTAAGTTGTTGTTCGAAATGTTTGGTTCGGGGGCCTGTAGTTATCCAGCCTGAAGTAAGAGCTTCAGCCACGCTGTCAACAATTTTCTGATCGATCCGGGGTGGGGAAAACGGAATCATAAGTGTGAAATAAGAATCAAGCCGCAAAGGTAGGGTTTTTCAGGCTGAAACTTCGCTGATCACTGGTCGGTGCCCGCCGGCCTTTCGCAGATCCTGTTTTGCTATTGCTTGTCGGCCCGCATTACTGAATCGCGAAGCCTTGCCATTTTAATCGAGTCGCGAAGAAAAAAAACCTCTTCGCTTTTTTCTGACAACTGCCGGGTTAACGAGTCGTTTTTTCGTTGGAATTCAGCAATATCGTCCTGACGGGATGACGAACAACCTGCCAGGATAATTATCAACACAACAAGATATGCTTTGATCTTCACAACAATTGGTTTTTTCGGGAACAATATTAATGCATAAAACCCTGGGCATGTAGCAGGAACATTCATTCGCAGCCCGCGAATTATTATCGGTGTGGTTTTTTTGCCTATCCGATATTAAATCAACCTGCGAAGTGCATCTATAAACATCTCCCTTTTCCGGGTTGATACCGGCACTTTAACCTTGTTTTTAAGAACGGCCATGCCACCGCATCCTTTGTCATAACGGTCAACCCATGCCATATTGATAAGGTGGGACTGATGCACTCTGAAGAACCCGCAACCGGCAAGCATTTCATCAAAATCCTTCAAAGTTCGCGAAACGGTGATCTTGTCGCGCGATCCAAAATAGAAATGTGTATAATTCTGATCGGCTTCGCACCGCACGATATCGTCGATCCAGGCCACATAAACGCTCTCTGCGGTATTGAGGACCAGACGACGCATAGGCGGAGCAGGATTGCAGGCAGCTTCGGCCATCATCTGCACCCGCGATTCGTAATTGCGCTGCATCAGGTTGGTCTCAGCACGGGTAACGGCATCGGCCAATTCATCCGGGTTCACGGGTTTTAGCAGGTAATCGAAAGCTGCAAAACGGATTGCACGAATGGCATATTGCTCGTAGGCTGTAACAAAGACAACCCTGAATTCGGGCAATTTAAAAGCCTTGAGCACATCGAAACCCAGGCCGTCGGGCATCTGAATATCGAGTAAAACCAAGTCGGGACTGGTCTCTTTTATCAGTGCTATTCCATCGGTAACCCCGTGAGCCATGCCCACTATTTCAACTTCACGACAGTAGAATTTGATCATGTTCTGCAAAGCAGAGCAGGCCTGAATTTCATCGTCGATAATGACTATTCGCATGGTAAATCAAAAGTTTTTGGATGTGAAGGAATTAAAAGGACAACTGTAGTTCCGGGAAAAGTGGTATCGTCAGGATTGGTGGGTTGAAACGACAAAGAAATTTCAGCACCAAATTTCTTGTTCAACAGAGCGATCCTGTCACGCGTAATTTGAAGAGCATGGGTTCGCTTACGATCGTAAGCCGATGCGTTTGCAGCCTGACGGGGCATACCTATACCGTTGTCGGAAACCGTGATCCTGAAGTTGTTGTTTTCGAATTCAAACCTGATGTCGATCCGGCCATCGTGGCGGTTTTTCAAGCCATGTTCGATCGCGTTTTCTACAAACGGTTGCAAAATCATGGGAGGAATGTTTGCTTCCTGAATGGCTGGATGAGGATCGAAGAAAATCTCGGAAGAAAACTTGCCGGGGAATCGCATGATCTGAAGCCGCAAGTAGAGTTTCAGGGTGGTGAGTTCCTGACTGACCGGGATGAAATCATCGGCAGACTGGTCTAGAATTCTTCGCATAAGAAGTGCAAAATCAGAAAGATATCTGCCAGCAACATCCTGACTGTTGGCATAAATGAAATTTTGAATAGCAAACAACGAATTGAAGATGAAATGCGGGTTCATGCGCGAACGAAGCAATTTTTGCTGCAATTCGAGCGACTCCTCCCTTATGCGCAATTTCTCGTGCCGGTTCTTCGCAAGCCAAAACAACGATGAACCCACGAACACAACAAACAAAATCCGGAACCACAACTGATTCCACCAGGGATCGGCCACCTCCAGCGGATAAGACACACTGTTGGCTACCCACTGTCCGTCGGCATTGGTAGAGCGAATAGTAAGCTTGTATTTACCTGGAGGTATGTTGGTAAAAACCGCATCGTGGTTACCGCCACCTACCTCAACCTCCTGATTGCTAAAACCTTCTAATTGGTATCGAATTCGGATGTTTGCAGGACTGTTGTAGTCAAAAACCGATATTGCCAGAGTTATAAAATTCTCATCGTGAGCGAGAAACCGGAGGCGGTCGGCAGGATTTCTCCCGATATACTCCTGACCATTAATCAGAAGCCTGCCGATCGCGATGCGCGGAACGAAAGTCCATCCAACAATGGAATCGGGATCAAAAACATTAAACCCCTGAGCTCCACCAACAGCTATACGACCATCGGGCAGCGTGCAGGCTGCCTGGGTAAACACATCTCCTTGCAAGCCATCGTTTGAAGTAAAGTGATGGAACGAATAATCGACAGGATTGAATCTGATCAGGCCGTTGTTGGTATTAAGCCATAGCATCCCCTTCCGGTCTTCAGTGATTGCCAGAATCTGAGAAGCCGGAAACTGGTTCCAGATGCTGATGTTAACAAATTGTCGGGCAGCCTGATAGAACCTGTAAAGGTTTTCTCCCCCAATCCATATCCTCCCTTCCGAGTCTTCAAACACAACATTCACACCCTCTTCAGGATAGGCCTCCTTTGAATGAGCAAAATTGGTAACCTGATCAGATAAAGGATTGTAAACACTAAAACCATTGTCGGAGGTACCAATCCAAATCTTTCCTAACCTGTCGTGAAACAGATCGGTTGTCAGGCGCGAAACCACCGGATCTTGCCGGTCGGTCCAAAAATTCTTTCCAAACTTCCCCCGTTGTCTGTCGAACAGCGTCACCCCCTTGGCTCCCCAGAAACCGATATAGAAATTTCCCAGTTCGTCTTCACAAAAATCGTTGTACCAGTCGTACATCTGCGATGTTGGATCAAAACTGAACATGGTAAACCTGTTGCGCTTAAAATCAAGCTTGCCAAAGCCCTTCCCTTCCCAGAGACCAGCCCACAAAACACCTTTTGAATCAATATACAGCGTTTTAACCCGGCCTCCTGTCAGACCCGGGGTATTGCTCTGGGAGAAATGAACAAACCGCCGCTCCGACAGCACATAACGATCAATACCTGTTCCATCAGTACCTATCCATACCGAGGTGGAATCGGCTGCTAAAGCATTCACCCGATGAGAACTCAACGAGTTTTCTTTCCCGGTGAGATGACCGAATTGCATAAATTTATGCTTAGCCGGCGACCATTTAGAAACCCCTTGGCGGGTCCCTGCCCAAAGGCATCCCGAAGCATCGCGAAAAAGGGTATTGATGTGGTTGTCGATCAACGATCGTGGAATGTCAGGATCGTGCGACAGCCTGTCGGATGCAGCGCCATGCAAGTAGTGACGGTAAAGACCCGCTCCCGTTGCTGCCCAAAAGCGATGAGGGCCATCGGGCAACAGAAACAAAGTAGTATTGGGATGAAGCTTCTCTACGGTGCCGTCTAGTTTATCAATAGAATAAAGACCGTCGAGTGCCCCCATAAGAAGCTGCCCTGTAGGCAACTCGAGGTAACAGGCACCGTCTTGCTCCCTTTTGTAACGTTTATCTGATCGCGATGTTGGAAAAACCTTCATCTCTTCAGTTTCAGGATCGAACCTAACGGGTGGGATGTTGCGTCCCGCGATCCACAACTGACCATTTTTTGCTTCGTAAATCTGGTGGTACCTGTAATAAACCTGATCGACCCCCGGGTGCTTCCAGCATCGTATCTTGCCGGTCGGGCGATCAAGAAGGCACAGCCACCCGCCAGCCGATTCAATCCACATTCTCCCTTTCGAGTCGATGAGCATGGCCCTGATAAAATTATCGGGGTTGACTGTTGAGTCGGCTGACAACAGCCTAAACCGCTTCCCTTTAGCAGTATAGGGATCTACTAAACAGAGTCCACCCACAGTACCCACCCAAAGAAGACCCGATGAATCGGGTAGCAGGCAGGTGATATCGTTGTGAACCAGCGAAGAAGAATCAGACGGATCGTGCTGAAAAACCTCAACATGAAACCCATCGTACCTGACAAGCCCCTCGGGTGTTCCAAACCACATGAAACCGGTACTGTCTTGTGCAATGCAATTAACAACCGGCGACGGAAGCCCATCAGACATGGTGATATGCTCCCACCTGAAAAAAGGATTCAGATTGTTGTCGGGCTGACATTCAACCTTCATAAAAAAGAGTAGAAATGCCAGTAGCAATGCGGTTATTTTGCCAGAATGTGCCAATGGGGTAAAAATAGTGAATCTTGTGAAAACAGAGCCGGCACTGCAACGGGTTATGCAGACCGGCTCAAGAATTTACAGGGCTGGCAACTTTACCCTGACTTCCGGTAGGTTAGCCAGCAAAACAAAAAACCACCACCCTAATCTATGGGCATCACGAAACCTATTGTAAAGTAAACACAGTGATTTTTGACACCTTCCCAACCTTCAGGTTTTTCACCTTCAGGAAATTTAGCGATATCTGACAATCCCAAATCGTAGCGAAGCTCGGCCATCAGATTGCCCTTGCCAAGGTTGAGCATGGCTCCGGCTCCGAAAGTAAGACCAAAATCAAGACGGTTGTCGTAATCGCTATCAAATTCATACGATTCACTTTGCACCTTTCCTGCCTCATCGGTAAATTCCTCGGTTCCATGTAGCCAGAACGCGGCATAACCACCACCCACGGCAAACACTTTAAAAGCATCAGGTCCAATGGTTAACCGCAGCATCAACGGGATTTCAAGGTATCCGGTTTTCAACTGCCAATAGGCATCGCCATTCTCCAACTTGACACCCTTTTGAATATACAGAAACTCAGAATTGAGCGATAGCATATCGCCGCTGTAGTAGCCTATACCGCCTACCAATCCGCTGACGCTCGACTTGCTCACGTTTTCAGTACCATAAGACAGGGTGGCAGCCGTGATACCAAATTTAGGATACCAATGCTTCTGAGCTGCTAAACTCAGACTAAAAGCACTCAACAACAACAAAATGTAAATTTTTTTCATGATTCTCCGGTATTAAGATTAGAAATGAAATTGAATTGGTTTACAGGCATAAAGATACCCGACAGCCCTTTTTCTTTACACTATGGTTGATTATGCGATAGCATCAGACTAATAAGCGACTGTTGCGGGTTTTTATTCGACGACCAACCTAAGGGCATGAATCCAACAAACCAACCTCAATTAAAACACCTTAAACAACTTGGCAACAAACAATTAATTGATGGTTGCTGCTGCAAGCTATCCATCAGCGCAATCAACCACCGGAGAATAACAAACACACTGGGCTGATTTTAGCGGGAAAATGAAACGGGCTAGAGCACAATCCGACCCCTCCTAACCGGGTGAACACGTGTTAAGAAGCATTTGAAACTTCTCGAAAAACAAACCACCTGCAGCCCCATCGGCAAGGGCATGGTGCATGTGCAGTGAAACAGGCATAAGCAGTTGCTCCTCAACGCGCTTTGCTTGTCCGAACGTAATTTTCGGGCAACTGTCGTTGAAGGGGAAATGACGCGCATGACGCAACGATGTGAAATGCAGTTTGGTAACGGTGCTGTAGTGGATGATATTGGGCAGATTCTCCAAAGCCCACAAGCCAGAGCCCTTTTTAACCCGTTCGGATTCTATAGATGCCTGTTCGAGAAACAATTTCCAGTTGGATTGATATCGCATCAGAGCGAAACCAAAGGTACCATCGGCACGCGCGATAGTTGGGCCCGCGTGTACAGAATCATAAACAACAACCTGGTTATCTTCAAGTTTATACCGAAAAGCTTCCTGCTCGTTAGCTGCTCTTAACGAGAGAAACAAATACCACATCGAAAAAGGGACACCCACAGCCTTAGCCTGTTCATAAGCTGCTGCAACATCTACTATAACGGTTACTCCCCAAAAAGGATCAGAAAACTGGCTGAAATACTCAAAATGCTCTTTGCGATTCCAGGTAGCTATATCTATAATTTGTTTCACAACCAGTGGTTATTAATTTTGCACTGCAAAGAACGGATTTTTCAGACTATCAAAACCTGTTGGGAATTTTTTTGCTGTTGGTGGGAATAAACAAACTCGCCTTACAACCCTGCTAACCAACCAAAAACAATCAAAGAGCCCTAAAACCGGTTGCGCCAACATGAACGAAACGGATACTCAGATTGTTATACACTTTAAACAAAACCCATGAAGAAACAAAAGACACACCACAAACCCGATCAGGCTCCTTTGCCAAAACTGATACTTCAGCCAATACAAGAGTTTTTCAAAGCTGAAGCAGCAGGAGGAATTGTACTGATGGTAGCTGCTTTCACGGCTATCCTGTTCGCAAATTCTACTTTTTCAACGTGGTTTTTTGGATTATGGACAACCCCCGTCGTGTTTCAATTCGGGGCTCTGTTGCTCGATAAGCCTTTGTTGTTGTGGATAAACGATGGCCTGATGGCTGTGTTTTTCTTTTATGTAGGCCTTGAGATAAAACGCGAGCTTATGGTTGGCGAGTTATCGGACATGAAACAGGCAGCCTTTCCAATTTTTGCTGCATTGGGCGGGATGGTTTTCCCTGCCAGCCTATACCTGCTGTTCAACCTGGGCACACCTTTCTCGGGAGGATGGGGCATTCCCATGGCTACCGATATAGCATTCGCTCTGGGTATTCTGATGCTTTTGGGTAAGCGGGTACCCGTACAACTGAAGGTTTTTCTGACAGCACTGGCCATAGTTGACGATCTGGGTGCTGTGCTGGTGATAGCGTTGTTTTACACCTCGAATGTAATATCCGGCTATTTGTGGGGTGCTGCCTTGATAATCGGCTTGCTATTGATATTCAACAGATTTGGCATTCGCAAACCCATGCTTTACCTGATACCCGGGGTGGCCTTGTGGTATTTTGTCCTTAAATCGGGGGTTCATGCCACTGTGGCAGGCGTGTTGCTCGCCATGCTTATTCCTTCCAAAGCAAAAATAAATGCAAACCAGTTTGTTACGCTGGTTACCCACTACAAAAACAAATTCGTAAGACACGACAAACCCGACGAATTGGTGATAGCCAACCAGGAACAAACAGAGGCACTTCAGGCCATTGAACAGCTCTGTCACAAAGCCGAAGCCCCGATGCTACGTTTGGAACATGCCCTTTCGCCCTGGGTTGTATGGTTCATTATGCCTGTGTTTGCCATGGCCAACGCCGGGGTCGAATTAGGAGAAGGGCTGCTCGGCAGGGTAGGCGGAAGTGTATCGTTAGGAATAATTTCAGGACTTGTAATAGGGAAGCCATTAGGGATTATGCTTTTCACATGGGTGGCTGTGCGCTTGCGATGGGCTGTGGTGCCCGATGGGGTGAACTGGAGGCAGGTATTGGGAGCAGCCTTCCTGGCAGGCATCGGCTTTACCATGTCGATGTTTATTGCTGCACTGGCTTTTGAAACCTCCACACTCAATGAAGCCAAAACCGGAATTATAGCGGCATCGCTGATTGCAGCCATCCTGGGAAGCTGGCTTTTGTTGTCAGGGAAAAAACAGGACGGTTAACCCTGGAACTCGTGCGAACCGTTAACTCGGGCAACAACCCTATCTTTGCAAAAAAAACTTTCATGAGCAGAAAAAAAGTTGCTGTCGGATTGTCGGGTGGAGTTGACTCTAGTGTTGCTGCCTGGCTCCTGATGCAGCAAGGCTACGATGTTGTTGGAATCTTCATGATAAACTGGCACGACACTGTAGGCTTGCTCGAAGGCGATTGCCCCGCGCACGACGACCGGATGATTGCCGAGATGGTGGCTCACAAACTGGGTATCCCTTTTCATGTGAGAGATTTTAGTCAGGATTACAGCAAAAGGGTGGTAGATTATATGTTTGGTGAATACGAAAAAGGACGTACGCCCAACCCCGATGTGTTGTGCAACCGCGAAATTAAATTCGACCCCTTCATCAAAGCTGCCCTGAGCCTGGGATGCGACTATTTTGCCACTGGACACTACTGCCGAAAGGAAACGATTGAACACAACGGGCAAACAGTGTTCAGACTTCTGGCCGGAACCGATGCCAACAAAGATCAAAGCTATTTCTTGTGCCAGCTCTCACAACAACAACTCGAAAAAGTCCTGTTCCCCATCGGGCATCTTCAAAAGCCGGAAGTACGCCGGATAGCAGCTTCCATCAACCTTCCAACTGCCGAAAGAAAAGATTCACAAGGTATTTGCTTCGTAGGAAAGGTGAGCTTGCCCGAGTTTCTTCAGCAAAAACTAAAAAGCAAACAAGGCCAGATTATCGAGATAAGCAAAAACTTCAACTACCACAAACGCTCTGAATTTCAGCGAGGCACAACACCATCGGATGATGAGTTACAAATTCTTTCGCGTGCATGGCAATACACACCCGCCGATGGAACCGTTGTTGGCACACATCCCGGAGCTCATTTCTTTACTATAGGTCAACGCAAAGGGCTGAATGTTGGAGGGAAAAAGCAGCCCCTTTTCGTGCTTGCCACCGATGTAGAGCGCAACCTGATCTATGCCGGTCAGGGGCAGGATCACAGCGGATTGTACCGCGAAGCTCTCTTCATTCACCAAAACGAAATACATTGGATAAGACCCGACCTCGAAACTGAGGCTGGAAAATCGTTGCGCCTTTTAGTCAGAATACGCTACAGACAGCCCCTGCAGCAAGCCACCCTCTATTTCAGATCAAACGGGCTCTTCATTGTTTTCGACCAGCCTCAACGTGGCATTACTGCCGGACAATTCGCCGCCTGGTACAACAACGACGAACTGTTAGGCTCAGGCATCATCTCCGAATAAAACGATCGCAATCAACTTACCATGCCAACCAACATAACGCCCATTAGACACATCATCTTCGATTTTGGAGGTGTTTTCCTCAACATCGATTTCAGCCTCACTTTTCAGGCTTTCCGGAAATTATCAAACAAGCCTTTTGAAGAAATCTTCGCACGGGGTTTTGACGATCCTTTACTTCTCGACCTTGAAACAGGTAAGGTTTCGCCAGAAGCATTTCGCGATGAACTCAGAAAACGACTGGAAATAGGCTGCTCCGACGAATTGCTTGACCAGGCCTGGAACGCGTTGTTGCTGGATTTACCCGATCATCGTGTGGAACTTGCCAGAAAAGTTGCCCGCAATTACCGCATATTCTTGTTAAGCAACACCAACATCATCCACTACCAAAAATACAACGGAGAGTTCAGACAACGAAACGGAAGCAACTTCGACGATTTGTTTGAACAGGCTTTTTGGTCGCACGAACTTGGATTGAGAAAGCCCACCACAACTTGCTTCGATCATGTACTGAAAAAAAGCGGCATACAACTCTACAACACAGTTTTTATCGACGACAGCCGGCCAAACATCGATGGTGCTCTGCGTGCAGGGCTGTTTGCCATTCATCTGAAAGGCGATGTAAACGATTTGTTTGACAGCAAAGGAAACCTGATAACAAACCAGATTGAATCCCCCGACTAGAAGTTGCCGTTTTCGGAGCCGTTTTGCCTCTTTAACATTCGATAAACTGTGGTTCGTCCGATTCCCAGTTTCTCTGCTACAACCCTGATGTTCTGTTCGTATTTGTTCATGTAATGAGTTACAATTTCAAGATTGTACTCATCAAGGGTTTTCTCACCCTGAAGAAAATCTTCACGTTTCACCAACGAGGTAAATGTAAAATTCTCAGGACGAATGGTACCATCGGTAGCCATAACGCAAGCAAGTTCAACCACCGCTTTCAACTCCCTCACATTACCAGGATAAGCATACTGAATGAGCTTCTCCTGAGCTTTGTTGTTGATGGTGAGCTGGGGTATGTTGTTCTTTTGGCAGAACATGTCAACAAAGTAACGGGCAAGAATCAGAATATCGTCGGAGCGATCGCGTAGGGGCGGCAACTCGATGGGCAAGCCCAGAAGCCTGAAATACAAATCTTTTCTAAAACACCCTTTTTGCACTTCCTCTGCCAGGTTTTTATTGGTTGCCACAATAATCCTAACATCTGTTTTGATTACATCGTTGCCCCCTACTCTTGTAATCTCCTCTTCCTGAAGCGCCCTGAGCAATTTCGTTTGCATGGTAAGATCCATATCGCCTATTTCGTCGAGAAACAGGGTTCCACCGGCGGCTTCTTCAAACTTGCCAATACGCCTTGATACTGCACCCGTGAACGAGCCCTTCTCGTGACCAAACAATTCGCTTTCAATCAAATCGGAGGGAATAGCCGACACGTTGATGCCAACAAACTTTCCCTTTTTGCGATACGAATTGTAGTGAATTGCCTTGGCTACCAACTCTTTGCCTGTTCCTGTTTCTCCGGTAATTGAAACCACTATATTGATTCGGGCTGCCTTTTCAATCAATTCGAAAACCTTATTAATGGCAGCACTGCTGCCCCGTATCGGATTGTAATCGAGATACTTCTTTCCAACTTCACGCTCCAGTTCTGTAACCTTTTGCTGCAACGAGATGGTTTCACCCAGTTTCTGCACGATATTCACCAGCCGCGATTTCATGTTCTTGTCTTTCACAATATAGTCGTAGGCTCCCTGACGCAACAGATCGACAGCGGTTGACACGTCTTGTTGTCCCGAAACCATTATAACCGGCACATCGGGGTAGAGTTTCTTAGTGCGTACAAACAAATCAGCACCCGAACTATCGGGAAGCAGGTAATCAAGCGAAACAATATCAGGCTGCTGGCTGGCAATGGCATCAACAAATTCCATTCCTGTTGCGAACAAATGCACCTCACAGTTGGCTTCCTTAAGAAGGCTTTCAGCAAGGGTTTTAGCGGTCACCAGATCGTCTTCGACCAAAAAAACTTTAAGAGTGTTCATGTATCAATCGTTTAGAGCTAAAGTTTGGTATGAGAATTAACAGATAAACAAATATAGTGTTTTTGAGAAATTGATCTTAACAAATGTGCATCGATTGGTTTGTTTAGGACTCAATTGTTAGGTAGGTTATCCAATCGCGCGTTCTTGTAGCGGGAATCCTACAGCTAACACATCACGAAATAAGAACATTACGTCAGAAAACAAGTTTTCTCCGCGATCAAAACAGCAACTGTTTAACCGGCAAAAGGTTTATACAACCTATTAAGCCATAAAGTTTCGGTTTTGCACAGATGCATCACCCTTGACTATGAAAATTTTCGCGCATACGGTCGAGAATGTGCATTACGTGGGTCACACTGGTAGCTGTAACCAATTCGGATCTAAAAGCCTTGATTCCAGGAAGCGATGAGAAATAACCGCCATAAAATTTTCTCATTTCATTTAGTGCCTGCCGTTCCCCTTTCCATTCTATCTCATTCAGCAAATGTTCCTTACAAACATCCAACTTTTGATCGAGAGTTGGTATAACAGCCTGAAAACCATCGTGAAGAGCAGCCTTTATCTGGCTGAAAATCCACGGATTACCAACAGCAGCCCGACCAATCATAATCCCGTCAACTCCAAATCTCCCGAAAGCTTCCAGAGCTGACTCAGGCCCGGTGATGTCGCCATTACCGATCACGGGAATGTAAATTCGTGGATTGTTTTTAACCGCTGCAATCAGCGTCCAGTCGGCCTTTCCCGAATAGAGTTGGGCGCGCGTACGCCCGTGAATGGTTATGGCTGCAATTCCTGCGTCCTGCAGTTTTTCGGCTACCTCAACAATCGGCTTGCTGCTATCGTCCCAGCCCAGGCGGGTTTTTACTGTCACCGGCAAAGGAGTTGCTTTAACTACTGCTGCGGTGATTTCGACCATAAGAGGGATATTCAGCAGGATTCCTGATCCGGCGCCTTTCATGGCAACTTTTTTCACAGGGCATCCCCAGTTTATATCAATCAGATCGGGGCCGGCTTCGGTTGCCAATTGCGCTGCTTCGACCATAGCCTCTTTGTTGTTCCCAAAAATCTGAATACCAACAGGCCTTTCTCCTGCCTGCAAATCAAGTTTTTTTTTGCTTTTTCCCGCGTCACGCACCAAACCATCGGAGGAGATAAACTCGGTATAAACCAGATCGGCTCCCATCCTCTTACAAATGATGCGGTAAGGCGGATCGGTGATATCTTCCAGGGGAGCCAGAATTACAGGCCTGTGGGGAAGCTGTAATGTGCCTATTTTCAAATTTCTTACTTGTTTGAAACACTACAAAGGTAAACAATCTGCCACATCCAGCCCAAATGTCATGAACAACAACCACTAACAAGGCTTCTATATTCAGCAACCTTATAACCACCAACCGGTTGATTGCATCAACTCCAGCTTCAACATCGGGTATCGATGATTCAAAGTGAATTCATACTATTAGCGGGGCTCAACAACCAAAACTGTACATCAAGTCACTGTTAAATCACGTGAAATGAAATAATTATATCAGAAAATAAACCTTTTTGCAATTTTGTTTTCTATATTTGCAACTTCAATCAATCATTCGCAGGAGTAACCTCATGTTATCAAATCCATTCAACTGGTCCGGAAAAACTGTTCTGATCGCGGAAGACGATGCTCTGTCGCGCAAGTTGATGGGATTGTATTTGACGCCCACGGGGGTTAAAATACTTTGGGCAACCACAGGGGCCGAAGCGTTGGAGTTGATTCAGGAACACACTCAAACCGATCTGGCAGTTCTTGATATTCAAATGCCCTTGGTGAATGGCTTTGACGTGGCCAGGTTCCTTAAACGCCACCACAGCCACATTCCGATAATCATTCAAACAGCATACGCGCTGCCCGAATACCGAAAGTTGTGCCACGAAATAGGTTGCGACGACTACATCACCAAACCCTTTGAAAAGAACAAATTGTTGGAATCCATCCAGAAACAGCTCACCGAAGTGGCTGTTTACTAATTTTCCCCTCGGTTTGATTTTCTTCAAGAGCATTCAATTGCTCAACCAGCGGAAGAATGGCATTTTTATAAACCGCGAGGCATTCAGTTGGAATCGGCTTTGCCGGGGGTGATTCCATCTTCAGCGGATCGATAGGTTTCCCGTTTTTATAAACCCTGAAATCGAGATGTGGCCCTGTAGCAAGGCCCGTACGACCCACATAACCAATCAAATCTCCCTGGTTCACTTTCACACCATTTTTTATCCCTTTGGCATAGCCGTTCAAATGCATATAAACGGTGGTATAAACACTGTTGTGCCTTATTTTCAAATATCTGCCAGCCCCGCTGCGCTGAAACCCAACCTCAGCCACGGTTCCGGCTCCGATAGTAAAAACCGGAGTACCTGTGGGTGCAGCATAATCAACACCGTGATGAGGCCGGTAAATCTTCAAAACCGGGTGGTAGCGTCGGGCCGAAAATCTGGAACTAATGCGGCTGAATTTCATCGGCGACTTTAAAAAGGCTCTGCGCAGGCTCTGTCCAGTCTCGTCGAAATAATCTGCAGAAACTCCCAACGAGTCGTTCTGAAAATGAAAGGCCTGATAGGTTTTGCCTTGAGTAGTGAAACTGGCCGCGAGTATCTTTCCGGTTCCAACTTGCTTGCCTTCAACCGACAGGCTTTCATAAAGGAGCTTAAAACTATCGCCACGTTGAAGTCCGAAAAAATCAATTACCCATCCATAAACCCCTTCCATTGCAGAAGCAAGGGCTACCCCATCGGAGGTTGAGGCAAGGGCATTCCACAACGATGATTGAATGGTTCCGAAAGCTTGCGACGTTGAAACCAAAACCTCCCGCTCTCCAAAGGCTACAGACAATGTATCGCGCAAATCGAAAATAACGTACGAGAGTGGCGAGTCTTCGTAAACAAAATACTGCAGCGATTTTGAGGAGTCACGCAGGGTCATAATGGTGTAGGGTTGCCCGGCTTTAATCCGTCGCAGATCAAACACCCCGTCGCACTTTTTGACCAATTTGTCAACTGCCCGGGGAGTCATCCCGTAGCCTCCCAGCAGGGTTGAAAGGTTTTGCCCCAGCTTTATTTGCCCTTTTTCCACATGAAGCGAATCAACCTCAATGCCGTATTCCAACTCAGGTTCGGGAACGAATGGCTGGCGACTTCCCACAAGTTCGTCGATCTGACGTCCGGTATAAAAAATCCAATTGGCTGCCACCACCAACAAGATGCCTGCCAGGGCAAGGACAAATATTTCAATCAAGGGTCGTTTCATGATCAGGAGTTTAAAACAACGAGGCTGGAAGATCCAGCCTCGTTGAAACAGGCATCAAGCCCGGTTACAATTATTTTACATCTGATTTTCAGCAAGCTGACGACCAAGACGGAGGGCATTCAGGTTGAGATTGACCACCTCATCACCTTTACGTCCAAATATTGCCCTGATGGCCTTTTCAAGCACCTCCATCGGAATATCGAGGAAAGGCGAGGCGGCTCCCAAAATCACCACGTTGGCCGAACGCGACGACCCTGAATCAGCAGCCATCTTATCGGCATCAAGAATGATGTGATGTTTTACTTTGCCAACCTCTTGCATCACCTGTTCAATAGCAGGATAATTGGGGATGTTGACAAAGGGGGTTGTGTTGGTGATGAGCCAGCCCTCGGGCGACAGGTAGGGCAAATAGCGAAGCGATTCCATAGGCTCAACGCTTATGATCATATCGGCTTTACCAAAAGGGATCAGGTCGGAAGCTATAGGATCGGAAGAGAGACGCAGGTTTGACTGCACATCGCCACCACGTTGCGACATGCCGTGTACCTCGGCTTGTTTCACATACAAACCCGACGAAACAGCTGCGGTGCCAATGATGGCAGCGATGCTTAAAATACCTTGCCCGCCAACACCGGCCAGAATGATATCTTTTTTCATAACAACTTAAATTTGATCAATAAAAAGGCTCAAAAGCCGGTTACTTCTTGTTCTTAAATTTCTCGCGCATCCGTTTGTTGAGCGTTTGAATACACTCGCGGGTGGGTATAACCACCGAAACGCCCTGATATGCTAGCTCTTCTTTGATAGCCTGCACGTTTTCAGCGTGATTTTTCCTGAGTGGTTTCAAAATCCTGATGTGTTCGGGTTCAACACCCAATCCTGTTACTATATCTTTCAATCTTCCGAAGGCTTCCGAAGGCTGTCCGCCTGTCATACCGGTAGTGCTGTTATCAAGAATGAGCACGGTAATGGGTGATTTGCTAATGACGGCGTCGAGCAAACCAGTCATGCCGGAGTGGGTGAAGGTTGAATCGCCGATAACAGCCACGGCAGGCACCAAACCGGCGTCGGCAGCACCTTTGGCCATGGTAATGGAGGCTCCCATGTCAACACACGAATTGATGGCCTCCAAAGGGGGCAACGCGGCCAGGGTATAGCAACCAATATCAGAGAAAACCCTGCCCTTCGAGTGTTCGTTCAGGGCTTCGTTAAGGGCAATATACGAGTCGGTGTGCGGACAACCAACGCAAAGCGACGGTGGACGCGGTGCCACAATAGCAGGAACGGCTTCGCCACGGGTATCAGTAAGTCCCAGGGCAACGGCTACCAGGTTGGGATTCAACTCACCATCACGTGGCAGGGTACCATCGAGGCGTCCACGCACCTTCAGTCCGCGACGAAGCAAACCAGCCAGCTGCTCTTCCACGATGGGCATTCCCTCTTCCATCACAACAATCTCGGCGCAGGTGTCGGCGAGTTTTTCAATCATGGCCAGAGGGAGGGGATACTGTCCGATTTTAACAACAGGATAGGGTACCTTTCTGTCGGGGTAATTCTCCATCAAATAATTATAGGCCAATCCGGTGGCTATTATTCCGCGGGAGTTGTCAGAACCTTCGGTATAGCTGTTGAACCCGGCACCTTCCGATTCTTTTTCCAAAGCAACCTGTTGGTTGAGCAGCACTTTGTATTGCTTGCGTGCAATGGCGGGAAGCAAAACAAACTGGCGCAGATTGGAGGGAAGAGTCAAGGCATTTTGATCGCGCTGTGGTTTGGTTTCTACACCGGAGCGGCTGTGTGCCAGCCTGGTGGTAATCCGAAGCAAAACAGGCAGCCTGAAAGTTTCCGACAAATCGAAAGCATAGCGAACCATGTCGTAGGCTTCCTGTTGGTTGGAAGGTTCAAGAATAGGCAGTAGGGCGAATTTGCCAAAGAAACGGGAATCCTGCTCATTTTGTGATGAGTGCATCGAGGGATCGTCGGCCGATACCACAACCAAACCGCCGTTGGCTCCTGTAACAGCAGAGTTGATGAAGGGGTCGGCGGCCACGTTTAATCCCACGTGTTTCATACAAACCATGGTGCGCTTTCCGGCATACGACATGCCCAGGGCAGTCTCCATGGCAGTTTTTTCGTTGGCTGTCCAACAGGCTTTTATTCCTTTGGCAGCAGCCTCTTTTGAGTGTTGAACGTATTCAGTAATTTCGGTGGAGGGAGTTCCCGGATAGGCGTAAATGCCTGAAATTCCGGCGTCGATTGCAGCCTGGGCAATGGCTTCGTCTCCCAATAAAACCAGTTTTTGCATGGTGATTTAGTTTTATATCAAGGCGGGGCTTATCATGCACAAAGCTACGAAATTTTGTTGGTTTTGCCTCTTCCCATTTCAGATTGCCTACCTTTACCGGCAAAAAATAGCGGATGAATTTTCTTGGACATCTGTATGTTAGCACGCTCGATGCCAATTTTCTGACCGGCAGTTTCATAGCCGACGCGGTCAAAGGGAGGGCTATCGAAACCTTACCAACATCAACCCGGCAGGGGGTTGAGGTGCACCGGCTTCTCGATTCTTTCACCGATCAGCACCCCAGGGTTAAAGATATCTCCCTGTGGCTCAGTTCCGAACATGGCAGATGGTCGGGTATTGTGGCCGATATTCTTCTCGACCACTTTCTGGCTCTGCATTGGGATAAGTATGCAACGCTACCACTGGCCGATTTCGCGTCAAACTGCTATCAGGTTTTGCAGCACCGGTTACCGTGGCTGCCAGCAAAAACCCAACGAATTCTCCCGTATATGGTTAACGACAACTGGTTGCTGAATTATGCTGATAAGGGGTTTCTCGATAAGGTATTCGACGGGATGCACCGCCGAACCCAATATCAGTCAACTATGAAACAGGCCACAGCCACGTTATCGCGCTATTACGAACCGTTCGACAACCTGTTTCAGGCCTTCATGCCCGAAGTTACGGCAAAGGCTCACGAATTCATTGCCCGACTAACACCAGCCGTTGAACTCGACTTCCGGCATCAAATGCCACTTTTTCGACAGGTTGTTGATCTAACGAAGCCTGCCAGTTTTCATTAGCGGCGTTGTAAAGGATTGGTCTGAGTCACGCATCTTCAACAGATACAGCCCGTTGGGCAAATCAGCCACGCTGAACCACTGTTCGTTGGTTCTCAGTTGTTTTACGAGCTCTCCCTTGGTGTTGTAAACTTGTAGCTCAACCGTTCCGATCATGCCATGAAGATGAACCTTGTCTGTAGCCGGATTGGGATAGATGCTGCATGAAGCATTGGGGTGGGTTTCCATTCCGGTTGCTCCAAGGCTGAAATCGTCGAAACCGATTTGCGAGGGGATGTAAAATCCGGCTCCTCCAGAGGTATCAACCACAGGTTCAAGATAAAACAACAAGGTGAGGGTGTCGGGGATTTCGTTTGATGAGTAGGTAACGGGTACCTCAACCGGCAACCAGTTTTGTGAATCACCAGCCCGAAAAGTGTGCAACCCTTGCCCAACCGTTCTGCCTAGTTTGGTCAGATGCACCACCACGTAAGCTGTGTCGTTACCCGAAATCTCATAGCGGGTCCACCCCGTCAGCAAGGTCGGGCGGCCGGTGTATGGCTCGTCAGATCGTGCCGACGACTGTGCTACCGATGAATTCAGTTGAGCAGTGTTCAGGTTTAGTGAAAACTGTCCGTTTTTGGGTTGCACGGTGTCTCGCTGCTGAAAAAGCATGTTCACCACAAAAAAACCCTCAGCCTGGTAGCCAAAAGCACCCGTGCTGTCAGTCCAATACTCAAAATCAAGGTTTTGAGACCCGGTGCGGTTTTGTCCTACCACTAAAAGCGAAGCAGCAAGAGCGAATAGAAGAAAAAATGACGTTTTCATGGTGATTAAAATTTCCCATAAATGTAGCAAATATCCTGAGAGAAGTCAACACCCTCTATTATTCAACCCCTTGAAGTCTAAGGTATATCTCACGGCACACCCAAGCGTCGATAGCGGCATAGCTCAACTGACCCGGGGTAAGGATTTCTGATTCCCAGTTGCTTGTCTGCTTGGTTTTGCTGAGGCGGTAACCCAAAATCAGGGCGGTGAGTTTTTTAGCACCGGTGTTGATAAACCCGAGGCTGGTAACCACTTTGTTCAGATCGACGAAACCAGCCGGGACGAAACGGTGAAGTTTTTTTAGCTCGGGCAGATCGTTGTCGAGGCCTATGCCAACTTTTATCACCGCCTGGTTGGCCAGCAGTTGCTGCAGTGGCACCGGGAAACCGATCAAATTGAGGCGAAAAAGATATACTGTTGTAGCTGTTGAAAGTTGTATAAGAGCTACGGGGTGGTATTCTCCTTTTCTAAAACTGGGCCTGGTTTCGGTATCAAAACCCAAAATATCGTGCTGCATCAATTCGGTCACGGCAGGCTCTACCAATTCTGGTTTATCAACCACCACGATGCCGCCCGACCAGGTCATTACAGGAAGGCTTTCGATTAATTCCGGTCCGATCTCTTTGGCGTATCTATCGGCTATTTCTTGACTAAAAAGCAACTCGGTTTGTTTTAAATCCTATGCAAATGTAGCGTTTTTTAGCTGTATTGAAGCAATCTTGTTAACTTTGAGCAACGATTAAATAAAGACGTTAAGATGGAAAAGGAAGGAATTTTCAATCAGGAGGAAACCATACTCAACCATTCGCGGCACGTGCTTGCGCAAGCAGGCGAAGGCGCGGTGAAGGCAGCCGATTACGCGCAGATGGTGAATGCCTACGACGACCTGCTGGCTCAAACCCGGATGCTCACGAAGATAAGCGACAGACTCCAGCGAAAAATTGACCAGGCCAACCACGAGCTTTCGCGCACCAACCACCGGCTTACGCAAACCATCGACGATCTGCAGAAAGCCCGGATGGGAAGAAAGGCCACCACCGTAGTTTTTGCTGTAGCTTTGGCCCTGTTTCTTGTCTCGGAAGCTCTTATCGAACCGCGTATCGACCAGATGCTGGTAACTTTTGGTTCGTTATCAACCTACCTGGGCTATGCCCTCAAGGGGATGATAGCCTTGATGATCAAACCTTTTGAAGGCCTCACCGAAAAACGGTTAATCGAAAGAGCCCGTAAACGAGCAATCGAACAGCGCGAACAGCAAAACCAGGGAAAGGACTAAAATCTGGCGGCCAGCTTAACATTGATCTGGCGGGGTGTGAGGTGGTTAGGAATGGCGTAGCGCCGTTGGTTAACATCGGTTACCCAAAGATAAGAGATGGTGTTGTTGAACTGCAACAGGTTGAAAACCTCTGCCGTAACCCAAATTTCCTTAAAATGCCTGAAAATCCATTTGCCTGGTTTATCCTGACTTTTCAACATCTTGCTAAATCCAATATCAACCCTTCGGTAAGGAGGGATGCGCAAAGTGTGCAAATACTTGGGCGACGACGGTGGACCGAAGGGTAACGAACTGCCATACACCAGATTGAGGTGCATCTTATAGGAAGGATTGCCCGGAAGGTAATCCTGAAAAAACAGGTTGAAGGTAAAGCGCTGATCGGTGGGCCTGGGAATGTAGCCCGGCTCAACCCTCAAACTGTCAGCCACAACATTATTGGTTGTGTAACCGGCAATAATCTCTTCTCCGGCTTGATTGTAGTATTTGTAGTAGAAATCGTCTTTGATGTCCTCTTCGGTTTTCATCACCGAGAGGCTTACCCACGATTCGGCTCCCTTGACAAATTCCCCGTTGATTTTAAGATCAAATCCTGCTGCATACCCCGTGGCTGTTTGTGTTGGCAAATAGCGAATTCTGACATTATCCACTTCATACGGGATGAGGTTGTTCAGAAACTTGTAATATACTTCGGCGGTAAGCTTAAACGGACGGTTCCAGGCCATGAAATTGTAGTCGGCTCCGGTAACCAGGTGAATCGATTGCTGTGCTTTAACATCAGGATAAACCGTTCCGTCGCGATCGCGCAACTCACGATAAAAAGGTGGTTGGTAATAAAGTCCGCCTGAAAGCCTAAGCACCACATCGCGCTTCCATCGGGGTTTGACCGAGAAGGTTGCCCGGGGACTGATGAGCAACTGTTGGTTCAGATCCCAGTAATGGGCTCTGATACCAAGGGTGATGTGCTTGTTGGAACTGTCGCCCAACTCCCAGTTATCCTGAACAAACGCGGTGAAGCGGTTAGACGATACGAAGTTATTGGTTGTGTAGAGTTCCGACAGAAACAGGGGGCGATCGGGTTGAGCATCGGGATCGACATAGCCCACCGAATCGGGGTTGGTGGGAAGGGAATAGCCTGCCGAGTCGATCATAACCCATTCGTTTATCTTGTCGTCAATCTGTTCGTATTGCCATTTCAATCCCCATTGCAGGAAGTGAAGTCCACGGGTATAATTACCTCTGTGTTCTATGTTGATTACGTCGGCAACCAGCCTGTTGCGGGCATGATTGAGATAGGTTCCCACTCCCTGTGCCTCGGTAACCGAACCAAAGTCGTTGCTTCCCAGGTCGGTCTCCAGTTTCCCTATCCAGTACTGCCCCTGTAGGTCGTACGTTTCGCATTCATCGGTATGGAAAGCCGATCCGGTAAGGCTGTACCTGCTGCCAGGAGTAGGTTTCCAGGCCAGGGTAAGAGCCCCCATATAGTTGATGAACCGGTCAACCTCCTGACCATCGAAATATATCTTAAGCCTGTAGGCTTCCTGGATGGTACCAAAATCGGTTTCCCGATCGCTGGGGATCAGGTTGTAGGCATTGCGGCTGAAATTCCCCAGGAACGACAGCTCCCACTTCTCGTTGATGTCGAAATTGACTGCTCCCTGCACATCGGTAAACGACGGTTGGTAATCGCCTTTGGTTTCGAGGCTTCCCAGCATCGAATGGTTCGATTTCTGACGCAAGCCAAGCAGGTAGGTCCAGCGGGCATCTGGCGAGATACCTTCCAGATGCAGGTTGGCGCCCAACAGGCTAACCGAGGCCGATCCGCCAAATTCAACCGGTTTGCGGTACCTGATATCAAGCACCGACGACATTTTGTCGCCATAACGTGCTTCAAATCCTCCAGCCGAAAAAAGGATTGACGACACCAAATCTGAGTTCAAAAAGCTAAGCCCTTCCTGCTGCCCCGAACGCACCAGAAAAGGGCGGTAGATTTCAACATCGTTTACATAAACCAGGTTTTCGTCGTAATTACCGCCCCTCACGCTGTACTGGCTGCTAAGCTCATTATTCGACGACACTCCCGGCATTGTTTTTACCAGCGATTCGATGGCATTGCCACTCAACGAAGGGATTGTGGCCGAGGCTTTGGGGTCGATGCGGGTGAGGGTGGTGGTGCGGATGCGGGTATCTTCGATGGTGATGTCGGGCAGGATGGTTGACGAAGGCTCCAACCTGATATTGAGTATTTTTCGTTCACCCTCTTGCAGGTTGAGGTCGCGCGAGGAACTGGTGTAACCAACAAACGAGAAAACCACAGTGATGGGTTGCCGGGCTGGTACCAGCAATTCATAGCCCCCTTTCCGATCGGTTGAAGTCCCTCCGGGTTTACCAGGAATGGCCACATTGGCCAGTTCGATAGGCTTGCCGTTGAGGTCGGTAACAGTGCCCGATATTTTTGCCATTTGCTGTGCTTCTACCTGAATTACAGCTGCCCAGGTTGTCAGCAAAAAGAAAAAACGGATCAGAAAACGGGATGCAATCATGTCGGGTGTTCTTAATAAGGAGGGTAAATAACGTTGGTTGTGGTGTATTTATTTGGTTTTGTCAGGATTTTTGAGTTTTCCCTGCCTCACAGCTTTGATAAACCGGTACCAGGCTCCCACATCGAAGATGGTGAGCGGGGTGGTTTGGCCGGCGTAATAGCTGCGGCGCATGTGGTCGTCAACTGTTTGCTTGTAGGCCATCGACGCGTCCATATCGGCATTGCGGGCGGCAGCTCTCAGGGTGGCTTCAGGGAGGTTTTTTCGGGCACGCTCAAGATCATCGTCGGGAACGTCGGCCTCCACAAAGGCTTGTTTAAACTGTTCACGCGAAGGCCAGGGGAGGATGGTGGTTTCGGGAAGGAGAATGGTGTCGGCCGACAATTCCAAATACACCAGATAACGGTTGTCGGGCATTGAATCAGGCAAAATGAGGCGTCGCTCGCTGTAGCCCACTGCGCTCACCCGAAGGGTGTCGCCAGGTCTGGCAGGCAGAGCGAAAAAGCCGTTGATATCGGCAGCGCATCCAAAAGGGGTTGATGCAATGCGAATGGTGGCAAAAGGGATTGGCTTCACACTGTCGGCTTCCGAAACATAACCGGCTATCTGGGCCAGCCTTCCTTCAACCTGTGCAAAAACGGAAGCCAACAGCAGCCCCTGTACAACGGCCATCAGTAGTATCGACCTAAGCATGGGTAATTCACAATTTTGGATGTAAAATTAGGAAATCCATTCGTACTATGCCTCACGAGGGGTTGTGCCGCTGCCCCCTAACAGCAAAACTGCCGTACCTGACGGCACGGCAGTAAATTGCACTATCGGTAATTCGTTGTTGGCTTACAGCCTGATGAGACCCATTTTTTCGGCATCTTTCAGACAGGCCATGATGCCTTTCTTGTTGATGTTGCGAATCCCCTGGGTGCTTACTTTCAGGGTAATCCATGCATCCTCTTCGGGAACATAGAATTTCTTGGTCTGCAGATTCGGATAAAACCTGCGTTTGGTTTTAATGTTTGAGTGCGAAACTCTGTTACCGGTGATGACGCTTTTGCCGGTTATTTCACAAATCCTTGACATCGCTATACGTATTTTTAAGGTCTATAATTATCTGTCGGAAAAGGGAGTGCAAAATACGGCATAATTTTCCGAATATGCAAGAATCTTTGAAAAGTTTTTTAATTCAGCCTGTTGCCTCTGGCATAAGCACCAGCTTGCCTATTCGGAAAAGTGGGTTTTGCTAGAGCGGGATGACCGGAATACAGATGTCGAGAATGAACTTTTGCTCAGGATGTTCACGGTGGTCGTTGTGATACAGCTCGTAGGAATAACCTTCGCCGGGCTGATAGCCGCTGTCGGCAAACCAGTTGCACATTTGATCCCAGGCCACAGCGAATCCTTCTACCCCGATTTCAAACCTGCCCACAGCGTACTTGCCGGCATCCACGGTCATTTTCCCAAATTCACCGCTTGTTTTCACATCACCCCGCACGGTGATGCAAGCACTTTGTCGCACTTTCTCAACAGCGGTCACTTTCGGATCGTCGTGGTAAACGGTTACCGTTTTTAAATCAGGACCCGACATCAGTCCGCGTGGCCCTGCCCACCGCATCAGTTTTTCATAAGCCAGCCCAATCTGATCGAAAGGGCCTGTGTGCCGGCAATAAACTAGATCGAGAGCCGGCATCTCTTTTACCTGAATGTTTGCATTCATCTGGAATTCATTTAAAGGTGAAACAGCGCAAAGGTAAGACTGACGATCAGGGTGGGGTTGACCATCTTTGCCACTCTGTTGACCATTCTTGCTCAATGCCGGACCCGATGTAAAACCGTTGGAAGCATACTGCTTTCGGAACGTTCCGGCCGACTGCCCGTACCACTCCCTGAAGGCACGGCAAAAAACCGGGTTGCTCGAAAAGCCGCATTTGATGGCTATTTCGGTTACGGGCCATTCAGGGTTGTTGATGAGCATCGAGGCGGCTTTCTCGATCCTGATCCGCTTCACGTATTGGTTAACCGTTTCGCCTGTCAAAGCACTAAAGATGCGATGAAAATGAAACGGGGAAAAATGTGCCGCGTGGGCAATCTCATCAAGAAGCAGGGTTCGCCCCAGGTTGGATTCAATAAAATCCATGGCTTTGTTAATCCTGCCGATGTACTCACGACGTGAAGCGTTGTTGCTATCGTTCATAGGGTTCTGATTGGTTTGAATGCGCTCTGGGGAAGTGGTATCCGGGAAGTTTTTCGCAAAACCGCCCGGTGTGTCATGCAAACTTCAAAATAGCTTCCAGCAAATCGCTGCGTTTAATGGGTTTGGTTAAACAGAGGCTACAACCTGCTGCACTCAATTTGTTCAATTCTTCGGGTTGTGAATAAGCTGTTTGAGCTATAACCACCTGCCCTGGGTTGGCAGCTTTTATCAGTCTGGTTGCCTCAACGCCATCCATCACAGGCATTTTCAAATCCATCAGGATGATATCGGGCAACAGAGCCGCGGCCATTTCAACAGCCTGCTGCCCGTTAAACGCGTGGTGAATGGCAGCTACATGTTTATCGAGCAAGGCTTTAAGAAATTCAAAATTGTAAACTTCGTCTTCAGCCACCAAAACCACCAACTGTTGAAGTTGCTCCAGGTTGTTGTTTCTTTCCTCCCTGATGGATTGGTGTACCCGTGAGTTTTTAACAGCCAGCGAAAAAGTTGATCCTTCTCCGGGTATCGACTGAACGTCAAGGGTCCCTTCCAGCAATTTGGAGATCCCTGCTGCGATGCTGAGTCCCAGACCTGTTCCCCCTTTGCTTTTGCCTTCGGGCTGCGCCACCTGGTAAAACCTGTCGAAAACCTTCTGCTGATCGGCCTCGGCTATCCCGATCCCTGTGTCGCGCACGTAGAAAACCACCTGATCGGCAACGGTTTTATATCCAAAACTTATCTCGCCCTTGTCGGTAAACTTCAAGGCATTGCTTATAAATCCGATGATCACCTGCCGCAACTTCTCGCGATCTGTTTCAAAAAACGAATCGTCATAGGACAAAGCACAGGTATAGGTAAATTTCAGTTTTCTACGACTTACCTCTGGCAAGAACGACTGGTAAATGTCTTCCATCAGGTGGTTGAGATAGAACCGCGAGAGGTGTAGGGGAATGCGCCCACTGTCGAGCCTGCTGATTTCCAGCACATCGTTCACGATACCCAGCAACTGATCGGAATTGCTGTTGATGATTTCGATGTATTTAAGTTGTTCGTCGCGCGTGAGGTCATCGTCGCGCAAGAGATCGGCGAAACCAGCGATGGCATTCATGGGGGTTCTGATCTCGTGCGACATGTTGTTTAGAAAAGCCGTTTTAAGCCTGTCGCTCTCTTCGGCTCTTTCCTTTGCTTTTCTAAGGTCGTCTTCCATTTGCTTCTTTACCGTTATGTCTTCCTTTAGTGCCAGAAAATGGTAAACTTCCTTGCCGGTAGCAGCAATTGGGGCAATTATAACGCTTTCGGTGTAGAGACTGCCGTCTTTTTTACGGTTGATGAATTCGCCACGCCAGATTCTGCCCATTTTAATTGTCCTCCACAAATCTTCATACACCAGGTCGGGGGTAAGTCCCGATTTCAGAACCGACGGGTTTTTTCCCAGAGCTTCACTTGCTGTGTAGCCGGTTATCTCTTCAAACTGACGGTTCACATACTCAATTCTTCCGTCAGCATCGGTAATCACGATCGACAAGGGGCTTTGCTCCACAGCCAGCGACAACTTGCGGTTTTCGATTTCCATCAGGCGCCGGTCGGTGATGTCGTGAACTATACTGTAGATGATGTCTTTCCCCTGGAGGGTGATGGTTGATCCGTAAACTTCAACGGTTTTAATCTCACCCGTTTTAAGGCGGTGATTGAATATGAAATAGTTTTGCCGGCTGTTTCGTGTTTTCTGCATGGCGGTGTAGATGTCGGCCACGCTCATGGTGTTGATCTGGCTGATGTTCATGTTGAGCATCTCAATGCGGCTGTACCCGTAAAAATCGAGGGCAGCAGGATTTGCATCAAGCAGGTAACCCGAATCAGGATCAATCAGCATCATCACCACGTTGTTGCTTTGAAACATTTGCCTGAAACGCATTTCGCTTTCTCGCAGGTCGTTCTCGGTCTGGGTTCGTTGCATGGTAAGCAGCCCCATAGCTACCTTGTCGGCTACATCGGCTATGAAGTTCTGCTCATCGGAGTTCCAGACTCTTTTGTCGCCGGTGTGTTCAACGCAAATCACCCCGGCCAGCCTGCCGTTGATCAGAATGGTGGCATCAAGCATCGAGCTAACCCCGAGTCTGCTCACATAACCCAGCTTGACAAATTCGGCCACCCTTTCATCGGTCATCACATCCGATGCATCAATCACCCTGTGTGTAGTCAACGTGTTGAAATAGGTGGGAAATTGTTTCATGAACAGGATTTCGCCCTTGGTGTGGGTATCTTTGCCTCTGTGGAACCTGTCGATGCAGGTTAGCTGGCCCTCGGTGTTGTTGCCCAACCACACCGATATGTTTTCAACTTCGAGGGCCTCGGCACTTGCCCGGGTTATGATTTTCACGAACTCACCCAAATCAAACACCCTGTCGCCCGGGTATGCCAGCATTTCCGATAAAGCATTTTGACGACGGTGCAACAGCCTGATTGATAAAGCCATCTTGCGGGCAGTTACCCTCCGCTCAGCCAGGTACTTGGCCAACTGCAAATTGTGAAGCGCGGCAACAGAGAGTTGACTGGCTATCAACCTGAGGGCCTCAATGGCCCGCTCAAACCTTTCAGCCGGGATGGTCGTCACTTCCGACAGTGCTGCGGCAGCCTCTCCGGCCTCCAGTCCATGATCTACAGCCTTGAGCAATATGCTTTCACGATCCTCGCTGCCGATGAACACCTGGCCGATAAGCCAAAGCGCTATGACACGATCGCCGGCATAGATGGTGGCACAGGCATCGGTTATGCCTGTACTGAGGCACTTTTGGTAAGCCAACCCCTTTTCTCTCGAAAGATTCCCCAAATGAAAATCGCTGTTTTGGCAGCTTAGGGCCCCCGAGCCTGTGTTCCTCACCATATGGCAAAACCGGCAGAAATTACTGGGCTGTGTGAGGGGGCTGCCATCGGGAGCGGTAATAAGCGAAGCCACTCCAACTGCATCGGCAAAGGCATCTTGTATTTTCTGAATTTCAGCCACATCAAACACATCATGAAACGACAAACTGGTCGCACTGTCGCGTGAAAAAACTTTTTTCCCGGCCGGTGGGGTGAGATTAGCCGTATAGAGTTCCAGCTCCTTCTCGGTTTGAAACGATTGGGTTACATCGCGAAGAATTACCACTATGGTGCCGTCGTTCAGGCCGCGGGCGCTCATGTCGCAAACAATTGTCTGGCCGTCTTTTCGCCTGAAGGTTCGGGTTAGCCTTATGGTTTGACGTCGTCTGAGTTGGTCCCAGTGCAACGGGGCTTCCTGCTGCGACTCTTCAGTTACAATGTCGAAAACCTTAAGGTTAAGCAACTCATCACGGGTATAGCCCAGCATGGAACAAGCCTCGGGATTGGCCTCGATATAATTCCCCTGCCCGTCGTCGAGCAAAATCCCTTCGGAGGCTTGCTGGAAAATGGCCCTATAAAAGTTCTCGTGGTTGATTACAGGCTTCGACATCCCGGTTAAACTTTGGTTTTATCAGATGCGGTGTGGTTGTCAGAATTTTCTTTTAACCATCAGGTTTTTTAAGCCGTTTTTTTCAAACTCCGTATCGTAACGGTCGGCAAGTTGCATCACCTTGTCGGCTTTCTCTTCATCGCTCATTTTCAACCCTGCAACATCGCGTTCGGCCAGCCGTGTTGAGAGTTCCTCCCAAAAGGTGAGGTCGTCGTATTCATCCACCATCTCGTCGAACTTTTCAGCAGCCTCTGCCGTGTAGTCGAATACCTCTGAGCCGGGGTTTTTTATACACAGATGATCCATCTGGTAATGAGCAGTCTGATTCAGGATCACTTGCTCCAGATCGTCAAACGGCCCTGTTTGATCTTCTTCGAGGTGGGCTGTGGTCATCCAGCCGCTGAGGTAGGTGGCTGCAACAAGTTTTTCCCATTGTTCGCGGGTGAGCTCAAGTTGGTAGGTTTTTTCCATATGCTTCACAAGGTATGATTAGCAAATATAGAAGGTTTTGCATGGCCAACCAAGTAAAAAAATAAAAAAGGGCTGGTTTCGTGAAACACAGCCCTTAAAAAAACCAGGTTTTAAGATGGTTTAATCGTTATTCGCGTTTAATTTCCCGATAATTCTGAGCCGTTCGTCGAGCAGGGCATCCACGTCGTCTTCGGGCAGATTTCCTTTGGCCAGCATTTGGTCAATCTGAACCAGGCGCCGGGTGAACACCCCCACTTCTACCCGCGACTCAGCGGTTACCACAGGCTCAATTTTCTTCACTTCACCAGGTTGGTCGTCAAAAAGGTCGTTGGCATCGTCGCCCAGTTGCTCGCGAAGGCTCATGATCAACTGTTTGATCATGGGAGCCATATGAAGACCTGCCTGCGACATGGCCTCACGTGTCGAGGCATCGTTTTTCAGCATCTCGAAGTTGCGAATCATGATGTCCATGCTTTGACGCATGTTGTCGTCCATTCCTGCAACTCCGAAGCCCGGCACCTCGCCTTTGTCGCGGATCTTTTTGAACAACCTGATGAGGAGGGCCAGGTTGCGTTCAAAATCCTGTTGTTCGCTGTCCATCATGGGTTTGCGGTTTATTTTTTCATTTCTTCGGCAAAGTGGATGTAGAATGCCGCGATGGTTTCAATCCCTTTGTAGAAGTTGTGCAACGGGTAATTTTCGTTGGGCGAATGGATGGCATCCGATTCGAGGCCAAAGCCCATCAGGAGCGATTTGATCCCCAGCACTTGTTCAAAGGTGCTGATGATTGGGATGCTTCCACCGCTGCGGGTTGGGATGGGCTTTTTGCCGAAGGTATCCAGGTAAGCCTTATCGGCGGCACGCCAGGCGGGCATTTCGAGCGGAGCCACGTAGCCTTGTCCGCCATGCAGGTCGGTCACTTTCACTTTCACGAAGGGGGGGGCCATCTTCTCGAAGTGTTCGATGAATTGCCTGCTGATTTTTTTGTAATCCTGATTGGGAACCAGGCGCATCGAAACCTTGGCGAAAGCTTTCGAGGGGAGCACAGTTTTGGCTCCTTCGCCGGTGTAGCCGCTCCAAATACCACACACATCGAGGGTTGGGCGGATTCCGGTGCGTTCGGTGGTGGTGAATCCCTCTTCACCCCAAACCTCCTTCAGGTCGAGGGCTTTTTTGTACTGCTCGAGGTTGAAGGGGGCTTGTGCCATGGCTTGTCGCTCGGTGTGGCTCACTTCCATCACGTCGTCGTAGAATCCGGGGATGGTTACCCGGTTTTTTTCGTCGTGAAGCGAGGCTATCATTTTGGCGAGGATGTTGGCGGGATTGGCCACGGCACCGCCGAAGATGCCGGAGTGAAGATCGCGGTTGGGTCCGGTAACTTCCACCTCCAGATAAGCCAGGCCGCGCAAACCCTGGGTGATGCTGGGGATGTCGGGGGCAATCATGCTGGTATCGGATACCAGGATCACGTCGGCTTCGAGCATCTCTTTGTGGGCTTCGCACCAGGCTCCCATGTTGGGCGATCCAATTTCTTCCTCACCCTCGATCATGAACTTCACGTTGCAGGGGAGTTTTCCGGTTCGTACCAGCATCTCGAAGGCTTTGGCGTGCATGAATCCCTGCCCTTTGTCGTCGTCGGCGCCACGTCCCCAGATTTTTCCATCGCGGATTTCGGGCTCGAAAGGGGGCGAGTTCCACAGGTTGACAGGATCAACGGGCATCACGTCCATGTGGGCATAAACCAGCACCGTGGGCCAGGCCTGATTCACAATCTTCTGACCAAACACCACGGGATTGCCGGGAGTTTGGTAAATTTCGGCTTTATCGGCGCCGGCATCCAGCAAACTCTGTTTCCAGTATTCGGCAGCACGTTGCATATCGGGTTTGTGTTCGGCCAGTGAACTGATGGAGGGGATCCGGAGAAGCGCGAACAGCTCGTCGAGGAAACGCTCTTTGTTCTGTTCGATATAGGTTTTAATAAATTCCATGTTATAGAGTGATTTATAATGTTGAACTGCAAAAATAGCATTTTTGGGGGAGGTGGGCGGAGGTGGAACGCTCTCAGAGGTGAGGAAAAACGTTCGATTCGGTTTCAAAGGCATGGTGTTTCACGGAGTTGCCATCGAAGCGAAGGTAAGAGAACCAACTGATCCAGTCACCAATATTGTAATAATGTGCCTGCCCAAAGGTGAGGTGAACGGGCAGGTGCCAGTGGCCGAAAACAAGGAAGTGGGTATCGGGATTTTGCTCCACCACGGCGGCGGCATGACGGGGCAGGCGTTCGGCTTTGAGCCATTGCTCATCGAGGTAGCAGCCTCTTGCATCTTCCATCCCTTCACGGGCAATGTTGGCATAACGGCTGCGACGCGACCAGTAGAGGGCCATGCGAAACGAGAAATCGGGATGCAATTGCCTGAAGAGCCATTGGTTGACGGGTGAAGCGAACACCTTTTTGAGCAGTTTGTAACCCCGATCGCCGGGTCCCAACCCATCGCCGTGAGCCAGGTAAAAATTTTTCGATCCCAGTGTTTTAAATTCCGGGTGGCGGTGCATGGTGAAGCCAAGTTCCTGTTCGAAGTAGTTGAAGGCCCACATATCGTGGTTGCCCCTGAAATAATGGACCTCGATTCCGTTTTGTACCATCTCGGCAAGGGCACCGAACAGGAGGGCGTAGCCACGCGGAACCACGGTACGGTATTCAAACCAGAAGTCGAACAGATCGCCCATGATGTAGAGTTGGTGGGCATCGGGGGCAATTTGGCCGAGCCACCGCACGAAACGAAGCTCGCGTTGCAAACTCCTTTCACGGTCGGGAATTCCGAAATGGTGGTCGGAGGTGAAATAAATGGCTTTTCCGGCAGGAAGTGTTGACATAAGATGCGGATAGAAGCACAAAGATACAGAATAACACGCGAACCCGTGAGGTCAGTCCAATTTGCGGGGATCAAGGGCTCCTAACAATTCGCGGGCTCCCTGTGCAATCCGTGTCACGTTGTTGCGCAAATCGCCGGCGTTGAAATCGCCGGTGAGGGCTCCCTGCCATTCAACCGACGATCCGGGATAAACAAGAATGAAGCTCATCGCCAGGGCTCTGTCGCTGATGCGCTGAAGCACGTTGTTTTGCCGGGTATCAAAAGCAATGGTGCCGTTGCGGGGAATCACGGCCACCAACAGGTCGGAGGGGAGCAAATCGTTTTCATACCTGGCAAACGAATCCCACGACGGGAAGCTGTTGTAGGCAGGTGATACCGGTGTACGGCTCTGCGAGAAACGGGCACGGACAGCCGTCTCGGTGAGTGCTGACGAATAAATATGAAGCGAAAGTCCCTGAACGGATGTTAGCTGAACAACATTGGCCAGACAAGAAGCAAACCCGGGATCTTTTTCGACAAATGGCGGGCAGAAGAGCAGCAAACGGCTGTGAACGTGAAGTGGCGAACGAAGCCCGCTCACCATTACCCCCTGCCGGGTGTGGTCGATGATGGCTTGCATGGTTTTGCCAAAAAGCAGGTCGGTGAGGCTGGTACGTCCCGAATAGCCAATGATCAGGTCGGTTGCAAACTGCTCGGTTGCAATTCGGCGGATGCCCCCTGCTACGTTTTGATCGATGGTGGTGAGCAGGTCGAGTTTATAATCGGCTGATGCGCTGTGACGGCGTGCCTTTTCGAGCATAGCCCGTGCCTCGATGAGCTTTCGTTCGGCCTCTTCGTTGTCGAGCACGATGGCCAGTCCGGTTACCGCGTGGTCTGATGCGGGCAACCTTACGCTGAAGGCCAGGTCGAGAAGTCGCTCCATGGTATCGGGGTTGGCCAGCGAAACCATGATTTTCTGACCACGAGCAGCAGGCAACATCTCGCCTCCCCCCGACTCCATGGCCAAGGCAACTTTGCGGGCAGCCTCCTCGGTTACCAGCGACGACACCAGGCTGGTAACCAAAATAAGCAGAATGGTGGCGTTTTGCTCGCGGGTGTCAACAATATTGTTCTCGATACCAACCAGTATGATGGCAAGCGTAGCCGCTGCACGCGCCGTGCTCAGCCCGAACATCAGGCGGCGTTGGGCTTTCGAATAACGAAGGGCAGTAGCAGTGATCCAGGCTGCCAGCCATTTGGTACCTATGGCCACAACTATCAGAACACCGGCAATATACAAAACATCAACTCCGCTGAAAATAACCCTCAAATCAACCAGCATCCCCACGCTGATCAGGAAAAAGGGGATGAACAGGCTGTTGCCGGCAAATTCAATCCGGTTCATCAAAGGCGAAGTTACGGGTATCAGCCGGTTAAGAGCCAACCCTGCTGCAAAAGCGCCGATGATGGACTCCAATCCGGCCATCTCGGCCAGGAAGGCACAAAAAAACAACACAGCCAGCACAAACACGTAATGCGAGGTTTTCTCGGCCTCCAATTTCTTGAAAAACCAAGCCGAAACACGGGGAATAACATAAAAAACCACCCCCAGAAACAACAAAAAACTGATGATGAGCCGCGGCCACAAAAGGGTGGCACTTCCCCCGGTGTTGTACCCCACAATCACAGCAAGGAGAATCAGAACAGCCGTATCGGTGATGATGGTGCCCCCCACGGTCACTTCAACGCTCTGGTTGCGTGCAATGCCCAACCGACTCACGATGGGATAGGCAACCAGTGTGTGGGTAGCAAACAAACTGGTGGTTATAAGACTTGCTCCGACACCATAGCCCAGCAAATAACGACAAACCGGATAACCTATCAACATCGGGAGCAAAAAAGTAAGGGCTCCGTAGAGCATACTCTTGTAGCGGTTTTGGCGGAAAGAGTTCATGTCGAGTTCCAACCCGGCAATAAACAAGATGTAAAGCAACCCGATGGTGCTGAACAACTCCACGGCCGAGTTGCGCTCAATGAGATTCAACCCGTGAGGGCCTACCACCACCCCGCTGATGATCAACCCGATGATTCCCGGGATGCGTATCTTGCGCAGCAACAATGGCGACAACAAAATGATAAAAAGAATGACCGCGAACACCAGCACCGAGTTTTGAAACGGTGTGTCGAATTCATGTGCCAGCGTATAAAAAAAGGTATCCATGAGCAAAACAATTCAAGGCAAAGATAGGGAAGAAATGGTTTGGCTTTTAGCTTTTAGCTTTTGGCTTTTAGCTTTTGGCGTTGGCGGTTGGCTGGCGCCCGCTCTCCCCATCACCCCTTCCTTTCGACTCGCGCCCCGCCTCGATAACTATCCCGGAGCGCCTCCACTCCCCTTCTCCCCTTCCCCCGATGGCGATCGGGGCTATCGGAACCCACTCTCCCCTAATTCAGAAGCACCCATGTATTACCCCGGGATACATGTGTACTACTCCGCGGGCAGTTTGAACAGCTCCGCGAATGATTTGAACAGTTCCGCGACTCTTATGTACAAGTCCGCGATAAATATGTTCTGCTCAGCGATGGATTCGAACAATTCAGCGACAGATTTGAACAGTTCCGCTGCATTTATGTACAAGTAAGAAATAAATATGTAGAGCTCCGCATGGCCTGTGAACCATTCCGATACAAAAATGAACAGTTCCGCAGAGGCTTTGAAGCAATCATCGGCCGGGCGGGATGGTAAACCTCATTTACCGATACCGAAAAAGGGTATCGAAACCTACAAACAGGCTGGCGCGAACAGGTAAAAGGTGCTGCCGACCCCTTCACCCTCCATCGCGGGAACGGCTGGACTCGTGCTTACCCTATCGGGTATGGGGGAAAGGGGAACCTCAGGCGCTGGTCTTATTCGATGAAACGCGCAGGACGGTTCAGCCAGAGCCACGGACGGTTCATTACCATCCCGTTGTAGGAAACCCCTCCTTCGGCATTAAAGATGGTGAAATGGGGAACGCCCTGCATATTCAACGACCTCATCAACGAGTCGCTGTTGAGTGCATACCCCCACCGAAAGGCGAACCCGGGCAGTGCAGTCTGTTGGTAGTACAGCGAATCCTTTGCACGCGTGGAGAGAAACACCGCAACAAAACTGATGTCGGGGCGATGTGCAAAGCGGGATGCCAGATCAGAAAAGTAGGGAAACTCTGCGGGGCAACTGCCGCATTGAGCCGACCAAAACAGGCATACCAACTGCTTCCCTCGTGTGGTTGACGGGTTGAGGGTATCGCCATTTGGGGTAACCACGGTATAGTTAACAGGTCCTGTGGGAACCGAGTTTACCTGGTTGCAATAATTCCATCGTTCCAGATTCTCCTGAGCCACCCACACCAAAGGGGTCATCCCAAATGTAAAAACCGATGACCAAAGCAACCGCCTCTTTCCAAATATCTGCCCATGCCATACAAGAAAAACAACACCTGAGCAGACTACCTGAAAAAACCATCCCGCAATCACAGGGAAGTAACTCTCGACGGGGGAAAAAATCAGATGAATGAAAAGGTATGGAAGGTTGACAAACCACCACACCCTTCGATCCCTCTTTTTGAAAAGGCGCAACAACGCGGCAACAGAAACCGACGCCACAACAACCATTACAACAGCCGACCATCCGAGACCCACTTTCCGAAAAGCACCTGCCACAAACACCAGGGCAATTCCAAACAAAAGGGCATGACTCAGATGCTCTTGCAATGGCAAACGTCGCAGCACCAAGCCAACCACCACAGCCACATAATAGAAAGCCGCCAACACCCACCACACATCAAAACGGATAGCAGCACCGCCCGCGATCAACCCTGCCAGTGCCCCAAAAAATGGCGGCAAAAGCATAAGAAACATGCTGCGAGCAACCTCCGCCAAACGCCTGTCGCGGAATATCGTGAAGCCAACCAGCAACCCGGCAACAATACCCACTTGCGATATTCGGTCGAAATTCACAAAAAAGCAACTGAAAAAAAGATACAATACCAGAAAAAGAGAGGAGACACTTTTCATGAAAGGGGGGTAAAACAAAACAGCAACTATCTTAATATACAAGTTGGTGCTACCATAACGTCATCTAAAACTGGTAAACAAGGCCAGCCTGAACCGACAATGCATTAAAAGTGGCATACTCCTTCAGGGCTTTGGTGGGCTGGTTGGGCGAAGGGGCATAGTTGGTTGAGTACGAATCAACAAATTCGATCTCTTTCTCGGCAGTGGTGAGGGTGCTCAGGTAATCGGTGCCCCTCTCGGTATATTCGGTGATGGTGGCTTTGGTAGGGGCAACCCGCACATACTGAAAATCAACTTCTGCCATTATCGAGAAGCCACTTCCCAAAGGATAGGTGGTACCAAGAGCAAAGTCAGCACCCAGGGCTGGCTTGATTTCGTATTCATAGCAAAGGGTTCCCGAGGAGGTTGGATAATAGTTGGGCAGGTTGGTTGAGTAAAGTATCTGGTTTTCCTGTTCCAACGAGGCAAATACAACCAGCAACCCCATTTTCATGTAAGGCCGCCATTTCCCGCTTTGCATTTGCATGATCAAAGCCGGATTGATAAACATGGCACTGGCTTTCATCGAAATTTCATCGTTCCGGTTAACAAAAAAATTCATATACGATTGAACCACATCCCTTTTTTCGGCCTCATATTCAAAGGTAGAATTGGCTTGTTTCACCAGGCCAATCTGAAATTTCAGTCCCGGATGTTCCTTCGACAACCTGAAACCTACGGCCAGACCAAACCGTTTAGCCTTCCCAAACGACCGATCAACCAATTCAAACGAATCGTTGTACGTTGTTGTGTCGGCTTCCATGTCGTAAAGCGATGTGCTGTTACTCAACAACCGGAACCCGTCGGCCGATAAATTCATCCCGATTCCCCCGTAACCCACAAGATAAAATGGGCTTTCCTGAGCTAATAAACCACTGGCCATCAATACCATTGCTACAATCACAAAACACTTTTTCATTTTAAAAATTTTACTTGGTGAAACTTTGATTCCTGTTGGCATACCGTGCAGGCTGGCTGTGCAGCATGTCGGCGGCAAATGTAGAAAAAATTGTTTTAGTGACTTTATATTTCAAAAAAAAGAGCCCAACGGGCTCTTAATACATTTTCGTTTGAGAAAAATCAATCTTATAAAGGGAACATGAACGTCGGAGGCCTGGTCGAAAACTAAAAACTGTACGACACTTCGGCAGTTATATACCGCCCCGGGCTCACAGAACCTTTGCTCTCGTAATACTTTACATCGAACAGATTCTGAACTGAACCGGCAACCCAAAGACCGTTTATTACCATCAGTTTAGCCCTGGCATCAACCTGGAAAACCGACGGGTATTGGTAGGCAAAAAGGTATTTATCGTCGAAACCGTTGCTATCGGTAATCCACATCTTATCAGTGTATTTGCAAAGTGCCGACACCGAGAAGCGGGGCATCGAATAAACAGCACCTGCCGAAAAAATGTGTGGAGCCACGTCGGTGAGGAATTTTCCGGTGAGGTCGAAATCAACCAGCGGGTTCACCACGGTGTAGTCTTTAATTTGGGAGTGGGTGTAAGCGTAGTTTGCGAAAAAAGTAAGGTATTCTATTGGCCTGACCGACAACTCGGCTTCAACACCGTAAATCTCTACCTGGCTGATGTTCTCGCGCCGCGAAATGGGATTCACGGCATAGCCCATATCAATGGTCTGACCCGTGCTGGTGTAATACATGAAATCGTGGCCAAGTGAATAATAGACCGATGCGGCCAGCCTTGCCCAACTGAACGGGTTCAGGTCGCCACCCAACTCAAAGTTATCGATAGTTTCGGGTTTCAGGTTGGGGTTGGCTATTTTGAAACCACCCCTGATGCGCCCCGAACGGCACATGTCGTCGAGGATGGAGGGTCGGAAACCACGCGAATAGCCGGCATAAACCCGCGAAGCGTTGGTGGGTTTGTATTGCACTCCCAGCTTGGGGCTCAAGGCCGTCCAGGTGGTGTTGTCAATTGCCTCAATCTGGTAGGGAGCCATGAAACTGTTTACTACAGATGGATATTCTATTGTAAAAGCTCCATCGTAAAAGTGAGCATAATCAAGTCGCAGTCCGGCAACAACCCGACCGTTCCCTTTGGCGAACGCGTATTCATCCTGGAGATAAACAGCACCGAAGTTCATCCTTCCACGGTTGTTGATCTTGTCGGTAGAGGTGTAATAGATGTCGGAGGCATCAACGGCACCCTGGCGCAAATCAATGCCGGCAGTCACACGGTGGTTCGAAAGGAGGAGTCGGGTGGCGTTTACCAGCAAACCATAGTCCGATCGTTTGGAGTCCACGTCGTAGAAGGTGTACATGTCGCCGCTCATCCATTCGTTCACCTTGTGGTAGTTTTCAACAAGAGCAAACAAGGTGGCGTTGTAAGTGGTTTCGCCCTGTTTGTCGCTGTAGCTCAGTCTGAAGTGGCGGGTATCGTGGTCGGTTGCATTTCCGTCGGGTTGAAAAACCTCCTCGCCGGCGGTGCGCCTGTCATCGTAGAGTTTTACATCGAGTTCAATATTTCTGTTGGCGTTGAAGTCGTAACCCAACCTGATTCCTCCCATGATTTCCGACATGGCCGAGGGTGTGGTGTAGCGTGTTTGATCGGCGGGTGGTTGCACCACGTAGCCATCGCTGCGGCGCGCGAAACCGTTCACCATCCAATAGAATCCCGACGAATCGGGTTGATTCATCCTGCCCGACAGCGACAGGCGAGCGCCGGGGGTATTGAAAGTAGCGTATTCGGCAGCCACTTTCCCCTCGATCAGCTTCTGTGGCCGGCGGGTAACAATGTTCACGATGCCTCCCATGGCACTGCCGCCATAGAGTGCCGACCCCGGCCCTTTGATCACCTCAATCTGTTCTATCTGATCGGTGTTGAGCAGGTTCCAGTTCACACTGCCTCCATCGGTTTTGTTGATGGGGATGCCATCGAACAGCACCAGGGTGCGCGACTGCTCTTTCCCGCTCATACCGCGCATCGAAACAGTGGAGCGGGCACTGATGGGGCCAAACGACCGGCTAATCTGCAAACCTGGCACGTAAGTCAGCAGTTCGTCGGTGGTTGTTGCCGGGATGTTGGCTAATTGGGCCGGGGCTATCAGATTGATACGAGCCGGAACATCCAGAACCCTGTTTTGGGTGCGGGTGGCGGTGATTACCACCGGATCGGCGGTAAAAGCCACCGGATCAAGGCTGAAATCGAGACTGTAGTTGCCGTTTTGGTTCACATCGAGTTTTTGCTGCCGGGGTGCATATCCCAAAAAAGAGGCGGTGAAAGTGTAGGAACCCGACTGCAATCCACTGATGGTGTAATTGCCACGGGAGTTGGTGGTAACACCTGCACCATCGTGCCATTGTACAACGGCACCGGCCAGCGGTTCGCCGGTTGTTGCGTCGGTAACACGCCCCGATATCTGTGCTACAACACTCTGCACAAAAAAAGCAGCAACCAAAATGTTGAAAATAGATTTTTTTATCATATTCTATTGTTGAACTTTAACAGCAAACTGAATGGAGCCCGTGGCATCGTTATCGGATCTGATCACTTTTACCAGCCCTATCTTCCCGTTGGTGGTTTTGAAGGGGAAAACCCAGCCTGCATAAGCAAATTTATATTTTCTGCGACCCCAAACATCGTCGTAGCGATCAATCAACAGACTGTCGGTAGTTGCCCGGTCGAAGGCTTCGGCGGTGGTTTGGCTCACGTAGTCCCACTTGGTGTAGTTGATTGTGGACCACTGGTTCATATCGGGGTAATAAGTTGGGGCATCTTCATCGCCAGGCGATGAGAAAGTGGGCGAGGGTTTGGTGCCATCCATGTAATAATACACCGCGAAGTCAACATCAGCGGGGCGGGTTGCTGCCTCCTGAAGGGTGAGCACATCGCCAGTTTCCACATCGAAGAAATGGGGGCCGTCGGTATTTTGGAACGTCAGGGTGACGTCGGGCCAGGTGGTGATGGGGCCATAGGCCGACACCGGATCGCGGTAAATAGTGAGCGAGGCCTTCCCAAACAACCGCTCTTCGCTCATCACACTGAAAGTCCAGTTCTCGGTATCCCAGGCACCTTTGTAAAACGACACGATGGTGTCGAGGGTCGTAGCCCAAACCCCTACATCCATCATGGTTTTCATTTGATCGTGATCGGCAATGGTGGCCACGATGTTGCTGATGTGGGCTCCATGCCCGTCAACTACCAGACGAAATTTCATGAGGGCTCCCTGACCAACCGAATCACCATCGGCCACAGTTTCAACGGCAGAGGCTATGGTGATGGAAGGAGCAGGGGCATCGCCGTTATCGGAACAAGCCGAGAGCAACACCAGGCCAATCAAAAAGAGTGAAAAAAAATGTTTCATAATCAAGCAAAACAGCACCGACAGCCAGGATATGCTGTTGCCGGTGCTGTGTTTATTTTGTGAAAAGCTGGTTTATTTCTGAACCTTCAGATCGAAGGTGAGCTTGCCGTCTTCGGTTCCTTCAACGGCTACAACCTTCAGGATGCCATATTTGCTGTTGGCAAACTGCAACACATACACGGTTCCGGCCTCCAGCTTGCTGGCTTTCTTGAACTTGTTCTCGTTATCGAAATTGAGCAGCATCAGATCGTCGGTGGTGGCACCGTCAAATTCGGCGGTGGTGAGGGTGGTTTTCACGAAGAAGGTTTTGTTCTTGGTGGTGTAGTTGGCGGGGTCGTGATCGCCGGTGAAGATTCCCTGGATGTTAGAGCCAGGTGCAGCGAGGGTCATCAGGTTCTGATGCGAGGGTGTATCCTCATAAAAGCAGAACAGATCGATGATTTCCTGGTTGTTAAAGGCTTGGTCGATGGTGAAGGTGGCACCGGTCGAGGCGCTCATGAAACCGGGGTCTGTGGCATTGTCCTGGGCGCCAAGCACCACACCGGCGTAGGAGTTGATCCCGTTTTCGCGACTGATCACCAGTGTTTTGGAAACCGTGTGTCCGGCAGCATCGGTCACGTCAAACTTCCACGACTCGGTGGCAGGCAACTGCTTGATGATGTAGAAATCGAACTCGGCTCCGGGGCCTGTAATGGTGCTGTCTTTCACAGCCACACCATTTACCGAGATTTTGAAATTTGTGAGGTTGTCGGAGCCATTGCTCTGGAATTTAAGGCCAACCATCAGCGTATCGCTGTAGAGCACCGTTACGTTCTGGCTGGTGTATCCTGCATCGGCTTTCAGGGTGATAACGGGGTTGCCGTAATCGGGGGTTTCGTCGTCTTTTGAACAGGAAGTGAACAGAGTGGTTGCCAAAAGGATGGCTACCAGGGGCATCAGAAGGTTTTTCATGGTTTTCAAGGTGATTTAAGAACGGTTAAATGAATTTTGGCCACAAAGATAAGAGTTGTTGGTTGATGTGCAACGTGGTGCATATCCCTTAAACTAAAAAACCCGCCAAAAGGCGGGTTTTGAGGAGGTCTCAAGCGGATTCGAACCGCTGTAGAAGGTTTTGCAGACCTCTGCCTAGCCACTCGGCCATGAGACCCAATTCGCGGGGCAAAGATACGGAAGATTTGTGAAATCACAAAACCGGCAACAATTTCCTGAACAACACAGCGGGAAAGCGCTCCCTGATCCAGGACAGGACACCCAACTCCAGTCACAAATCACTCTATGAGGGTGATGCATTGGGTAGTTCAACACAGGATTCTTCAAACGGAGCGTCGAACGACGCCACCTTGGATGGTCCGCTGCACGGTTCAGGCACCTCCCTTCCGTCGTAGTGCATCGGATTGGTTGCGGAGTTTGGCATGTGGTATGAGCGTCATGGCAACTCTTCTTCAACCAATGTGATGCTAAAAAATGTTTAATTGGCCAGAAGGGTCAGCGTCCCAATACGTATTTTATGGGCATGTTAAATTGCACCCTGACAGGCTTACCCCGCTGACGACCGGGATTCCACCGTGGCATCATTGAGATCAACCTGATTACCTCTTCGTCGCAGCCACCACCTATTCCCCTCAAAATCTTGATATCAGTAATAGAGCCGTCGCGTTCTACTACAAAAGTAACATATATCGTTCCCTGAATTCGTCCCTCGCGGGCCGTCTGAGGATAGTTAATGTTGTTGCGCAGATAGGCAAACCGCGCGCTATCGCCTCCAGGGAAACTTGGCATCTCTTCTACTATTTGAAAAACATCTGAGGAATCATTAACTTTTTCAGTAACAGTAGCCCCCTTGACTAAGGGAATGGGCGGATCGATAATTTCAATGCCATTTTCATTTATCTTGAGTCGTCGTTGAGGTTCTTCGCCGGGCAGAAATTTCGGTATTTGGTACTTAAACTCAATAGGGAGGGTAACGAATACATTTACATTTTCCTGGTTGTGGCGCCCCGGTTTCCAGGAGGGCATGGCCCCGACAACCCGAATGGCCTCGCTGTCGCAAGGCTCCCCAATTTTTGTCATGGCCTGTACCATTTCAACCTGGCCAAAAGTATTGACTATAAAGGAGACGGTGACCTCTCCTTCCATTTTTTTCTCCAAGGCTTCGGGCAAATACTCAACATTGCTTGCCAGGAAGGTAAACATAGCCTGATCACCACCAGGGAATTGAGGTGGTTCGTCCACCTTGGGCATCAGTTTTATTTTCCTGATCTCTGGTTTGATGGCACCAGGAGCTGCAAACGGGAATGGAAGTATCTGTAATGAGGCAATCGGTTTCCGCTTCTGAAGGGCAGGCAGCCACGCCGGCATTCCATCAATCACCCTCAGTGCTTCGGCTGCGAAGAGCGGATGAACGGGATCGATGACATGCCTGAAAGTTATTTGCCCGCGCTCATCAATCAAAACCATTACATAAACAACGCCTGATAATTTTTCACTCATCAGTGAATGGGGGTAGCGGCTGGCAGAATCGATGTAGCGCGACAAAGCCGACTCTCCTCCGGGAAATTCTGAATCGCTGTCCTTTGCCCGCTTTTTGTCGCTATATCCAGTTTTTGAATTTTCAATTTCGACAATAACATTTGTTGTGCAGTATGCACTACAGCATACGGGTTGCGGGATCAGGCAGCTGATCAGACGCAAAAAGATCAGATTGAACACTTTAATCATGGTTGCTGACAGTTAATTGGTCGCTGGTGATGAGACGACAAAATTAGAAAAATTTATGTTGTACGGGGAGTGGGGCTCCTTTGTTTTCAGCAGGAGGCAATTCATTTTGAATGGGGAACCGGGGTGGTGATTGGGGTTGGGGTTGTTGTAGAGGCGTAGCATGCAACGTCTCTACAACAACCAGAAATACTAGAACTTACCACATTTTGTTGATCAGCCTTCTGAGAATGACTCAGACAGGAATAGAAATTTGAGTGCTAAAAATCGTCGGTAAACTTTCTGTTCACATATTGCTTCACATCGGCCAATTCATGATTTACCTCCTTGATGTCGAAATATTCAGGATCGAACTGGCTCCCGATCCATTCCAGCATCTCCTTGTGATCGGGGTGTTTCTCATCGTCGAGTACCTCGAGCAGGTGGTTAAACCCCCAAACACCGCCACAATCCTCGGGAGGACACTGGCGCTTGCCACCGGTGCAAACGGGGTACGAAACCGAGGCATCACGGGGCAATAGTTTCTCAATGACGATGGTATGCTTCCAGTCGTCGCCAAAATCGTACCAGTACTTGAATTTCACCCCTTCTCCCAGCATGAAATCGTCGAGAAAAGTTTCTTTGGCCTCTCTTATATCGTCAGCAAAAGGATCAAAATCAATATCTTCTTCACTCTTCTCGCTAATGCGCTCATGGTCTATCTCAAACTCATAGAGATGGGCAAAATCCCAACCCATGGCAAACTGCATAACAAGGTGAAGTTCAAAGAAAGAGGTATGTTTTTCAACCAACACCCTGCGCCAAATAGGAGGCTTGGTGTTGTTGAGTGAAATTTTTAATTGAATTATTTCGTCCATGTTTTATGAATTTTAGTTAATAATAGTTTTAGGGAAGCCCAATACATTTGGCATAGGCATGCTTTTGGGGTCATTAAAATGATTCAGAAATTTTCAAAATGCTTGAGGATAATAAAAAAAAATTAATTCATTTCTATCGCTGTGGATTATTTCTACTATATTACACGATTTCTTGGATATTCGCTACCAATGCGGATAATGTGGTTGTGAAAACACTCCTGTCATTCAACGGTGAACCCCAAACCGTGGTGGTGTTTTACAAACGTCGATTTAATGAACAAACAATTGTTGACACCGACCCAAATCTGGATGAAATATGGTTCTTGTCTCGTTTTTTGGGTGGGATGACAGTGGTGGAAGGGGTTGTGGTTGTGGAAGAGGTTGTTGTAGAGACGTTGCATGCAACGTCTCTACAACAACCGATGGCGACGACACTGACCACAACACCGGCAACGACATCCGCGACGGCGACGGCAACAACGCCTGCAACAACGAAGAAGGAAACAACGATTGCGACGCCGACGGCGCACCCCGCCCCTCATTTATACAATTCAAAATCAACGTCAATTGCACGTGATTGGGCATAACCGCAAATTCACCCCATTTTATGTTGGGAGAGGAGGTTCGAATATCGTACAAAAAAACATCGGTTAAAATATCCATGCCCGAAAATTGCATTTCACCCTTATCGCTTTTCCCAAAAAAAAGTTTGAAGGTTGGAGGGAAATAGTAAAAAATACATCCCTGCCCCACGATAATCTCAATTTGAGAACCGTGTTGGTTGTATCTGGTTATAGTTTTAAAACTTGTGGATCAAAATTGTTTATATACCGCATCTTAGTGAAAATGCGAAGCATTTTAGCCTTATAAGTGCCGATCCTTTGGTATTAGAGGCGGTTTCCCGATAGCTATGCGGGACGAACTATTCTCACCGAAGGTAATCGCTTCGCTCTCGGGACGAACTATTCTCACTGAAGGTAACATCGCACCGAGCCACCAAACGCAAGCTATTTTCGCAACTAGCACAGCGATCTCATGCACACCCGGAATAATTGATTTGTGCATAAAATCAAGTTGATTCGGTATAAGATCCGTCATTATGGATTTTTGTCATCGCGACGAAAGGCTGAAGAACTGCCCAATCTTCAGAGTACCGAGCCACAAGCTGCTCAACAACAACCTAAACCAAAGCTATCCTGGCAGGAAGTGTGTCGCCAGAGGTTAGGCTTCGATCCCGAACTTTGCCCATGCTGCAAGAAAGGAAAAATGCTGACCATTGAACTGCTCCAGCCCCGCTCGCCACCGTCAATGCTAACCGATTGGAGTCAGGCAGGGTAACAGTTTTACTGCTTCTTGCTGAATTTGCGAAGCAACGGCAGATAGAAGCAGTTAATCCCGAGAGGCTTGACCTATAGTATGGCTATTGTCTTAAGCCGATTCGGGATGGAAACTTGCCCCCGATAAGGGGGATTGCTACTGCCATGTCTTGCCCGATCAAAAAGTATCGTCAGAGGTTCATTTTTTGCTCAACCCTTTCCTGAATTGGCAGAAAAAGATCGCTTACAGAACTGGAAACAACAACCAAAACAGATCAAAACCAGTGGGTGAAAACAACCAAAAACTTTGAAACTCCATAATAGTGTTTATCTGCAGGAGGTTCCCCCAAATGCTTGGGGCAGGCTCACAACACCGACTTATCCCGAATGCTCGGGACGCTGCTGCCTCCCGATAGCTAATAGTTATCGGGAGGGGGCTGGCTTCGTTGTTGGAGTTTGGCGTGGCAGCGCGTTTAAGCACTATTTGTTGTGTGTAGTTTATTCATACAGATTTGATATGTATCCGCCCCACGAACACCATATTTAGCAATAGCCGCCATCGCTCTACTTTTGCCTGAAAAAATTCAGATGAAGAACCAAAATAAGAACATGTATCCACATGTAGAGGCATGGA
>JAQVCV010000133.1 GCA_028689615.1 Bacteroidales bacterium | reverse complement strand
TTATAGCACTTTTAGTGAGAAATATTTAACAATATATGTAGCCAATAGAACACGGTTGAAAAGAGTCACAAAAAAGTCGATTCATCTCCATGACTTAAGTCACGAGTGTTCTCGACCAGATAATAAAGTTCGTAATAGCGAACCCTGATCAGATCGATGAGATGCTGGAATACGAATCTATGGGTGAAGTAGTCATCTGGGGCATTGGTTGCCAGCAACAGTGTATCGGTTGGGGCGATCACCGGTTTCTGGCAAAACAGCACCTTGTCGTTGGCGCTGGCCAGCACATCGAGTTTGAACTGGGTCGGTGCCAGGTAGAAGATCCGGCCCGAAGCCGAGAAAAGGAACACCAGGTCATCGTCTAATAGATGGGCATCGTGCCCTTCGATTATCGAATCGACCAGAACTTCCTTCTTCATCAAAAGCAGATCCTGCTGGAAATCCTGAAGCAAGGTGGTCTGGCCGATCGCACCAAAACAGACAACCCGGCCTGCCCGGTGGATCTTGGCGCAGATTTCATCAACGACATCCATATCCTCGAACTTGCATTCGGTGAAGTTATCGAAGCGGGTAATGGCCGCTTTGATATCATAGTTGCCATAGCGCTGTGACATCTGTCTTTTGCGGGCATTTACTCCTATAAACAGATCAACGACAAACTCAGCGAAGCTTAGATACCCTAGCCTCGTGTAAAATTTGATCAGCGCCGATTTGGAAAGCGAGCTGACAAACACAAAACCGTCGATATTCATCTCGGGCAAAACGTGGAGATGATGCACCAGGGCCCGGGCTATCTGGACATCATCATCGGGGAATTCACTGTTGTTGGCAATCTTGATTATGTAATCTAGGGGCAAATTTACTTGTTTCATTGGGGGACTCCTTGAATCTATTCTCAGGAAATTATACCATACTTTTCCCATGATTGTGTGGTGTTTAATGATTTTTTAGCGACAAGTAGCCACTAATTTCACAGCTGTATCTTTTTATTGGGTTCACTTGCACAATTTATGCCCAAAAAACCGGAGCATGTCAACTCCGGCAAGGTTGGAAACTATATCATTTGCTGGTGACCTGGTTGAGTACAGCCACGGCATTAAGAGAACGGGGATAGCCCACATAAGGCAGACAGACATAGATGACATCCATCATTGTCGAATAATCGTTGCCCATTTTCAGATTGCCGTTGACATGGCTGGCCAGCTGGGATTCGCAGCCCCCATGACCAAGCAAAAACGAGAACGTCAGCAGCTCGCGGCTTTTGAGATCGAGACCGGTCCGGGTGTAATAATCCCCAAAGCAGTTCGCAGCCAAGAGATAGTTCATCTTGCCCTTTTGATAGAACTCAGCCATGCCCTCTCCAAATATGGCAACCTGGGCATTTGTCCCTTCCGGTTGCCGGCTGGACTGGTCGGTGGTGCTTTGCGATTCCAGTGGCAAGGCGATATTGTTTGCCAGGAAAATTTCGTTGGTCACGCTTAAAAACGGATAGACTTTAGTTAGACCCAGATAAGCCCCGGCCTGGTAGATGATTTCCTTGATTGCGACGGGACCCAACACCTTCAAAGCCGCAGGGAGAATCTGCTTGTAGCAGTCGATTCCCTGGGCCGCCATGATCGCCCCGATCTGGACCATGAACTGGCTTGCCGCCTCGAGCTTTACGTCCGCTTTCGCTTCTTCCTGGGCGAACCGTTCGAACAGCTTGGCGTATTCCCCATCATATTGTTGCAACAAATCATCGAACATCGCGTATTTTTCCATTGTCTAATCTCCTTTATCAACCGGCCCTCACAAAGACAGAGTCGCTTCGATCCGGTCGCCTTTCAATATGTCTTTTAGTTTTTCGGGCGCCACGTTGCTCACCTTGCCGATTGGCGTTAGGCTCCAGGCATTGGTGTCATAATATATCACGAACGAATTGCCCTGGTACAGGATAACATCGCCGGCCCTGGTATCCATCATTTCATTGTTCTGGGGCAGGTTGAAGCCAAGATTTCCGACCTTTTCCATATTGCCGTAATCGCGCATGGATATGGTCACCGGCCCCTTTTCAAGCCGGGCGAGCAATGCCGCCGTTGAAGAATTTGATTCCAAGGCGACTTCAAGAACTGTGTCGCCAACTGTAATTTTCATCATTTTTTTACCTCCTGTTGTTTGAGCCGGGGCGTCAATTTGACTTTCAAAAGTTTCTTGGTTTTCATTGCCCGATTGCAATCGAAACCCAAATGCCAGCCCGCCCAGGATAACACCGGCCAGAAAGAATGATATTATCTTTTTCGACTTCATTTCAACATCCGCCTTTTCATGGACATAACTTGGCCTCTTACTTGAAACCATCTTTATCATTACCGGTAACTTAATCATAAACCTTCAAGTCAACTCTAAGTCAACGGTTTTTTCCAATATATCCGGAGAACACCAGACATAATGAAGATACGGTTTAATTGCGGCAACAAAAATACGCCGCTTTTTGGACTAAAAGTTCAGGATTTCTAGCTTATTTGGCACTTTTTGGTACTTTGCTTTCAGTTCCTGGCGATTGATTGAATCTCTTATAAGCGGGTGCTATAGTTGACCTGTAAACGCTTTACGGATCGCAAATAGAAGGATGTATCTGGCCAGAATCCAAAGCTGCTTGCCCGTCTTAAACAAAGCAGTTTATGAAACCTAGAATTTATAAGGAGAAAACAATGGAGAGATTTCAAGAAGTACTGATCAAATTCGGTACGGCTGCAAGTGAAAACAAATATTTGAAATGCATCAAGAACGCCTTCCAGACATTCCTGCCATTCACC
>JAQVCV010000087.1 GCA_028689615.1 Bacteroidales bacterium | reverse complement strand
GGGCAACTTTAGACTGTTTTTCATCAGGAGCCTACGCCGATGTGTGGGTTTTTAAAACAGACAGCACGGGCAACCTGATGTGGCAGGAAACGTATGGTTCGTATTCCAATGACTACTGTTGGGGTGCGATCAGGAAAGATGAGAATAGTTGGATGGTTTTGTCCACAATTTTGGGAATAGTTGATTCGTGCGATGTAAAATGCACCCATTTAGGAAGTACTGATGTTTGGATGTTCGAGCTCAAAGATTGTGACGTTTATCAGCCGGTATCCCCTGTCCGGCCCACCGGCCCCGATACCGTGCTTTGCACAGTCCTCACTTCACAAAGCACCTATTCCACCCGTGCAGCCATGTTAGCCGACGGTTACGACTGGCAATTGCTTCCGCCGCAAGCCGGCACAGCAGAATCAGCCGACACTTCAGTTGTAGTAACATGGAGCACAACCTATGAAGGCAGTGCAACCCTGAAGGTGCGCAGCCTCAACACCTGTGGCACAAGTTTTTGGAGCGACTCATTGACTTTACAGGTACGAACTTGTATAGGGATAGATGAGACAGGAGGCAACGTGCTCAGAGTGTGGCCCAACCCTGCCTCCGGCAAAATCAGGCTCTCGCTCCCTGCTGGTGAAATCCCTGCCACCATTTCAGTTTATAATTGTTACGGACAGGAATTGATAAAAACCGTCCATGTGAGCCAGATTGTAGAGGCAGATGTTTCCACACTTCCTGCAGGCATCTACTTTGTAAAAGCTTCAAATGCCTCGGGAAACATCGGGCAGGTTACCTTTGTAAAGCTCCAATAATGAACATGTCAATCCAAATGGAGCGAAAATACAACAATCAATTCTATTGCTCCCATCAATTCAGAATTAAGAAAATGCTTCACATCTCACCAAATAAATCTGCTTTCAACTGGTACGAGCATAAAGATATTTAACAAATTTGTTCTTTATCACAATATTAAGCCATCATTTCTGCATGAATCAACCCCTAAAATTACTTCTATCATGAATGCACAATTAACCAAACTTTGCTTAATCAGCACCCTTCTTTTTGCCATGAATTCAGTCAAACCGCAAGGAAACTGGATTCAGAAACCCGATGTTGGAAATTTTACACGCGAATGTGCTGTAGGAATAACCATTGCTGGTAAAGGGTATATCACAACGGGCCTGTGCCTTGAATCAAATTATTATTACATGAATGACACGTGGGAATTTGATCCTCTTACGGATACGTGGACACAAAAAGCCGATTTACCGGCTATAGGCCGGACCGGGGCGTCAGGTTTTGCCATCGGCTCAAAAGGATACGTAGGTTTGGGCTTTTTTCAGAAATACCCACAGTTGAGCTTTCTGAGCGATTTCTGGCAGTTTGACCCTGCTATGAATCAATGGACGCAGTTGGGTGATTTCCCTGATGGAGCCAGAACAGGGGCATCTGGTTTTGCCACGCAGACTAAGGGCTATATTGTGGCCGGATACGATGGAACCCAGACCAGGAGCACCCTATGGGAATACGACCCTCTGGACGACTCATGGCTGCAGAAAGCTAATTATCCGGGAAATGTCTTCGTCAGTCTGGCCGGTTTTGTTGTTGACGAAAACCTATACCTCGGATGCGGTGGAAAAAACGACAAGAATGAATTTTGGCGATACAATACAACCACCGATTTTTGGGAAGCCCGAACTCCAATTCCTGTTGGTCGCCTGGGTGCTGTTGGTTTTTCAATCAACAATATCGGTTATGTAGGCACGGGCGATGCTGGTTTCATTACTAAACAACCTACAGAATTATCCTACAACGATTTTTGGGCCTATATACCATCGTCCGACAGCTGGTCGGAAGTCAACTGTATCAATCAGGGTAATGGTAGGTCATACGCTGTTGCCTTTTCGATAGGAGAAAAAGGGTATGTTGGAACCGGAACCGACTACAAACTCGGGGGTGACAGAACCTTTTACAATGATTTCTGGGAATTGGATTTTCCCGTGGGAGTAAATGATTTACAAATCGACCACCTTAAAAATGATTTTTTAAAGGTTTTTTCCAACCCGGCAGGCGACAGGATCCATTTCGAGATTACACAGCCGGTTCCTTTTTCATCAGCCACCCTTGCCGTAATTGATGTTACTGGCAAGATAACAATCCACAGAAAAATAACCGGGTCGCAGTTTGATTGGGATACCCGCCAGGTGTCGCCCGGTCTGTACATCTATACCCTCACCTGCAAAGGCCTGAGCCGTTCGGGAAAGCTGGTGATTCAATAATACTTGTCTGCCAGCCTTCCTGACCCCCTCTCCCCTTCCCCCGATGGCGATCGGGGCTATCGGAACTCCTTCACTCTCCGGGTCGCCCTTAATCAGCTTCTTAAAAAAGTTTTGTGAATTCAATCAGTCTTTCTATATTTGCTTGTCCGTTTTTCACAACTTTATCGCAAGACGGATAATTTTTGTTAGCCGTCATTTTTGGCAGCAACAAAAATATTCTCATAGTCAATAAATTAACTGTTAAAATCTCTTCAAAACCCCTTCAATTGTGAAAGGTACCTCAATCAAAATGTTGATGCTGCTGCTGATTGTGGCCTCAACTCATGGTGTTACAGCTCAAAAACCCGACATCAAATTTGGCAAAGTATCGAAAGAAGAACTCAACATGACGGTGTATCCTGCCGACTCATCGGCTCATGCCGTCATACTGAGCGATTTAGGAGAAACAGAATTCCGATACGATGTTTCGGGCAACAAAGGATGGCAAACCATTTTTACAAGGCATGTAAGAATCAAAGTTCTGGACAAGGAAGGGGTGTCGGCAGGCGACTTTAAACTCCGTCTTTACCACGACGGAACATCTTCTCGCGAGAAACTTGACGACCTCGACGGAATCACCTTCAACCTCGAAAACGGCAAAACTGAGAAATCGAAACTGGAACGACGCAACGTGACCGAGGTGGATGAGGACAAAAACCATGTGGCCTACACCTTTGCCCTTCCCAACGTGAGAGAAGGATCGGTGATTGACTTGCGCTACACCATCAAATCAGACTACCTGATGAACCTGCAACGGTGGCACTTCCAACGCAACATACCGGTAGCGTGGTCGGAATACAACGTGGGCATCCCCGAGTATTTCGTTTACAAACACACCCTCACAGGCTACATACCCCTGGCTGTAAACGAGATGGAAGAGAAAAGGGGCAACATGACCTTCACCAGCCGCTCGGGTACTCCTGACCCAAGAAGCTCCCAGCACAGAGTTTTGGAAAGTTCAACTGTTGAATACAAAATTAAATGGTACAAACTTGCCATGCAGAATGTTCCGGCCTTCATCGAGGAGAGCTACCTCACCACCCCCGACAACTACCAGAGCATCTACTCCTTCGAGCTGGCTTCGGTGAAAACCGACGAACACAACTTCAAGGACTACACTACCACCTGGGAAAAGATCAACAAGATGTTGCTCGATCACGACGATTTCGGCAAAGCACTCAAAAGAACCGGCTTCATGGACGATGAGCTCCAATCATGCCTGGCCGGCGCTTCCGACGACAAAACCAAGGCGCTGTTGATCACTGCCTTGATAGCCAAAAAAATCAAATGGAACGGGAAGAGCGCCCTCACAGCCGACGACACGAAAAAAGCCTGGCGCGATGGACAAGGAACCGCTGCCGAAATCAACCTGGCCCTGGTGGCCGCCTTACGCGAATCGGGACTACAGGCCTGGCCCGTGGCCCTCAGTACCCGCTCCAACGGAATCCTCAACCCGGTGCACCCCAACATTACCGATTTCAACTACGTGGTGGCGCTGGCGGTGACCGGAACCGACAGCCTGCTGTTGGACGCCACCGAACCCTGCCTCACTCCCGGAATGCTCCCCGTGAGGTGCCTCAACGACAAAGGACGCCTGATTGCCGAACCCGATGGAAAATGGATCGACCTGAGCCCAAAAACCCCATCACGCCACTCAGCCAGCTACCAACTCACCATCACCCCCGAAGGGAATATTGAAGGAACCTGCCAACACAACTACGAGGGATACGACGCTTTCTCCATTCGCGACGACATCAAATCGGCAGCATCGCTTGAAGCCTACTACACCGACAGAGCCAAACAGGTGAACAACCTCACCTGCGAATCTTTCTCTTACTCCGGCCTCGATACCCTCCTTGGCCCTTACAAAGAGACCTTGAAAATCAAAATTACCGACGCCGTTGATCTGGAGTCGGAACTGGTGCTCCTCAGCCCCTTGCAATATGAAGCCACTACCACCAACCCCTTCAAACTCAAAGAGCGAAGCTACCCCGTGGAGTTCCCTTACCCCATCAACGAAACCCTGATGTTCAACTGGACTCTTCCCGAAGGTTACGTGGTGGAATCGCTGCCCAAACCGGGTATCGTTACCCTGCCCGGCAACAGTGCCAGGTTCACCTACAACGTGGTGCAAAACGGCAACACCATCATGGTTGTAAGCATGATTGCCCTCAACCAAACCCTTTTCCTTCCCGAGGAATACGAATTCATCAAGACCTTTTTCAACCAAATCATCACCCGTCAGGGCGAACAAATTGTAATAAGGAAAAGCTGACCTATGCGCTCATTTATAGCCTCAGTATGCCTGGCTGTTTGCAGCATTGGCCTGCTCCACAGCCAGCATTTCCCTTCAACTGCCATTCCCGATTCGCTCACCAACGGGGCCGATGTGGTTGTTCGTCTCTCGGAGCAAACCCTCACGGTGTCGTCGCGATCGTCGCTCAAACTCGAAGTCAGAAAAGTGGTGACCATCCTCAACCAGGAGGGCGAACCTCACGGCATATTCACTGCCTATTACTCCGCCAAACAACGCGTCACGGGAATACGAATCGCCCTTTTCGATAAAGACGGGAAACCAATCAGGAAGGTTAATGCAGACGACATCAACGACTTCGCCGCTTACAACGAGGGGACCCTGGCTTCCGACCTGAGGGTGAAATACTGGAGACCGATCTCCGGGAGCTACCCCATCACCATCGACATGGAATACACCGTCGTTTTCGACGGATACCTGAGCATGCCCGCCTGGACTCCGGTGGCAAGCTATGCAACAGGTGTTGAACAAGCCAGCTACACCATTGAAGGGTCTGCTGCCGAAGGGTTGCACTACACCCGGCGCAACGAAACCCGACAAACAAGTTCAGGCGTGATTGGCAAAGAGGGTCAAACCTGGAGTCTGAGCCACTTCAAAGCAGTGGAAGATGAACCCTATTCGCCCGATTCGGATGAGGTGTTCCCTTTCGTGAAGGTAACTGCCGATGAGGTGAACTACTGCGGCTACAAGGGCAGTCTGGCCACCTGGAACAGCTTCGGGCATTGGATTGCCACCCTGCTCGACGACAGAGACGAACTCCCGGCGGCCACCATCGAAAAAGTGCACCAACTTAGCGATGGTCTCGCTTCACCCAACGAAAAAGCCCGCGTTCTCTACGATTTTCTGCAAAACCGCATGCGCTATGTCTCTATTGCCTTTGGCATCGGCGGGGTGCAACCCTTCAAAGCCTCCGACGTTGACAAATGGAACTTCGGCGATTGCAAAGCGCTGACCAACTACTACCTGGCACTGCTCAAAGCTGCCGGCATCGACGGGCTCTATTGCGTGACCTTGAGCGACGACTCCCATCCGGCCCTCGACACCTCGCTGGTGGCTCCGGGTTACTTCAACCACGTGATTGCCGCCATCCCCTCTCCCACCGATACCACCTGGGTGGAATGCACCAGCAACTACTTCCCCTTCGGTTACCTGAGCGAAGCAGTGGCAGGCAACTATACCCTCATCATCACCCCCTGCGGTGGGACTTTGCGGCGCATTCCTGCAAACAAACCCGAACAAAGCAACGAGTTCAACCACGTGGTGGCCAACCTCGAAGCCGATGGCAGCGCCACACTTCAACTCAGCCAACGCTTCAACGGATCGCAACTTACCACGGGAATAGCGTTTCACACCCTCAGCCGCGACGAACAACAAAAGGAACTCTACCGCGAACTCCCTTACAAAGACTTCACCCTGGGAAGCTTCGAGAGCTCCTATTCCAAACAGGGAGAGCCCTGCGTGCTGATAAAAGCCACCATCAGGTGCAGCCATTTCGCAACCAAAGCCGGCGACCGGCTTTTGATACAGGGAAACGACAGGATGGCACGCCAGGCCGTACCTGCCAGCGACGCCAACCGCCAACTCCCTGTAACTTCAACCTACACCTACGCCGATGCCGACACCCTGGTAGTGAACTTCCCCGAGGGCTACTTCGTGGAATCGCTGCCCCGAAACACCTCCGACACCTCCCTGTTCGGCAGTTTCGGACTAACTGCCACTGCAAACGACCAACAAGTGATGCTCACCACGTTCCAAAACAGGAATGCAACCACAGCCCCTGCCGAATCGTTCGACAGGCTGCGACAATACCTGCTGGGAATCACCAAAGCCGGGAAACAAAAGATCATCCTCCGTAGAAAACAAACCGAATAACATCGGAATCACGATTAACCACCCATCCAATCACATCCAACATGAGAACGACCATCAAAAACTCCGCTTGGCTGCTCCCTGCCATCGCTTTGCTTATGAGCAGTTGCAGTGGCTACAAAAGCTTGTCGTCGGCACGCAAAAACCCCGAATCGGTTACTGCACTCAAAATAGCCCATACCGACATGGACTCGCTGCCCGCCGACGTGCTCAAAATGAAAAATCTGCGCAAGCTGCAAGTATTCAGAACCGGACTGAAAGCCCTGCCTGAAAACATAGGCCAACTGGAAAATCTGGAAGAGCTGGTTGTGTTTGGCAACAACATCACTTCACTGCCAGCGTCAATCGGGAACCTTCAAAAACTGAAGAAACTCTCGCTCATGCGTAACCAAATACAGGAACTCCCGCCCGAGATCGGCGCTCTGGATCACCTCGAAGAGCTCTACCTCGACCACAACCAACTCACCACCCTGCCAGCCACTGTTGGCCGACTTACCAACCTCAGGTTCCTGTTTCTGAACCACAACCAACTTGCCGTACTCCCTCCTGAGATAGGTTACCTCACCGGACTGCAGTATTTCAGGCTCATGAAAAACAACCTCACCACCCTGCCCGATGAAATAGGCCGCATGGAGTCGCTCATCGAACTCAACGCCGCCTTTTGCGGCCCCATGGTGGCCATTCCCGCAACCATCGAATACTGCCACCGCCTGGAATACCTCTACCTCGACAAGAGCATGCAACTCCCCTACTCCATCAACCGCGTGAATCCACGGTTGCAGATCATAGTTAAAAGCAATACAGGAATTGAATAACAAGTATCAATGCATTAAAAAAACCACCCCATGACACGTGAAGAAACCATACGGATTTGCAAAACTTGCACAAACAGAAAAACCGATCCGGCACAAGGTATCGTTTGTGGACTAACCGGAGAAAAGGCAACCTTTGAAACCACCTGCCAATTGTTTTTGCCCGATGAATCGGTGAAACCCGTTTCGGAAACAACTGTAGCGCTCAGACAAACAGAAGCTGCCGTTGCCGGAAGCGGCAAGCGACTGGCCAACCGCCTGCTCGACCTGCTTTTTATTTACATCCTCAGCATGGTGATTGGGAGCCTGTTGGGTATCGTATCTGTAATGCTCAACACAGATCTGCTGTCGTTTTTAGAACAGGAAGACCCGATTCGCGATTTGCTGATATCAATGATCTTTGTTTTCTTCTATTATTTCATTTCTGAATCCATCACAGGCCGAACACCCGCCAAGTACATCACACGAACCAGAGTGGTAACCCTTGAGGGACAAAAGCCATCCACAAAAACCATTCTGTTGCGCACCCTCTGCAGGCATATCCCCTTCGAAGCCTTCAGCTTCCTGGGCCAAACAGGCATTGGCTGGCACGACCGATTCTCGGAAACACGCGTGGTGATGAAAGAGAAATAAAGGCCTGAAGTGCTCTGTTCAACCAAAATAGATTTCCAAACAATTAACTGCAATAACAAATGACGCTCTCTGCCGCACCCCACTCGCAACCAACCGCCCCGACGGCAAGACCGCCTTTGGCACACCAGCCGCAGGTGAGTGGCTGCTTGCAACCAGCGCACCAAAGCATCTGGTTTGGTGTGGCAGCAGGGCTTAGCACTACGAGCTATTTCATCAGCACCTGCACTGGTTTGCAAGGCTTCAACCGCTACAGCTACTGCACCAACAACCCCTTGAAATACACCGACCCCAGCGGCTACCGCCGCAAACCCGACGGATGCCGGAATGGCAGATAAGTTTTTGCTCAAAAAAAACCAAAACCTGCATCCTTTTGGGCATAATTTGCTCCGGAATCGTGGCATAGTTTGCGTCGGAATCGTCACAAAACAGGAACTTGAAAAAATATGAATATCAAACCAGTAAATACTATCACGTCGCTGCTGTTTTCAGGAATATCAATTTAAAATCCTGAATAACTCAGAAAGATGTTTTAGATTTGCCAATAATTACAGTTTTTTAGTTTAAATCTGTCAAGTAATTTCAGGAAGCGACAGTTTTTTAGTTTAAATCTGTCAAGTAATTTCAGGAAGCGACAGTTCCCGAGTGTCGTTCCACAGTTCCCGAGTGTCGTTCCTCAGTTCCCGAGTGTCGTTCCTCAGTTCCCGAGTCTCGTTCCTCAGTTCCCGAGTCTCGTTCCACAGTTCCCGAGTCTCGTTCCACAGTTCCCGAGTCTCGTTCCACAGTTCCCGAGTCTCTTTCCACAGTTCCCGAGTGTCGTTCCACAGTTTCCGAGTCTCGTTCCACAGTTCCCGAGTGTCGTTCCACAGTTCCCGAGTGTCGTTCCACAGTTCCCGAGTCTCGTTCCACAGTTCCCGAGTGTCGTTCCACAGTTTCCGAGTCTCGTTCCCTGGTTGCGGAGTCTCTTTCCACAGCTTTCAGGTCTCTTTCCCGAGCGATACAAGAGCAAGAATAGACGAAACGACGTATTTCTGGCATGAACCACAGGAAATTCGGTGAAAGAAAATGCGCCGGATACGGCGGAGAGGAGGGATCAAACCAGCGCTGTGAACCAGCGCTTCGGGCGGTTACATTCCGAAGCATGAAGATATTGGCATAAAAACCCTGATTAGCCCGGATAGCATGACTAAACCCCTGGCTGCTGCCTGGTTGTTCTCTTTTCTACGGAAACACCGGGCTACGCCCCTGTGGTTTATCGGAAGGTTGTAAAAGAGGACAACGGGAACGCGGCTGGCGGGGTAGCGCGTTGTTGAAACCTCGAAAAACCGGAAAAGAAAAACCCCCGACCCTGGCTGAACGCTTTCAGAATTGTCGGGGGTTTGTCAAAACTTAAATGGTTACCTCATCAGCATCACCGTTCCTTGTTCCACCTGGGGGCGGGTGTTGGGAAGGTTAATCTGCACCATCCACACGTAGGCTCCCGAGGGCATCAGTTCGCCGTTGAGCATGCCATCCCACCCTTCGTCGGGGCTTTTCGACTCAAACACCAACCGTCCCCAACGGTCGTAAACCACCATGGTGTAGGTGCCCCCTTGCAAGCTCACCCCGAAGGGTTTGAAGGTGGCGTTGATGTTGTCGAAACCCGGCGTGAACGCCGTAGGCATCAGGAAACTGTGGGTTTTAAACACTTTCACGCTGTCGGTGGCCTCGTCGGTGCATCCATTTTGATCGGTCACCTGCAGGGTCACCACGTGCCATCCCGGTGTGGTGAAGTTGAAGGCCACGTCCTGCCTGACGCGTTGGCTGGTGTCGCCAAAATGCCACCGCCATTCTGTTATGGCACCATCGCCTGGCACCGACTCATCGCGGAATTCAACCTGACCGTTTAAATGCCCCACGCTGTCGGGATTGAAGGTGAAGCCGGCCACGGGGTTGGTGTGCACCAGGTATTGGGCGCTGTCGGTCCACTGGCACCCCACCGAATCGGTAAGGCGAAGCCAAACCTGGTTTTCGCCGGCATCGGCCATCCAGAGCCACGCGGCGGTATCGGTTGTGGTCCATCCCTGCTGATTCACGTTCCACTCCCAGGTATCGGCCACCGATCCCGAAGCTTCTGCCAGCATCACGCCTTCATCGGGGTTGCACAGTTCGCCTGTGGCGGGTGTGAGCATCACCACAGGATGGGGGGCAACGGTGAGGGTCTGCACCACGGTGTCGGCACACCCCTGATCGCTCACCACCCTCAGGGTGATGTTGTAGCGGTTGGCTGCATCAAAGGTGTAGCTCACCGGCGATCCGGTGGCAGTGGCCAGGGAGCCCAGACTCCACAGCACCGTGTCAACACTGCCCGATAACAGGCGGGTGGTATCGGTGAAAGTAACCGGTGCACCGGCGCAATGTCCATCGGTGGTGAAACCGGCGCGGGGTTTGGGATGCACCACCAGGGTATGTACCATGCTGTCGGCTACGGGAGTTCCACCCACGTTTACAAGCACTTTCAGTTGCACATCGAAGGTGCCGGGAGCGGCAAAAGAGTGGGTGATAACGGGTTGCGGGGTGCTGTAGCTCAGGGTGGTTCCATCGCCAAAATCCCATTGCCACTGGCTCACCACAGCGGGAGCCGAAGTGAGGTCGTTGAAGCTTACCGGTTCGCCCTCGCACACCACCGAATCGGCCACGGCAAAACCGGCATCCACGCATTTCACCTCCACCCACAGGGTGGTATCGGCAAGGCAGCCGGCTGCGGTGGAATAGCTCAGGGTTACGGGCCACAGTCCATAACTTGCGAAAACGTGGGTCACCTCCGCCGGGATGGGCTTGCTGAGGTTGATCACGGTGCCATCGCCAAAATCCCACGAGGCACTTTGCACGTTGTTCATCACGTTGTTCCAGTCAACGGTGAAGGTAACGGTGGTATCGCAATGGGGTCCTTCGGTCCAACCAAAGCTGGCAGCGGGAATAGATTCTACTGTAACGATCTGGAAGGTGCTGTCGGTGCAATAGTCGGAGTTCCACACCTTGAGCCACACCACGTATTGACCCGGGGCGGTGAAGAGGTGTGTGGGATTGTGGAGGAGCGAGAAGTTGTGGATACCCGAAGCGGGATCACCAAAATGCCAGTTGACGTTCACCAGCGAGTCGCCTGTGGCAAGGTTCACCGCGTGGAAGGTGAAAGGCTGCCCGAAGCAACCACCGGTGAATTCGATGGCGAATTGCATGGGAGGTCGGGTGCAGGCTGGTTGGGTGGTGGTATCGGAGCACCCGAAGGTGTTTGTTACCACCAGCGTCACATCGTAGCAGGTGTCGGGTTCGGGGAAGGTGAAAACGGGATTCACCAGGGTGCTCACCATGCCGTAGCCAAAACTCCACACATGGCTCACCACGTTGGTGCCATTGCCTGTTGACTGGTTGATGAACTCCACGGTGGCCTCGGGACAGAAATGGCTGATGGTTCCGAAATCGGCCGATGGCGATGCGTAGATCAGCAGGGGCTGGGTAGCGGTGTGCTGACATCCGTTTTGGGTGGTGACGGTAAGACTCACCACGTAGGTTCCACCCGTTGGGAAGATGTGCTGGGGGTTTTGCAGCGACGAGGTATCGCCGTCGCCGAAATCCCACAACCACGATTGAATGTTGCTGCCGTTCCCCTGGCTCATGTCGGTGAATAGCACAGCCATTCCGCTGCACGATCCGCTTGAGCTGAAAGCGGCCACAGGTACCGGGTTCACAACAACCAGCATCGAAGTGTCGTCGGTGCATCCTCCCTGTGTGGCTATTTGAAGGTTTACTATATAACTTCCTGATCCGGCGTAAGTATGCACAGGGTTTTGAAGAACCGATGTGGTTCCGTCGCCAAAATTCCAAAGCCACGAGGTGATGGGCAATGCCCCTCCCGAACTCTGGTCGGTGAAGGTGGTAGCCGAACCCAGGCAAACGGTATCAGCGGTGAAAGCAGCCGCGGGGGCGGGCACCACCACCACTTGTTTCACGATGGTGTCGGCGCACCCGCTGTTGTTGTGCACCACCAGAAGCACATCGTAGGTTCCTTCGGTCAGGTACTGGTGCATGGGGTTTTGCAAAACCGATGTGTTTGCCGTTCCCGAGGCGGGTTCACCAAAGTTCCATTCCCAGCTCACCAGGGCGCCGTTGCCGGCAGCCTGACTTTGATCGGTGAAGGGAACCGGCACGGCCAGGCAATTGTTGTCGGGTACGCTGAAGTTGGCCATCGGTGCACCGTTTACCTGCACCAGATGACTCACCTGAGCCTCGCAACCCTGTGCGGTGGTCACGGTGAGGGTGGCCAGAAACTGACCGGAACCGGGAAAAAGGTGTTCTACATCGGGATTGTCGGGCAGCGATACAGTGGTTTGGGCTCCATCGCCAAAATCCCAGTGCCACTGGTTGATGTAACCTGTGGTGGTAACGCTCTGGTCGTCGAAGGTCACCGGGTTCGATTCGCAATTGGCTGTGCTGGCGGTAAACACAGCCGATGGCAGGGCGAGCACTTCAACGGGCTGCAAGGTCGTGTTCTGGCATCCGTCGGAGGTTGTAACCGTAAGCGAAACTACATACATTCCACCAAAGGCGAAGGTATGCAGCGGGTTTTGATCCCCCACGGGGAGCGAACCATCGCCAAAATTCCACAGCCATTGCACTATGGCTCCGGCTGAGGCCACCGACTGGTCGCTGAATTGGGTAGGTTGACCCACGCAAACAGTATCGGCCGTGAAAGCAGCTACCGGGGCAGGCAGTACATCCACCATCCTGATAGCGGTATCGGAACACCCGTTGTTGGTGAACACCTCGAGCAGCACCTCGAAGGAACCTGGCGCGGCATACACGTGTTCGGGGTTTTGCAGCACCGAGAAGTTGGCTGTTCCCGAAGCAGGATCGCCAAAGCTC
>JAQVCV010000086.1 GCA_028689615.1 Bacteroidales bacterium | reverse complement strand
CTGGCGGCCTTCTACGTAACCCAGGGACCTTCGCAGACTGGTGCGGCCAACATGGTAACTTCCATAGTGGTAACTTATCGCGGACTGGATACACTGGGCGAAGTCACCATCCTGTTTCTGACAGCAGCCATTGTTGGCTTCATGTTGAAATCAGCCGGAGAGAAAGCCAATACCGAACCCATCCAATCGGTGAGTCCGATTCTTTCTACCGCCTCTTCCTTTTTAGTACCGCTTACCATTCTCTTTGGAGTTTATATTTTTATTAACGGTCATCTCACCCCGGGTGGTGGTTTTCAGGGAGGAGCCATTACAGCCTCAGCCTTTTTACTGATGATTTTGGCTGAAAAGGGGCATCAGATTGGGCACCATGCCCTTGCTGTCACCGAATCCATATCGGGTTTCGGATTCGTGGTTTTGGGACTGGCCGGGCTGGCCTTTGCCGGAGGTTTTCTCGACAGCAGTTTTCTTCCTGGTGGAGTGGTTGGAACCCTGATCAGCGCTGGAGCCATCCCCCTCATTTACATCCTTATCGGGTTGAAAGTGGGAGCCGAAATCACCACCATTATTCTTGAATTAAACCAAACAAAGGAGAACACAAAATGAACTACCCTTCACTTGGACAAATTGCCATGGCTGCCGGTATGATGTTGTTTATGCTGGGACTCTGGGGCATCATCACCCGCAAGAATATCCTGCGCATAATCATCTCTTTCACCCTGCTGGATGCAGGCATCAACATTGTTCTGGTTTCAATAGGGTTTCTGCGCAACCGCACAGCACCCATTGTTGACCAGGCTCTTCCAGCCACCCAAACACTCGAAAAAGCTGTTGACCCTGTTCCACAGGCCCTGGTGCTCACCGCCATTGTCATCGGATTGGGAATCACTGCATTGATGCTCGCCTATGCTTTACAGCTGTATCGTAAAACAGGTTCACTCGATATTAACAAATTTAACTCGCTGAAATGGTAAACCCGATCTATATTGTTGTTGCCTTGCTTGGCAGTGCCTTCCTCTCGGGCTTGTCGAAGCAACACAGTTCTGCTGCCGCCAGTTGGCTGGCTTACGGAGCTCTCCTTTTTTCGGTTGTAGTTTCGGCTACGTGGCTGGGAGCTTTTATTTTTAATGGGATTCCTGCCGCAGAAATTTTCACTGCCGGGGTCAATCCTCCGTTCTCTATCAACCTGCGCATGGGGCTCGAGGAGGCTTTTCTTACTCTTGCAATAAACCTGGCCGGAATGGCCGGGCTGAGCTACCTCAGTCGCGATTTTTCAATCTGGGGACAAAAAGCCACAACCATTTTTCTGGTTCTCATCATGTCGGTTAATGTTGTGGTGATGACCCGCGACCTCTTCAATCTTTTTGTATTCTCTGAAGTGGGTTCAATAGCCATGGTGGGATTGATTTTTACGCGCCGCGATACCGATGGCTACTCGGCCGGTTTTAAATACCTGATTGCGGTGAGCGTGATTTCCGCTTTGCTCTTGTTGGGAATCGGGTTTGTTTATTACAACACAGGATCACTCAATGTTGATACCATACTTTCCCAAAGCAGCCTGGTGAATGGCTCGCTCGCGGTTGCCCTTTTTCTGGTACTGATCAGTCTGGTACTCGAACTGAAGGTTTTCCCTGTCAATGGCTGGGCTCTTGATGTGTATCAGACAGTCAACCCGGGCATTGGATCTGTCATTTCGGGAGTAGTGGGCACAGGCTCGCTCTATGTTCTCTACAAAATGCTGCCTCTCGGTGGGGCTTTATGGTACGAAATTGTACTCATCGTGGGGCTTGTTACGTTTGTTGGTTCAAACTTCGTGGCCATCAGTCAGAAAAACGTGAACCGCCTGTTGGGTTACTCCTCGGTGGCACAAGCCGGGTTGCTGATGGTGGCCCTGGGGGCTGCTCCCTTGGTGGGGCAACACTTCCTGCTGATAGCCGGTGGGGTGTTCCTCAGCCAGTTTCTGGCCAAAAGTGGATTGTTCTGGCTTGCCGGGATGATCAACTCGGCCGATACAGCGGGTTGGGCCGTGTTGCGTCAGAAACCTGTGCTGCTGGTGCTTTTCGGGTTTTTTGTCCTGGCGCTGGCCGGCTTCCCTCCGTTTCCATCCTTTTTCGGGAAATGGCAATTGGTGATTGATCTGGCTCACAACGGTCAATTTGCCGTGATCGCGGCCTTGCTCATCGGCTCGCTATTCGAGGCCGTGTACTTGTTCCGTTGGCTGGGTGAAGCCATCAAGCTGCCTGTTGCCGAAGGGCTTACCCTCCAAACCCCTCTGAGCAGGCTTTGGCCGGTATTGCTATTCGGAATTCTATTGCCTGTGGGCGGGTATCTGTTCAGTCGTCTCACGCCGGGTTTCGACGGTTTCCTGATGGTCAGCGTGGCTTTTGCTCTGGCCTTGATGCTGCTCGACTACCTGCCCGCCTGGATCAAAAACTCACTCACCATAGCTGGTCTGCTTCTATACGCTTCTCTTGTTTACCCATTGATAGAGGGCGATCTGATCAGGGTTGTTTTCGCGGTAATCTTCGTAGGTGGCGGCCTGCTTACCCTCATCGCCGGTTACTCGGTGAAGGGGAAGCGCATGGGCTTCTTCCCGTTTGCCATCCTGATGTACGCGGGGCTGATCGGGTTGATCGAAGCACAAAACCTTTTGCAGTTCTTATTCGCGTGGGAGTTGATGACCCTCGGGTCGTACATCCTGATTATCCGGGGAAAGAAATCGATGCTTCACGCTCTCAATTATATGCTCTTCTCGCTGGGAGGCGCCTACATGATCATGATGGGCATCTCGCTGTCGGTGTTTGGCACACAAGGGCTCGACCTCGCCCTGATGGGTACCTCCTACTGGCCGGTATGGTCGGTGGCGCTGCTGGCTTTGGGTTTTCTTACCAAAACGGCTGCACTGGGTCTGCACATCTGGCTCCCCGGGGCTCATGCCGAGGCCGAATCGGATGTGTCGCCCATGGTGTCGGGTATCTTGCTGAAGGCCGGTGCTTTCGGACTTGTGCTTCTTTTCCTGGCTATCGGCGGTGAAGCCAACAGTCAGCAACCCTTGCTCTATGCACTGGGCTGGCTCGGCGCACTCACCGCGCTGGGTGGCAACCTGATGGCTGCTTTTCAGGAAGATGCCAAGAAGCTTTTGGCCTACAGCAGCGTGGCCAACCTGGGTTACATCCTGTTTGCATTCGCCTTCATGACACACATCGGCTGGATAGCAGGTTTTACCTATTCCATCAACCACTTCCTGTTCAAAACGCTTTTATTTTTGGCCATTGGCGGGGTGGTGCTTCGCACCGGCACCCACAACATGTACGAGATGGGCGGCCTGATTAAGCGGGTGCCCTGGAGCTTTATAACGGTGTTGATTGGGATCATCACCCTGGCCGGAATCCCGCCACTGTCGGGCTTCTCGGGCAAATGGCTTTTCTACCACGCCGTGATTGCCAAAGGGTGGTATTTCCAGGGAACCATGGTGTTCTTTGCCGGAACCATCGCGTTTCTTTACTGCTTTAAGCTGATCTACTCCATCTTCCTCGGACAGGAAAAAGACCACCTGCGCAAGGTGAAAGAGGTTCCGGTGTGGTACATCGTTCCGCAAGTTCTACTGGTGCTGGCCATCATGGTGTTCTCCTACCGCCCCGATTTGATTTTGGTTCCGCTGGGCCACACCCTGGCAGCCGCCAACTACTTCCCCACCGATCCCATCACCTGGAATGGGCTAACGGCCTCTACCACTGCAGGCTATTGGAATGCCAGCCAGATTATGATGGTGATCGGAGTGATGTTTGTGATCTTGCTCGGGTGGCTGCTGTTTATGAGCAGAAAAGCACAGAAAGTGAAACAATTCAACATTGTGTTTGCAGCCGAACGCCCTTTCCGCCCCGAAACCACGCACTATTCCTATAATATGTTCCGTCATTACCATCGTGCGGTTGGTTTCCTGGTTGCTCCGGTTGCCACCCGTTTCTGGAATGGTGTGGATGCCGTGATGCACGATGTGGCACATTCGGCAAAAAAAATATATTCGGGCAACGGACAAACTTATATTGTTCATTTACTGGCTTATGTAGTTATTATTTACCTATTAATGTTCTAATATGGAAATCGTCACGAAATTAGGATTTGTATTGCTGGGTCTGGTCATCATCCTCAACTGGGGACTGATTATGGCCGGTATAATCCGCAAAATCATAGCCCGTGCAAGCATGAGGCGGGGTATTTCAATTACCCAGCCTTACATCAATTTATTCAAAAACTACAGCATACGGTCACAAATCACGCATGGAGTGATGTTTTACCTGGGGCCGGTATTCAGGCTATCGGGTGGTGTAGGGATATTCCTGTTCATGCCGCTCATTTTTGGTTCAGAAAACTGGAGCAATTTCTCGTTTGCCGGCGATCTGGTGCTGATAGTCTATTTCATGTTCTTCGGAATGTTGGGCATGGCATTGGGAGCAGGCGAAGGAGGTCATCCCTATTCGGCCATTGGCATCTCGCGCGGACTGGCTCAGTTCACTGCTATTGAACTGCCCCTCACGCTTGCCATCATCTCTATTGCCATTCAATACAAAACCCTGTCGATCACCGAAATTGTAGCTGCCCAACAGGGAGGCATCCAAAACTGGACTTTGGTAACCAACCCGCTGGCCACCCTAGCTGCCATGATCTCCTTTCTGGGAGCCATGGGGCACGCCCCTTTCAACGTGGTGATGGCGCCTCAGGAAAACCCCATTGGCCCGCCAACCGAATACCATGGCACCTTCCTGGGTGTTTTGCAAACCAACAGGGCCATCCTTCACGTGATCGAAGCCGTGCTGTGGATGAACCTGTTCTTTGGCGGAGCCACCAACTGGATAGAACTGATCCTGAAATCGTTTTTCATCTATTTCTGGTCGGTTTTCGTGGGGATGGTATTTCCCCGTTTCAGGGTTGACCAGTCAATCAGTTGGCTGCTCAAGCTCCCCACGCTCATCGGGATTTTAGCCATAGTCATTTTCCTGCTCTAAAAAAAAACAGATTATCATGAACAATACTCACGATCATAACCCGGAAAAAACGCACCAGAAATTCCTGGCTCCGGAAAACATGCCCCGTACCGTTATAGGACCTGATGGTGAAGAGATTCACATTGATCCGCTCAACGATTACTTTTGCAGCGAGCGGCCCAAGGTGCACGAACCGGCCAACAATAAAATAATAGAAAAATTCATGAACTGGGCGCGGGCCGAATCGTTGTGGGTGCTGGGCTTTGGCACAGGGTGCGGCAGCATCGAGATTCCACCGCTGCTCTCACCCCGCTTCGACGCGTTCCGCTATGGGGTGGCCATGCGCCCAACCCCCCGCCAGTCGTCGGTGCTCATCATTTCGGGCTACCTTGCCGTGAAAACCCTCAAAAGGGCCATCCGCTCCTACGAGCAGATGCAAAACCCCAAATTCGTGATTGCCCTGGGCAGCTGCACCATCAACGGGGGGATGTACTGGGACAGCTACAACACCATCAACCGGCTCGACCACTACCTGCCGGTTGATATCTACATCGCCGGCTGTATGCCCCGCCCCGAGGCCATCCTGGCCGGGTTCGACCAGTTGAAGAAACGAATCAAGGAGGGGCGCGCCGAGGGAGCCAACGAATATGCCCGCAACTTCGACTGGTACAAATCCAACCAGAAAAAGATTATTAAAGACTGGAACATGCCCGATTATAACTGGTAAAACCCGAAGGAAATGAATCAATTATTCAAAAGACTCGAGGACAGCTTTGGCCTCACAGCCGAGAGCCCGCGCAAACCCGACCAATATTTCTGTACTGTTGATGCCAATAAACTTGTGGCCTGCATCACCCATCTTCGCGATAACGAAGGATTCACCATTCTCACCCTCCTCACGGCGGTTGACTGGATTGAAGACGGGAAATTTCAGCTCACCTACCTGCTGAACAATCCGGCGACGAAAACCGATCTGGGAGTACGCATTTTTATTGAGCGCGACAACACATCCATGCAATCCATCCACCATTTATGGGGACATGCTGCAACATTTCAGCGCGAGTTGAAGGAGATGTTCGGAATTGATTTTCCGGGAAGTCCGCGCGTTGACGAGCCTTTCCTGCTCGAAGGGTGGGACGATATCCCGCCGATGCGTCGTGAGTTCGACACGAAAAAATATGCCGAAGAGACTTACTTCCCGCGCCCTGGTCGCGAAACCAACGACCCGGCACAATACATGAAACAAAAACTTTATCCCGATGAATAAAAAAGTATCTCACCCTTTCGGGCCTCAAAAAGATTCTATTGCTCACCGCGCGACCAACGAGGCTGAACCCGTTGACCTGTCGTCGCACAAGTATCTGAAAATGTGGCAAGGGCCCAACCACCCTGGCATCACCGGCAACATGTCGCTCGAGCTCACCATCGACGGCGACGAGGTGGTGGAGTCGAAAACCCACGTGGGATACCTGCATCGCGGCTTCGAGAAACTTTTCGAGCGCCGCCGCTACATCCAGTGCTTCCCAACCTGTGTGCGTATGTGCGTTCCCGAGCCCGACACCAACGAGTACAACCTGGCCCGCGGAACCGAAGAACTGGGCAACATCGAGGTGCCCGAGATGGCCAACTGGCTTAGGATGCTGGTGCTGGAAATGGCCCGCCTTCAGGTGCTCCTGCGCATGGTGCCCGGACAAGCCGGAACCATGGGATCGGGACTCGCCATGCAGTGGGGAATGTACCATCGGGAGCTTATACTCGATAGGATGGAAGAACTGACCGGAGCCCGCATCTACCACATGTACATACTGCCTGGCGGCGTTCGCGGCCTGCTGCCCGACGGTTTCAAGGACCGCCTCGAAGAGAACCTGTCGAAAATTGACGACTACATCAACGATGTTGACCGTCTGATTTTCAACAACTACGTGTTCAAGAAAAGAACCGTTGGCACTGCCGTGATACCACGTGATTGGGTTGACCAATATGGCATCACGGGACCCGTGGCCAGAGCGGCAGGCGTAAAACGCGATGTACGAAAAGACTACCCTTACCTCTACTACAACCAACTCGATTTCGACTACAACACAACCACCGATTCCGATGTATTCTCGCGCTTCATGGTGCGGCGGCTTGATCTGGAAACCACCGTGGATTTGTTGCGTCAAATCATGGCTAAAATGCCCGAAAAAGGCGACATCAAAGCACCCACGCCCAATGTGTTGCACTGGAAAATACCGCGTGGCGAAACCTACGTGCGCTGCGAGTCGAGCCGCGGTGAATACGGCTTCTACATGGTGGCTGACGGCACCGAATACCCGCGCCGAATCAACCTGCGTGGCCCCAGCTACACCCACGCCATATCGGTGTTGGAAAAACTGCTGGTTGGAGCCAACATCTCCGATGTTTCGGCCATCATGGTATCGCTTGCAACCTGTCCGCCCGAAATTGAGCGATAAACCAAAAATAATAGAAAAATGATACTGAAAGACATATTATCACCCTTCTCGGGCTGGCGCAAAGTGTTCAACGAACCAGTGGCCTTGAAAGACCCGGTGAACGACCGCCCGGGAGCACCCCGTTACCGCGGATTTCACAAAAACGACATCAGCGCTTGCATAGGCTGCGGAACCTGCGAAACCATCTGCGAAAATGCCGCCATTGATTTGGTGCCGGTTGAAGGCATCAAAACCAAAGACGGCGACAGCGGTCTGCGCCCTCGTGTTGATTACGGAAGATGCTGCTGGTGCGCACTGTGCGTTGACGTGTGCACCACAGGATCGCTCTCCCTCTCCAACGCTTACATCTGGGTAAGCGAAGACTCCGACGACTACCGTTTCACACCCGGTGTTGATGAAAAACCCTGGCAAAACGAACCCCTCGGTTGGAAAAAGCCCGAAGGTGATTATGAGTTTTACCCGCTCAACCGCGTTGCTCCGCCCCATTTGCACCCCGAAGAGCGCCACGACTCTTTTGTGGAGATGGTAAAGGGGTTCTCGAAAGAGCAAGCCATGTCCGAAGCCGACCGCTGCGTGGAATGTGGTATCTGCACCGCTACCTGCCCAGCACATATGGGAATTCCCCAATATATCAAAGCCATTCGCAACGACGATTTGGAGGAGGGTTTGCGCGTGCTTTACGACACCAACCCGCTGCCCGAAATCTGCGGGCGAATCTGCACACACAAATGCGAAACCGTTTGTTCTATAGGGCATCGCGGCGAACCGCTCTCCATCAGGTGGCTCAAACGCTACATTGCCGACCAAAACCCTTCAGAAAAATACAAGGAGATTCTGAATACCGGCAACATCGAACCCAACGGAAAGAATGTTGCCGTGGTGGGAGCGGGGCCCGCAGGCCTCTCGGCAGCCCATTACCTGGCTCTGATGGGCTACAGCGTAACCATTTTCGAGGCCCTGCCCGAAGCCGGAGGGATGATGCGCTATGGCATCCCAGAGTACCGCCTCCCCTACGACCAACTCGATAAAGACATCAACTACATCCTGTCGCTGGGAGTAGCCATCCGCTACAACACCCGCGTTGGAACCGACATCAGCCTCGAGCAATTGCACAGTCAATACGATGCGGTGTTTGCCGGAACAGGGCTGCATCAGGGCCGCTCCACACGCATCGAGGGAACCAACCACCCTCATGTTTACCAATCAATAGAATTGCTTCGCAAAATCACTCTTGGAGAAGAGATTCACGTGGCAGAAAAGATTGTGGTGATCGGCGGCGGCAACGTGGCAATGGACATCACACGGTCGCTGGCCAGGTTGCAACGCCAGAAATACGGGAAGGTTCAAATCATCACTACGAGCCTCGAAACCGAAGAGAAGATGCCTGCCGACCGCGAAGAGGTGGTGGAAGCGCGCGAAGAGGGCGCCACCGTGAACCCTGGCTGGGCTCCTCAAAAAATAGAAATTGTTGACGGGGCTCTCAAGGGGCTGCATGTAGTGCAATGCATGTCGCTGTTCGATTCCACCGGCAAATTCAACCCCCAATGCAACATGGATGTAGCCAATTTCTTCGAGGCCGACATGGTTGTTGAATCTATCGGACAAGGCATGGACATCAGCTATTTAGAAGGCAACGTCAAAGATCAGCTCACCTTCGATCCACGCGGACGCATCGTGGTCAACGCCCAATTCCAGTCGTCGGTACCCTGGCTCTTCGTGGGTGGCGACATCATCCAGGGCCCCGATGTGATTCACGGTATTGCCAACGGTCATACCGCAGCCAAGGGGATTGACCAGTATTTAACAAGCATTTAAAAACCATTTAAAAACAGATAACCATGGATTTATCAACCACCTACATGGGACTCCCTATCAAGAGTCCGGTTATCGTGGGGAGCTCTTCGCTCTCCGAGAATACCGAGATGGCCATCGCTCTGGAAGAAGCAGGCGCCGGTGCCATCGTGCTGAAATCGTTGTTCGAGGAGCAAATCATGCACGACGTGGATGCACAGCGCGTCAACAACATGCACGGTGCCTTCAGCGATCAGGAGAGCTATGCCCTCTATTTTTCGCGCAAGCACAACCTCACGCAATACATCAACATGATCAAAGAGCTGAAATCGAAACTTACCATCCCGGTGATTGCCAGCATCAACTGCGCCACGAGCGATGAATGGGTTTCGTTTGCCAAGACCATCGAGAATGCCGGTGCCGACGCTCTGGAGGTTAACCTGTTTCTCTTGCCGGCCGATATTCAGCAAAACGGTGAAGCCAAAGAGGCTCTCTATTTCGACATCATCGCCCACATCAGGCAGGTAATCACGATCCCTTTCTCGATCAAAATAAGTTACCATTTTTCGGGATTGGCAAATTTCATTCACCGTCTGTCCGATACAGGAGCACGCTCGGTGGTGCTTTTCAACAAGTTTTGGTCGCCCGATGTGGATATTGAAACCGAAAAGGTGATTCCCGGCGATGTGTTCAGCACCCGTGAGCTCAACACCATGGCTTTGCGCTGGATAGGGATTCTCTATAAAAAAGTGAACATCGAATTGGCAGCCTCCAGAGGTATCTTTGATGGCGAAACGGTAATAAAAAACCTGCTGGTTGGCGCGCAAGTCACGCAGGTGGTTTCGGCTGTTTACAAAGAGGGGCCAGGGGTGATAACCCAGATGAACCAAACCCTGGCATCGTGGATGAAGCGCAGGGGCTATACCTCCATCGGGCAGTTCAGAGGCAACGCTGCACAAACCAACATCAAACAGCCCGTGGTGTATGAACGTACACAATTTATGCGGTATTTTTCTGATGCGGGATACTGATCTGTAAATAAAAAAAGCCTGTATGGACATGCAATCCTTACAGGCTTTTTAGTTTCAGAGGGCATCGCCCCGTATGCTATATTTGTTGGGTCACAAGTTTAAACCCCACACCGTGCACGTTGAGGAGCCTCACGCTGGGATCGTGTCTGAAATATTTTCTTAATTTGGTGATGTAAACATCCATGCTTCGGGCATTGAAGTAGTTGTCTTCTTTCCAGATTTTCAGCAAAGCTTCTGTGCGGTCAACCACTTCGTTTTCATTGTCGCACAGCATTTTCAGCAGCATCGATTCTTTAGAGGTAAGGCGCTGTTCTTCGTTGTATATTTTTAAGACCTGGGCATTAACGTCAAACTCGTATTTGCCAATGTAGAACACAGCCATATCGCTGTCAACACGCTGTTGAATATCGGCGCGACGGAGAATTGCCTGTATTCGCATCATCAGCTCTTCCATACTGAACGGCTTGGTGATGTAATCGTCGGCACCGATGTTGAATCCTCTGATTATATCGTCCTGCATATTTCGCGCGGTGAGGAAAATAATGGGCATCTTGCTCTTTTCCCTGATCATCTGTGCCAATGAAAAACCGTCGAGTTGGGGCATCATCACATCAAGAATGGCAAACTCGAATAACCTCCTTTTAAACATTTGGAGAGCTTCTTTCCCGTTAACACAAAGGGTAACCTCATAACCCTTCGACTCCAGATAGGTCTTCAACAAAGTGCCCAGGTTTTTATCATCCTCGGCCAAAAGCACTCTTAATCGCTCGATGTAATTCATATTTTAAAAGTATTATGATGATGGTTTGCCGTCAACAACAGGCAAATTTACAACGAATTCCGATCCATGATGCAGTTCGCTGTTTACAGTGATCGTTCCTCCGTGATTCTCAACTATGGCCCGAACATAACTAAGCCCTAATCCATAACCCTTTACATCGTGAAGATCGCCCGTGGGTACTCTGTACAGTTTGTCGAAAATCTTCTTCTGATTTCGTTTACTGATACCAATACCCTGATCGCGAACCGATAACCTGATGAAACCTTCCAGGTGGGTTGTAGAAACATCGATAACCGGTGAATCGGGCGAATATTTTATGGCATTGTCAATCAGGTTGTAAATCATGTTGGTGAGGTGCAGCCTGTCGCCCACCACACGGTCGTGGCTGCTGTCGAGACTGGTCACCATGGTTCCTTCGCGAGATGTGACCTGGATGGAGATTTTCCGAACCACATCGTTGATAAGGTCGTGCAGGTTAAGATTTTCCTGTTTCATCCTCAATTTCCCCTTCTCAAGCGATGCGGCCTCGAGTACCTTCTCGGCCATCTTGCCAAGCCTTTGGTTTTCTTCACTGATGATATTAATATAGGCATTAAACATCTCCTCCGACTTCACAAGCTCTTTATCGCACAGAGCTTCACAAGCAAGTGCAATGGTCGAAACCGGTGTCTTAAATTCGTGAGTCATGTTGTTTATAAAATCGGTCTTCATGTCCTGAATCCGTTTCTGCCTGATTATCGAGAGGATTGTGTAGCCAAAGGCGTAAATAATAACCACGATGAGCAATCCCGACAACAACAACAGCCAACCTATCTGACTGATTACAAAGGTGATTTCGTTCGGGAAATAGAGTAAAAGGTAAGATGGAGCCGACGATTTGTTGCCGGGAAACAACCGCACGGGAAATCCTCTGGTAAGCAGTTCAGAGGGATACTGCCCCGTTCGTTGCAAAGTGAGGATGTTTCGCGACGGGATATAAACACCGAACTCAAACTGCGTATTGATCCCCCTGCTTTCGAGCTGCTGACGTAACAAAGAGTCAATCAGGCTGGTTTTAAGCCTCTCTTCGATAGGCTTCAGGGTGTTGTTGTCCATAAAGCTGTGAAAAACATCGTTCATTATAAACGACCTACGTACCAATTCGTCCATTACCCTGCCCCTCTGGCGGTAAAGACGCCTGAGCCGGTTGTCTGTCTGAGGATCGAAACCCGACGCCGATTTTGTAACCTGTTGTCCTACAGCCGAATCGTAACGCACCTCCATGGTGTCGTTGCGCCTGATCGTGCGCCAACCATTGTCAAATTGATAAAGATCGGGGCCCAAAGTATCCCCAGAATTCTTTCGGGAGGCTTTAAGCTCGGGATGTTTCTCGGCAAGTTGACCAATCCGCTTGTCGATTAAAAAGTTCAGCGAATCAATCTTCCTGTACAACACTGCACCCTCTTTGTACTGACGCAACCTCATGGCTGCATCAAGCTTCTCGATGCTAACCACCACCTCCGACAGAGTAGCCTCAACCGACCGTGAAAACTCAGCCTCTTTAAGCCTGAAAGCATTCCTGATCCAGTAGGCCTGTATGACCATCAAACCGAGCAAAGCAACAGTCATCAAGGCAATTATGGTATATATCAATCTTTTGATCATCCGTTGCAAATTTACACTTTGTTTGTTTGGTTTGGCTGCTTCAATAAATCCTTGTTAAAACAAAATCAAACTAACGAATAATCTGATGGTTCGATTCTTATTTGTCTGTAACTAATGAGGTTTCACGAAAATTGTGTTGGATTGGGTTCAAACCCGCCTTCTCCCCACAACCGCCACCTAATCCCGCTTCTTCTGAGTGGAATGAGACGTACGATCGTGGTTTAATTGGAATGAGACGTACGATCGTGGTTTAATTGGAATGAGACGTACGATCATGGTTTAATTGGAATGAGACGTACGATCGTGGTGTTAATTGGAATGAGACGTAAGAACGTGGTT
>JAQVCV010000132.1 GCA_028689615.1 Bacteroidales bacterium | reverse complement strand
CCACGCAGAGGATGAAATGTGCCTGAGCCTTGCACATACCAGCATCAGCGCGCTGTTGCCGTCCGGGAAGCAGCCCACTGCATGGGTGGCCGCCTGATCTCACGGTTGATCCGCTCGATCCCGTTGTTGGTACGTATGCGCAGCCAATGTTGCGAAGGGTAATTCGTATAGGTCAGCGTTTCGACGATGCCTTCTTCAAGCGTTTTTACGGCACCTCCGAGCTTGGTTTTCCGCAGAAACTCTGCCACTTCCTGTGCTTTGCGTAAACAGGCCGCCTGGTTTTCCTGCGCAAAGATCGCCTTGAGCATGTGGAATTCGGTGCGAAGGTGGCTATCAGTCGCGTCGGCGACTGTTTCCGAATCGAAACCTTGAACTGGAACAGCTTCAACGAGGGAACGGAGCTGATTCCAACCATGGAGCGGTACCGACAGCGGTATGGCTGCTATCCAGAGGCCGTGTTGGCCGACAAGATTTATCGCAATCGAACGAATCTGGCTTTCTGCAAGGAACACGGCGTTCGCCTCTCCGACCCCCACCTGGGGCGTCCCGGACCAAGCGCGCAAGCCGACCGAAAAACCGCCCGTTCCGACAACGCAGCCCGCAACGGTATCGAGAGCCCGTTTGGCATCGGTAAACGCCGCTACGGGCTTGGCAGAATCATGGCAAAGCTTCGCTGCAAGGCGGAGTCTGTGATTGCCATGCAGTTTCTGCTCTTGAATTTGGACGGCAGGGTTCGGACCCTTGCTTTAGCACTTTTTCATTGGCTGCTTGCAGACTGGAATTGCTTTTCCCGTAGGTGGCAAGTTAGCTGCGTGGCGTGAATTCGCGGTTGTTGAGCAAGCCCTAAATGAAAAACCAGAGCCATTCCACATGTTGCAGAATGGCTCTGGTTTTTCATTTGGGGATTGACTTGGCTTAAAGTCTGTACATTTCAGGCAACTAATAATGTTATTCAACAAATAAGGAATCAACAAAGCAATACATATGTCTGGTTTCGGCTCATCGGCTTGTTCGGGATGCTCATGGCGATGAGACCCATTTCCAGTGCCGGGTTGATGTAGTGCTTCCAAGCATTCCCTTAGATTTCAGATTATACCCACAATGCGACTGCTACAATTAATGTCATTAAGCTTTCAACGATGACGCTAGATTCTATGCTTGCAAATTTACTATCGTTCGCATCGCCTCTTGAATGATCATTATAGCAATTTTGCTGATGGTTGAAAAAAGCCGGGTGCCGAAACCAATAGTTTCCATTTTTTATGGATTCAAAAGTCATTTTATCATTAATCTTGATAATGATGAAGTCGCCGTTTGTATCTGTTTGGAGAAATTCGTTAAGAACCACGTTGTTACTCTCATTTCATGTTTTATTGAGGAATAATGTAAACGTCTCATTGTACAGTAAAGATGTAAATTACGTTCCTCGAGCCAACACTGGACGGACTTTCAGCCGTACCCTGACGGAGAAATTGCCGTATGCCAACGCCGGTATAAAATGACCGAAAAACGCCGGTAAAAAATGACCCAAAACGCCGGTTACCCTACCGTCGGAATATCCGCCGGGGGAACCGTTTGAATCCCTGTTGTGGGTGTCCCCCGAAAAATGGTCCAATTTCAATGAGAAAACCGAGGTTGATTATGGCCCAAAATCTGCATGGTTTCCTGCAAATTCGGCTGGCGGAAGGTTTGCTAGTGCGCTGTGCGGATGGTACTAATTATAATCATTTCGCCGTCTTCCCAGCTTTTCCTTCGCATCGTCCAGAGACATGAACCAGTTTGTGTTCAGGCACTCTTCCCGAAGGCTGCTGTTGATGGATTCGATCGCTGCATTGTTTGTAGGAGTCCTAGGTTGCGAGGAATCCAGAAGAGCATGGTTGAATAGGCCCATGTATCCAAGCCCTTGGAAAAACTCAGGGCCATTGTCCACAGCGATATCATCCGGTTTAACAGGGAAACCACCCCGAATTCGACGATTAAGATACCGCTGATGACTCCGGTTATAACCGCATCGCTGTTACGTACAGTACGGTACGGTACGGTATCCATCAAAATGCGGTAAGCGGTATTCGTCAGGGTGTTGAGGAAATTCCCGATTTCCATAACGAGAAAAATTCCAGCACATAAGCTAAAACAATTCCGAGAGAAGTAAAGGTTCCCACATTCACAACCCATTTCGTTCTGACCTTCACAGCATCAGGTGGGTTGGCGTAGCTGTCAATAGAGGTGTTAAGGAAACGCCGCATAATGGCCTTTATGGATTTACAGACTAGGCAGAGAAGTCAAAGCGATGCAGCCCGTTCCCGTTTTTGCTCGGTGGTGAACCCCAATCAGGCCAGCAAGCCGTGCTTGTCAGCCAGATAAAGGTTTGCCAGAGCAAAGAGTATATTCAGTTGGGACGCCTGTTTTTGTCGACCTTTGAATCGAGTCTTGCGGAAGTGGAACAGGTTCTTCACGACACCAAAGACATGCTCGACCTTTGCACGAACGGACGATTTTTCGCGCTCCCTGCGCCGTATTTGACCACGAGAGCAAAGGGTACAGTTCTTACTCTGAGAGGGGCTACGGTTGATCCGGTATCGGATGGCCTTTCCGCTTGTGTTGCGGGTGATGGCGTTCTCGCGTTTGTCGGCTCCCAAGTATCCGCTATCTCCGTATACTTCCATTTCATCGCCGGTTAATAACGCAGGAACGACGGTCACGTCATGCACGTTGGCACCCGTTACTTCCACGTGATGAACAAGCCCGGTTTCCCTGTCCACGCCGATATGCGCCTTATAGCCGAAGTACCACGTATGGCCTTTCTTCGTCTGGTGCGCATCCGGGTCGCGTTTCTTCTCCC
>JAQVCV010000131.1 GCA_028689615.1 Bacteroidales bacterium | reverse complement strand
GGATTGGATTGGGTTCGGAAATGCCTTTGTACCCGGGAACCAGTTCGGAATCCGGATTGAAAATGACCACAGCCTGCATGGTTGCCGTGGAAGGATCGGCGAGTGGAACGCTGACAATCTTACCTGCTCTGAGCAGGTGATCGATCAACCCCCTGGTTGCGACCTCACTTTGATAGTTGCAATAGACAAAATATCTGTTTTTTTGCCGGATCAACGACAAGGAAAGGACACGTTCAAGCAAGCCCTCATTCATTGTCTCCCGATTTTCCCGGGACAGTTGGTTGCGCAGGCCAAGTATCCGGAAACGCAGGGCCGTTCGTTGCGCAGTATATGAATTTGAATCGGTCATCCTTTTGTTTTCATTATCCAGCTACCTAAAACAAAAGGGCGGCATCCCCATGGGGTGCCGCCCTTTTTCTCCTGCCTGCTGTGTTTTTACCTTACATCGGCAGCAACAACTTGTTGGTATCCTCGTTCCAGGTCACGACCAGATACCACAGGGCCATGCAACCAGTGATCAGGGCCAGGGTATAACCGTATCCCATGACATCGGGAAGATACACAAAACTGCCCAGATACCCTTTGGCCTCAAATTTGTATGTATTGAACCAGGTAAGCATCAAGGAGTTTGAAATGCCGAAAAAGGGCACAACGAGCCACAATTTGATCTGTCCTTCACCGACACGCCACAGGGTACCGGAACCACAACCACCGGCAAGCATGGCACCCACACCAAAAATAAAGCCACCGACAACACCACCCCAACCAAAGGTGCCACGGACATAATTCATCGGATCCAGAATAGGCTCACCATCCAAACGGACAGGTACACCGTATTTCAAAACAGCGGCACCAATGGCAACAATCAGAATGGATAATGCCACGGATTTGGCCATCTTGCAGTCACCGGTCATGTGCGGTTCACGAAAACCCTGGACCATGCACCAGCGACCGCGCTGCATGGCGTAACCGAGTCCAGCGGCAATGACAACGATGGCGGGCAGAGAATTGATGTAGTCGGTGTAATCATCCCCATCGAAATTTGCATAATAGACTGCCGCCCAAATCAGACCGACGACAGCGGCAATTCCGAAAATCCATTGAATGAAATAGGGAATCTCAAGGGTCCAGGATCCACCGCTGCCCCAACTGATATGTTCCATCTCCTTGTACAGCAGCCACAGACCAAAAATAACACCGGGAACCAAACCGACCCACATGGCAAAACCGTTGGCAGCCAGATTACCGATGGCATTGTACATCCCTCCGATGTTACAACCACCGGCCAGAGCAGCGCCAATACCCATCAATATACCGGCAATAACGGCTTTGATGTATTCACGGACCGGCGGGAATCGGAAAGCAAACTGCCCCCCCAGGCACGCGGAAATAAAGGCTCCGCCGATAAATCCCAACCCAATCACCGAACCGGTATTGTACAAGATTGATTTGGTGAGGTCTTCAGCCATTTCGCTGTCATAAAGACCGGCATACATGAGAATCCAATCACCCCAGTTACGGACCGCACCAACGGCACCCCAAGGACGCCACCAAGCCATGATAAGGACGCTCAGCAAGGCGACAATGATACCGGTTACGGTAGCATTCCACTCCTCCTGACAGAGCACCTTGTACAACTGTCTAATCTTTTGCCATAAAACCTTGATGTCTTCCATTCTTGTTCAGCCTCCTTGTCCCTAATTGATGAGAATACCTACTCAAACTTCCTAAAATCAGGCAGATTATACTCGAATCATGCAAAAATACCTGCGTGGTCAGTATTTGTCAACAACAGGCATCATCCAGGAAAATTTGGCTCTAATTTTTTGTTTTTACTAGAAATAACGAATGATTCACCACTCATTTCTGAAGACTCGTTCAATTTTTGTTTCTATCTTGACAAGAAAAGGTTTAATCTATAAACTAAATCGTCTTTTTTTCATGTATAAAAGGCCTTTCAAACAAGCATTTTTTTAAGGAGAACACACTATGAGTGACGTAAAAGCTGCACCTGAAGGTCTGGAAGTTGCCGCTGTTTTGGATGCGCGAGGTTTGAGCTGCCCAATGCCGCTTCTCCGCACCAAAAAAGAAATCGGTAAAATCAGTTCCGGCCAGATTCTCCATATCCAGGGCACGGATCCCGGTTCTCGGAACGATATTCCTGGTTGGTGTGAGCGGGCTGGTCATGAATACCTGGGCGAGAAGGAAGAGACTGGGTATATTAGCTTTTTTGTTAAAAAAGGATGATTATCCGATACTGTCCTGTCTAAAGGAGGAAAAAGCTCATGGCTGCTGATCCGAACAAACTCGGAATTTTTGTTACTTCTCCTCAGCATATGCGTCATATCCTTGGCCTGACCAAGGCTGCGGTTCGTGCTGGGAAAAAAGTCATGGTTTTCTTTACATATAAATCCGTTCATCTGACTAAAAGTCCTCTTTTTTACGAACTGACTCAGCTCTGTGCCGTGGAAGATGTAGCTATTTGTGCTGACAGTTACATTTGTGAAGGCTACGACAATGTCAGTGATGTTCCCCGCGGACTGACCGACAAACAGATGCGGACCCAGGCTTTCCATGGTGCCATTCTCGACGAATGCGCCAAGTATATCGTCATGTAAGGAGATACGGATATGGAATCATTAAAAGTGTACATCCTGATCGCCAACCGTGTATACAATGACGGTATACGTTCAGGCTTAGGCCTTGCCGTTGAAAATCATTACGCCTATCCTGTTATCATGAATGGCGAATTTCCGCGTTTTTCCAATTACATGTCGGAAAATATCGCTTGGATAGCCGATATGGAAGGTCAAGTATACAGTTGTGGAGCCGAAGCGCCCACCGACCTG
>JAQVCV010000085.1 GCA_028689615.1 Bacteroidales bacterium | reverse complement strand
TATCACAGCCCCGGGGGTTCCCTGAAGGCTTCCGCCAACCATGGCAAACAGCCAGTGGAAAAAGATCCCGATGAAGAGCGACAGCAGAAAGGCCACAATCTGGTTGTTGGAGATGCTGCTGGCAAACAGACCGATGCTGATGTAGGTGGCCGACATGAAGATAAGCCCCAGGTAGCCCACGATTACCGAACCGTGATCGATGGGACCCAGGTTGGCTACGGTGAGGTAATAGGGAAGGGTAAAGGCAAGTGCTATGAGTACCAGAAAGAGGATTGCCAGGAATTTGCCTGCAACTATATGCCATTCGTTGAGTGGTTTGGTGAGCAGCAATTCAATGGTTCCCAGTCGGAACTCTTCGGCAAGCGACCGCATGGTAAGCGCCGGTATCACGAAAAACAGGGTCCAGTAGGCTATACCGAAGAAGCTCTGCAAACTGGCCTGGTTTACAAAGAAAATATCAGCGAAATAGATCCATGTGAAGAATCCGCTGAACCCCAAAAGTGCTATCAATAGAATATAGGCCATGAGCGACTCGAAGAAGGAATTGAGTTCGCGACGGGCAATAATCATGATTTTGTTCATTGCGTTACAGTTTTTTCGGTTATTATTGCAAGGTGAGTTCTCTGAAGATGTCTTCAAGTTTGGTTTCAAGGGGGGTCATCTCTGTAAGCACCCAGTTGTTGGCTGTGCATAGTGAGAAGATTTCGCGACGCGAGGTGGTACCGGGTTTGCTTTGTACCTCGAGGCAGGCTGCCTTGTCGCGGCTGAAGTCAACCACGGCAACGGTTTCGAGTGCCTGCAGGGCGGTAAATACTTCGTTTGCTGGTGCGTCTTCGATGCACACCCTCACCACATCGTGACCGGTTGAGCGACGGCGAAGATCGGCTGCTGTTCCGTCGGCTACGATGCGTCCTTTGTTGATAATCAGGATGCGGTCGCAGGTGGCTTCCACCTCGGCCAGGATGTGCGAGCTGAGCAACACGGTTTTTTCGCGACCAATTCGCCTGATCAAATCGCGGATTTCGGCTATTTGATTGGGGTCGAGTCCTGTGGTGGGCTCGTCGAGAATCAGCACATCGGGATTGTGAATCAGTGCCTGGGCCAATCCCACGCGTTGTTTGTACCCTTTTGAGAGCTCGTTAATACGTTTGTGCTTTTCCCCTTCCAGTCCGCATATGCGTATCATCTCCAGAAGTCGTTCCGCGATCACCGGGGTTGGCACTCCTTGAAGTTGGGCTACAAACCGCAGGTAGTCGATCACCGGCATGTCGGTGTAGAGCGGATTGTTTTCGGGCAGATAGCCGATGTGGCGCCTCACTTCATCGGCGTGCCGGCGTGCCGAAAAACTGCCAATGAACACTTCGCCCGCATCGGGATCAAGGTAGGTGGTGATGGCTTTCATCGTGGTGGATTTCCCGGCACCGTTTGGCCCCAGAAAACCCAGTACTTCACCCGTTTTCACCTCGAACGAGATGTTATCTACGGCCACCTGGGTGCCGTACCTTTTCGTCAGATTAGTAACTTTGATATCCATGAGTTTATCAGTTTTTGGTGCAAAAAAAATAAAATTTTGGACACGGTTGTTCACTGCCGGTTAAAACTTAACACTTTTTAACCCGGAACAAAATGCTGGTTGCTTTTCGGGATTGTTGTCAATCCCGCTGAAATGGCTGAAAGAATGGGTTTTATTTGCAGGTTGGATGAGCCGTTGAGGCTTAGCCATGCAGCCTGATTGCTAAAACTGCCTGGCCACCAAACCCAGTGTGAGTTGGTGCAGCTCCTCCGACGATTCAACACCTTGTGGCAACGTGCTGAAGAAGGGTTCCACGGTATCGTGCAGTCGCCTGATTTCGCTCAAAGTGGCTTCTTTTACCCCTAACTGGTCGTAGAGGGCTGTAACTGTTTCTATTTTTAACACCGGATCGGTTAGGGTAAAGGCCTTTTTAAGGGTTGCCTTCATGTCGTCGCCGGCCAGTTCAAAGGCTTTGAGGTAGAGAAATGTTTTTTTATTGGTGAGAATGTCGTTGCCGGTCTTTTTCCCGAAAAGGGCTTCGTCGGAATAGACATCAAGCAAATCGTCCATAAGTTGAAAGGCCAGTCCGATGTTGATTCCAAAATTGTAGATGCGGTTGGCTTCATCGGGGGAGGTGCCGGCCACCAGGGCTCCGGTTTTGAGGCTGGCTGCCAGCAGCACAGCGGTTTTCAGCCGTATCATTTCCATGTATTCTGAAATGGTTACCTCGGCTTGGCTCTCGAAGTCCATGTCGAGTTGTTGCCCTTCGCACACTTCGATGGCTGTGCGGTTGAACAGGTGGAGAATGTCGCGCAGATGAGGCGATTGGCACCGCAGGAGGAGGTCGTAGGCCAGGGCAAACATGGTGTCGCCCGACAGGATGGCCACGTTGGGGCTCCATTTCTTGTAAACGGTTTCCATGCCACGACGGATGGGCGATTGGTCCATGATGTCGTCGTGAACCAGCGTGAAATTGTGAAACACCTCCAGCCCGATGGCCGGCCAGATGGCCTGGTGAAGGGATGCACCGTACATCTCGGCAGCCATGATGAGCAGCGTGGGACGCAACCGTTTACCTCCCTGCGACATGGCGTACCTGATGGGCTCGTAGAGCAAGGGTGGGTTGGATTGGAGCGGGAGAGCGCGAATGGCCTCCTCAACTTCGTGTCGGATTTGCGCGGCGGTGTGTGTCATTCATCCTAAATTTTGCTGGCAAAAGTAAGAAAATAGCCCTAGATGGGCTCTATGGATGTGAAAGTGCTCGTGATGGCTGGCTGAAGGCTTCTTCTCCCCGAACATTACTCCTTATCGGTTGCTTTGCTTCCCGCAATTGGGTAATTGCCTCAGGTTGTTGTTGTGGTTTGAAGCATTTTTGGCGGGAATGGCATCCGTGCACCCCGTGATGGCTCCCTCGCACTTCGTGACGGTACCTGTGCATGTGTGGGTGATGAATGGGTATCTCAGAATGCCATCTTTGCATCTAAGGATGATAAATGTGTATCTCAGGATGGAATATTTACACCTCAGGATGGCATTTTTGCACCTAAGGATGATGAATGTGTATCTCAGGATGGAATATTTACACCTCAGGATGGCATTTTTGCACCTAAGGATGATGAATGTGTATCTCAGGGTGGAATATTTGCACCTCAGGATGGCCTTTTTGCACTTCAGAATGTCATCTTCGCATCTAAGGATGATAAATGTGTGTCTCAGGATGGAATATTTACACCTCAGGATGGCATTTTTGCATCTAAGGAAGATAAATGTGTTTCTCAGGATGGCCTTTTTGTACCCCGGGATGACGGTTGTGCACTCTGGAAAGGCATTTTTGCATCCTGTGGCAACGTTTAAAGTGCTCAGGAGCGGTTTTTCGTTGAAACGAAGGCGGTTTGTGTTTAGAAAAAGCAAGATGGCAGCTGTTGTTTCACCCGCAGGCCAATGGCGGGTTTGTGGCGAAGGCTGGTGCTGTGAATCTTTAAATTCTTCTCAATCTCCCTAAAAATGAACTATCTTTGTGGTTTGACTAAAGGCATGATGTTGACTATGATAGCTTCGGGAAGTTCTCCCTTTTCGCGCGCGTGTGAGCCGGTTTGCGGGGAAGAATGCCACAAGGCGGGCAGCCTCGGGGCCTGGCCGGCCTGGTTGCCATCTGCCGGTGCTATCCATGATCGGGCGCATATTTACAACCCTCAAATAAAAATCCTATGAGAAAGTTTTTTACAATCATCAGTTTGTTTATGGTCCACGGGGCTTTTGCAGGCACTGGCACCGCTGAGGATGCCTACTTGTTTAGCCTCACAATTATTGCCCTTTTGGGTCTTGCCCTTTCGGTTCTCTATTCCATTTCATTCATCAGGAAGTTTATAAAGCAGAGGCGCGAGCGGACTGTGGCGCCGGCTGCCGATGAATGGTCGGGCAATTCGCCAGAGTAATCCATCAACGTTGCGTCTGTTTTCGGGTTGAAGCGGGCAGTGGGTATCAGAGGGCTCTGTCGGGGTTTTCTGAAAGAAACCTGGCCCAGCCGGTCACCTTTTTTGATTTCGACTCAGGAGGCGCTGTTGCTGTTTGTCCGCGTTGAAAAAAGTGGCACACGGCGGCGGCAAGGCCATCGGTGGCATCAAGGTATTGGGGTTCGGTATCGATGGTGAGGATGCGTGAGAGCATGATGGCCACCTGCTCTTTGGATGCGTTGCCATTGCCGGTTATGGCCTGTTTGATTTTGCGGGGCGAATACTCCTCGATGGGGATGTCGCGGTAGAGGGCTGCAGCCATGGCCACCCCCTGTGCTCTTCCCAATTTGAGCATGCTTTGCACATTTTTGCCAAAAAATGGGGCTTCCAGAGCCACCTCGTCGGGGTGGTACTGGTCGATGAGTGCCAGCACCCGTTCAAATATTCTCCGTAATTTTAGCGCCTGGCCTTCGTAGGCTCCCAGTTTGATTACTCCCAAGGTAATCAACTCCATGCGATTGCCGGTGGTGTTGATCAGCCCGTAGCCCATGATGTTGGTGCCGGGGTCAATTCCAAGTATAACACGCTCTTTCTGCACTATTTATATCCGATCTGACGGGATGGCAAATGTAAGCAAAATAAGGAATATAGCGGTGAGGCTTCTGTTGGCAGGGGCCTCGTGGGGTTTTGTTGCCTGGCAGGTTGCCAGTCGCGACAATCTTGCCGCGAGTCTTGGCCTTTTGCAACAACGCTTTGCCAATCAACATTTCTTGTTTTTGTTGCTTGCCGTGGTTTTGATGATGGTTCTCAACTGGTTGGTTGAAGCGCTGAAGTGGAGGCGTCTGATGCGCACCGTGCAGGATGTTGCCCTCTCTAATGCTGTGGTGGCGGTGCTCACAGGTGTATCGGTGAGTGTTTTTACTCCCAACAGGGTAGGGGAGTTCCTTGGAAGGGTTTTCAGCATCCGCCTGAGCAGTCCGCTGAGGGCTGTACTGGTTACGCTTGTGGGAAGCATGTCGCAACTTTCCATCACCCTCGTGGCAGGTTCGGTGGCCACGTTGTTTTTTGCTTCCCAGCACTCGTTGTTGGCCCGCCAACTGCCGCCATCGCTGCAATCCACAGTGGTGGTGCTCACCGTTGCAGCCAACCTGGCCATCGTCATGCTTTTTCTCAATGTTTCGTTTCTCACACGGTTACTTCTATCTCTCATTCCACGTCGCTGGCGGCGCATCCGGAGCTACGTGAAGGTGTTTTCGAGGTTTCGCCGTGGGCTGCTGCTGCAAATTTTATCGATGAGCCTGATTCGTTACATCGTCTTTACCTCACAATACCTCCTCTTGTTGCTGATGTTTGGTGTGGAGTATCCCTGGCCGCACCTTCTGATGCTAATCGGGGTTATCTGGTTTGTTATGGCTGCCATTCCGTCGTTTGCTCTGGCCGAGCTGGGCATCCGAAGCTCGGTGGCGGTTGCAGTTTTCTCGGTTTATGCCACCTCTGGTCAGCCCTCCGAAACAACTGCCATGACCCTGGCTGTGGTTGCAGCCTCTTCGCTGCTCTGGATTATCAACATTGCTTTGCCGGCATTGGTGGGAACCGTGTTCCTCCACAGGTTGAAAATCCCCGAATCGATCTTCTCATTCCGCCGGTCATGATGAATCTTTGGTTGATGCTCCCTTTAGCGGTTTACGCTGTGATGCTGTGGTGGTTCACGGCCGCGCTCTGGCGATACCTTCCGGCGCCCTCTGCAGCCAGGGCAACACCCCTCGATGTAACGGTGGTGGTGGCAGCCCGCAACGAAGCACACGCTGTTGATGCCCTGATCGAAAGTCTGGCCATGCAAACTGTTTTCGGCAACCAGATTCAGGTGGTTCTGGCCGACGACCACTCCACCGACGGAACCGCCGTCAAGGCTTTGGAAGCAGCCAGGCGGCATGGGGTGAATTTGCGTGTGGTGTCTCCCGTTGGCAGGGGAAAAAGGGCCGCCCTCGACGAAGCCCTGGATCATGCAACTACCCCCTGGCTGGCCTTTACCGATGCCGATTGCCGTCCCGCGCACGGGTGGCTCAACGCTTTGATGCAAAGGGCTTCCAAACCCAATACCAGGCTGGTACTCGGACAGGTGTGCATGACCCGTGGCAACACCCTTTTCCAACAACTTCAATCTGTCGAATACCAGAGCATTGCTGCCATTACCGCGGCTTCGGCTGCCGTTGGCAGCGTGGTGATGGCCAACGGAGCCTCGATGGCTGTTCAGACCGATGTTTACCGGCAGGCTGTAGCGGCCGGTTATCAAAAACGGTTTGCCTCGGGCGACGATATGTTCCTGTTGCAATACATCCGCCGCCATATGGGTTCCAGGGCTATAGGCTATGTTCCTCATAACGAAGCGGTGGTTTTCATCGATCCCGAGCCCACCCTTCACCAATTCGTCAGGCAGCGCCTCAGGTGGGTGTCGAAAGCAGGAGGCTACACCGATGTTGCCATCCTGACGGTGGCAGCTGTCACTTCTCTGGCAAGCCTGGCACTGGTGGTTGCTGTTGTTGCGGCCTTCACAAGCTTCGCCACCTGGCACCTCCTTCCGGCTCTCTTCATTCTGAAAGCCACCGCCGATCTGCCACTGCTTCTTCTCTGGAGCAGCCATACCGGGCAACAACGCTACCTGCTGTTTTGGTTCGCGCCGTTGCAACTCCTTTACCCTTTCTACGCCGTTGGTTTCGGACTAACAGGTATGATACTCAAAACCCGCTGGCGATAAGCCACCCCCACCGATTAAAACCTCTTGTTTTAAAACCAAATCCAAACTTAAGCCATGAAAAAAACTGTTTCATCTCTTGTTCTTCTGATGGCCGCCAAGGCCATCCTCTCGTGCACCAACATTCTTGTAACGGCGGGCGCTTCAGCCGATGGTTCGTGCATGTTGGTTTACACCAACGACGGCGAATGGCTCTACCACCTCGCCGCACAGGCTGCAGCCGATCACCAGCCAGGCGACAGCCTTACTTTCACCAGTAGGTTTGGTGTGTCGGGAAAAATTGCCCAGGCCTCGCATACCTACAGAGTGCTGGGTTTCCAGATGAACGAACACCAGGTGGCCATTGGCGAAACCACCTTCACCGGACGAGAAGAGCTTTGGAACAAGAGCAAATACCTCGAATATTGGCACCTGATGACCCTGGCGCTGGAACGGTCGCGCACGGCCCGCGAAGCCATTGGGGTGATGACCAGCCTGGTTGAAACCTACGGCTATGGCTCCGAAGGGGAATCGTTTAGCATTATCGACCCCCGTGAGGCCTGGATACTGGAAATGATCGGTACAGGAACCGGCAACGAAGGTGCCGTGTGGGTAGCCGTGAGGGTGCCCGATGGCCAGATTGCCGCCCACGCCAACAAAGCCCGCATTGGAACCTTCCCCCTGCACGACCCCGAAAACTGCCTCTATTCCTCAAACGTGATCAGCCTTGCCACAGAGCGCGGATACTACAACCCGCTTACCGACGGACCCTTCAGGTTCAACGACGTGTATTGTCCCGCCACCGCCGAAAACCTCAAATACTGTGAAACACGCGTGTGGAGCATCTTTCGCAGAGCTGCACCATCGCAACAGTTTTCTGACGGTTACCACCGGGGTGTTCCCGGTGCCGAAAGGTATCCCCTTTGCATCACCCCCGACCACAAACTCACCGTGGCCAATGTGATGGCTCTGGCGCGCGATCACTACGAGGGAACCCCCTATTACAGCGGCAACGGGATGGCAGCCGGACCGTTTGCTTCGCCCAACCGCAACCGGCCGCTAAGCTGGAGCGTTGACTCAACCCTGTGCAGTTGGGAACGAACCATCTCTACCCCCAACACCACCTTCTCGTTTGTGGCTCAGGCGCGCGGATGGCTGCCCGCCACAGTGGGTGCCAAGGTGTGGTGGGGCGTTGACGATACCTGGTACACCTGCTACGTCCCGCTTTACGTGCACAACACCTCCGTACCCAAACCCTTTGCCACCGGCGATCTTAACCACTACGATCCGTCGTGCGCCTGGTGGGCCTTCAACTTCGTGTCCAACTATTCCAACCTTCGCTACAGCGATATGATGCCCGACATTGCAGCAGTGCAACAAAAATGGGAATCGAAATTCATGGCCGAAGTTGATTCGTTGGAGAAATCCGTTTTGAAACTATCAACCGAGGAACAAATCGCACACCTTACCGCCTATTCCGATAAAGCTGCCAACGGCGTACTCGTTGCCTGGCAGCAATTGGGCAATCTGTTGGTGACCAAGCACAACGACGGCTACATCAAAGATGCCAAAGGCCATCCGCAAACAGCACCCTATCCCGAAAACTGGTACCGCAACGTGTTGAAAACCGATCCCCAACAAGGCTATCCAATCCATTCGCAACAACCAGAGAATATGAAGTATCAACCCTTTTAGGAGGGGGATTTAAAGATTCATCCCCCCCCGATAGCCATCGGGGCTATCGGGATCAAAGATTTAAGTATTTGAGATTTTGCTGTACCCATTGACTGAGCGCAGTCGAAGGCAGCGAGATTCAACTATTTGAAGGAAAGACGGGGAGTATATGCATGACATTCTGAGCGTACCCTCATAGCACTTCGAGCGAACCCTTATGGCATTCGGAAAGTATATGCATGACACTTCGAGTGTACCCTCATGGCATTCAGAGAGTACCCTTATGGCATACGGAGCGTATATGCATGGCATTCAGAGTGTACCCTCATGGCATTCAGAGCGTACCCTCATGGCATTTGGAGCGTATATGTATGGCATTCGGAGAGTACCCTCATGGCATTCGGAGCGTATATGTATGGCATTCGGAGAGTACCCTCATGGCATTTGGAGCGTATATGCATGGCACTTCGAGCGTACCCTCATGGCATTCTCAGAGTACCCTCATGGCACTTCGAGCGTACCCTCATGGCATTCGGAGCGTATATGCATGGCATTCGGAGGAGTGGCGAAGGCGAGACGGATTGCTATGGAGGGGCATAGACCAAACAGATTAAAAAAACTCAAGAAACTTCCCTCCCTTTGCAACCCTATCAAACAATCTTCGTTGAAAGGGAATTGTTGAACCAGCAGAGGAGTAGCTCGAGGCTGTAACTCCGGTCAATTTTTCATATTTTTGCACAAAATTGCTTGAAGAACCGTTATTGAACCCGATAAAACCGATTAAAATGAGTGAATCGAACAACAACAAGATTAAAACCGTTTTGCTGGCAATGTTGGTCATTGCCGCACTTATCATCGTGTTGATGGTCTGGAAATGGATGGGTGTGAAATCCGATTTAGCCGAGCTTGAAGAGATTAAAGAGGCTGAAAGGATTGAGATGCAGCTACAAGTTGACTCGCTGATGAGCGAACACAACCGCATTAAAGAGGCTTATGGCCAGCTTGCCGACTCGCTTAAGGCGAAAGACAGCATCATTCAGGCCAATGCTGTTGAAATCAAGAAATTGCTCGACACCAAATGGGAATACGGCAAAACCAAGAAAAAACTCGACCGCCTGCGCGAAATCACCCAGGGTTATCTTCACCAGATGGACTCGCTCTATACCCTCAACCGCCAGTTGATGGCCGAGAACGAGCAGATGCGTGAGGAGATTCAGGTGGAGCAGCGCAAGAGCCGTCAGCTCTCGCAGGAAAAAGAGAAGCTTAGCGAAAAGATCGTGGCCGGCTCGGCCATCACGGCCTACAACGTGCAGGCTACCGGCATCCGAATCAGAGGAGGCAAGCGCGAAGAGCCTACCGACAAGGGTCGCCGCATCGATAAAATCAAAGTATCGTTCAGCCTGTCGGAAAATGTGCTGGCTCAGGCTGGCAAGAAAACCGTTTACATCAGAATTGCCGACCCCAACGGCAAGGTGCTGATGAAAGGACGTGGCGACGATTACTCTTTCCTCTACAAAGGCGAACGCTTGCAATACTCCATCATGGAAAATGTGAGCTACGCCAACCAATCGGTAACGGTTGAAACCTACTGGAACAAGCTCCCCCTGCAGGAAGACTTCACCGAAGGTACTTACAACGTGACCCTTTATCTGGATGATGCCATCGTTGGCCAAACCAGTTTCAAGGTGCGGTAAAGTTTACCTTCTGAGAGATTCAGAAATAAAAGAGAAAGGGCTGCCAGTGTTTTGGCAGCCCTTTCTCTTTTTTCCCACGCCGGTTCACCGGTTCTCCGGGGTTATTCATACCTGATAGCCTCCACCGGATTGGCTCTCACGGTTCTGATTACCTGCCAAACAATGGCAGCCAATCCGGTAATGAGCAGCGAGACGAGCACCGGAACGGTGAGCAGCCACGGGAAAGCAATATGGAAGGTAAACGATTGGAGCCATCGTTCCATCACCAGGTAAACCACAGGCAGCGAGAGCACATGAGCCATCACCACCAGTTGCAGAAACCTGCCCAGATCGCGAAGCAGCAACACGCTTACCGAAGCTCCCAGAATCCTCCTGATGCCAGTGTCGCGTTGCCTCTGTCGGGTTTGGTATGAAACCAGCCCCAGCAAACCCAGTGTTGCAATAAAAAGGGCGAGTGCGGCAAACACGCGCAACAGCGATTGCAGGCTTCTTTCGTCGCGGAAACCCTGCTCTACCATCGATCCGGCAGGGTAAGCCACAAAGGGCTCATCGGGAAACAGTGCACGCCATGAGTTTTCGAGTTGCCCAAGCCATTCTTCACCCTGGTTGCTCCGGGTTCGTACCATTAAATAAAAGTAGCCCGTATAGGGTTGCCGCGCAATGATGATGGGTTTAATCGGATCGTACAGTGTGGCGAAATGAAAATTGCTAACCACGCCTATCACTTTGTGAAGGGTATCGCGTTCTATTTGCCGCCCTATAGCCCCTGTTTTTGATCCTATTGAATCGGTCAGAGGCTGGCCATCAGCGTCCATCCATCCAGCTTCCAAGGCCAGTTGTTGGTTTATCATCACGGCATATTGGTCCGACGACTGGGGGAAGTCAACCCCGGCCACAACCGGAATTTTCATCACGTTGAAGAAATCGGCATCGGTTTCGATGCTGTTGATGATGTCAACCTGCTGACGCCCTTCGAGGCGGTAACCGTTTTGGGTAACCCCGTTCACCGGAATCTCCGAAATGGCTGCCACAGCCTCCACTCCCGGAATTTGACTGCAGGCGTTCTTTAATTCTGCATATTTCGATTTCGAGGCGGCTCCGGTTAGTTCTACAACGGTCACGTTGCGAATGTCGAAGCCCCGGTTCATGGCCACCCCGTAGTCGAGTTGCCGGCCAATAACGAGTGTTCCGGTCATGAGCGCCGACGATAGTGCAAACTGGATCACCAGCAGCAGGTTGGCCAGCCGGAGCCGACGCTTTCCGGGGTTAAAACCACCGCGCAACACGTCCGATGGTTTCATGCGTGCCAGAAACACCGCGGGATAGAATCCCGAGATGGCAGCCGTGAACAGCACCAGCACCAGCGAAGCAGGTACAAACCACCAGGTAGCCGGTTTCCACAACCCGAGGTCGCTGCCCACCATGCCGTTGAACCAGGGTTGCGCGGCTTCGATCATGATAAGGGCGATGAACCAGGCAACCAGGGCAATCATCACCGATTCGCCCAGGTAAAACCTGAGCAACCCTGCATGGGTAGCTCCGGCCACTTTTCTGATTCCTGTTTCACGAAAACGTTTCATGGCACGTGCGGTGGAGAGGTTGGCATAATTGAAACAGGCCAGCAACAATATGAACAGAGCTATGGCGGTGAGTACCCTCAACATGAATGGGTTGCCCTCTGAATAGCTTTTTGAGTGGAGATGCACATCGGTTATAGGTTCAAACTCAAGAGTAAGCTGAAGCCCCGAATCTTTGATCTGTTTGTTGATGTGGCGTTCGAGAAGTGCCGGAAGCAGTTGCCGTGTGCGTTGCCAATCGAATTGGGGGGCGAGTTGGAGCCAGGTGTAATAACGGTTGCCTCCATCCCAACCCATGTGAAGCCCCTTGTCGAGGTAAAGGGTGCTGAAACTGATCAGGGCTTTGAACCTGATGTGGCTGTTTGGAGGAGGATCGGCAGCTATTCCCGTGATGGTTACGTTGTAGCGGCCACCCACTTTCACCGACCTGCCTATCGGGCTTACTTCACCAAAGCACTGCTGTGCCAGCGACCGGGTGATGACCATCGTGTAGGGTTGCCTGAGCTGCAGCGCCGGATCACCCTCTTCGAGTTGAAAACTGAAACAATCGAAAAAGGAGCTGTCGGCATACCTTACTCCCGTGGTGGTGAAAACCGTATCGTTAAACGACAGGAAACTCTCCGACGACCAGGTAAACCTTACAAAACGCTCAACACCCGGCAATTCGGCAAACAAAGTTGGACCAACGGCAGCCGTAATCGTGTTGGAGTATCCAAAACCATCGGAACCCGTGTAGGAGAACAAAACCCGAACCAGCCGGTCGCGTTTCTCATGAAACCTGTCGTAGCTCAACTCATGAACCACATGCATCAAAATGAGCATCGCAGCCGCCAAACCTACTGCAAGCCCCGCGATGTTGATGAAACTGTAAATGCCGTTTCGCTTAAAACCCCGAAATGAAATGTGAAAAAAATGACGGATCATAAGGATATGTTTCTTCGACTCCGGCAAACGTTGTACCGATCAATCCAAAGGTAAAAAATATGTTGATTATCAAACCTCAAAACCACTATCTTTGCACCATGAACTGTTCCGTTATGAAACATAACGAACAGAAAGATAAAGTTAAAATCCGGTCGCTACAGAACAAATCAAGGGATTGGGGCTGAGCCGTGAACAAATGTACATGAAACCTCATTACCCACCCGCAAATAAAAATCGAGACAGTGTATTATCAATTAGTTCGCGTCTGTTTTAACAAGAATTTACAAACCAAACAAACCAAACAAACCAAACAAACCAACCAAACAAAACAAACCAAACAAACCAAACAAACCAAACAAACAAAACAAACCAAACAAACAAAACAAACAAAACAAACAAAACAAACAAAAAAGGACCTCTTCCCATAACGATCAGAAACCAGAAACCAACATGCCCTTCCACCTTCACATCACCGACGACGATGCCGATTTGCGAACCAGCCTGAGGATTTTACTGCGCGAGATGTTTGGCCTCATCACCGAGTCAGGAAACCCTGCCGATTTGCTGGCTTTTTTGGAAACCCACAATCCCGATGTGGTGCTTCTTGATCTCAATTTTGCTTTGGG
>JAQVCV010000025.1 GCA_028689615.1 Bacteroidales bacterium | reverse complement strand
GCCCTTTGAAGTCGTTGAACTCCTGTTTGCGCGAGCGGAAGATCACCGTTTGGTTGTCGCGCCAGGTCATCACGATGTTGTTGGGACCCATGCGATCGCTGATGTCGTCGCGACCCAGAGTGGGGGGGAAGGTGATGCGGCGGGGTGTTCCCCCCTCGGAGGGCATCACGTAAACCTCGGTGTTGCCGTCGTATTGACCAGTGAAAGCCAGTGTTTTGCCATCGGGCGAGAAGCGGGCAAACATTTCGTAGCCTTTGGCATCGCTGGTGAGTTTTCGGGCCAGGCCTCCGGTGACCGACACCGTGTAGAGGTCGCCGGCATAAGTAAATACTATTTGATTGCCATGAATGGCCGGGAAGCGCAAAAGGCGTGCCTCGTCGGCTGCCTTCAGGCCGAATGCTGCACAAAGCAAGGGCAGCATGAGAGTGAAAAGTCGTTTCATCCGTTAATAATTTGGTTTAAAAATTTGAAGGGCTCAAAGGTAAAAAAGACACAGCAGTTGCAACCATCGTTGAAGAAAAGAGGCACTGCTGTGTCGCCATAAACTGAGCTGAATGAAAAAATCGTGGCCATGTAAACCAATTCCGTACCAATGGCTAACGCTTTGTATAGCAACAGTCAACGCCCCAAAAGGCCGTCCGATAGCGGACAACAGTTGGTCAGCAACGGACAAATTTTCTACCCGAACCGGGACATTACCCGCTTTATCGCCTTTTGGGTTGATCGATGGATTGGCCTTCGGGTCATCTGCCATCGAATATTCACTGGCGAAGCCCATGAGTTGGTTTGGCGGTCAATTCCTGTTATCTTTTTGTGTTTGCATCTGAGTCAATGCGCCCGTTGTCTTTAAATCAACCGCCAGAAAAAACTACCTTTGCACCCCAAATCCAAAGCGCATGAATTTAACCTATCGAAACGTGCCAAGCTGGCTGATCATGCTTACCGATCTGATGGTTACAGCACTCTCGCTGGTGCTTTCGTATCTGGTGCGTTTTAATTTCGACATTCCACAAGTGGAGCTCGACCCGCTGCCCCAAATATTTGCCCTGATGTTGCTGGTGAAATGGGGCGCCTTTGCTGTGGCACGCACACACTCGGGTTTGTTGCGTTATACCAGCACCCACGATGCCGGTCGGATTGTTTCGGCCAACATCGCTGCCCTTGTTGCATTCTTTCTTACCAATCTCGTCAGTTGGTATGGCTTCAGTTATTTTCTTATTCCAACCTCCATCATCATCATCGAGTTTTTCATCACAACCCTTTTCATGATCCTCTTCAGGTTGGTGAGTAAAGTGGCCTATATGCAGATGCAGCAAGGAAGAAGTGAGAAACAAACGGTGGTGGTTTTTGGCGCGGGCGAGGCTGGTATCATTGCAAAGAATGCGCTTCAACGCGATGTAACCATTCGCTCTGAGATAGCAGCCTTTTTCGACGACGATCCGGGGAAAGTTGGTAAGAAACTCGAAGGAATCAACATTCTGGGTACAAATGCCCTCGACAGGTTCTTCGAAACCCACCCAGTAGATTTGATGATTATGGCTGTGCAGCGTATCAACGCTGAAAAAAAACAGCGGGTGATTGATGTTTGTTTGAACCGCAACATCCGTGTGCTGGCAGTACCTCCTGTCAACCAGTGGATTAATGGCGAATTGAGCTTTCGGCAGCTCAAAAGGGTGAAGATCGAGGATTTGCTGGAGCGTGACGAGATCAAGATCGACGAACACCACATCAGGCGCGACCTGCTGGATGCCACGGTGCTGATTACCGGAGCTGCCGGCAGTATTGGAAGCGAAATAGCCCGGCAGGTGTTGCGTTACCCTGTGGCTCGCGTGGTGATGCTCGACAATGCTGAAACGCCTCTTCACCGACTTGAGCTTGAATGTGAAGCACTGAAGGGGATTCCCCCCTTTCAGGTGGTGGTGGCCGATGTGCGCGATTCAGCCAGGATGCAACGCGTGTTCGAGCAATACCGTCCTACTCTGGTTTACCACGCGGCTGCTTACAAGCACGTTCCCATGATGGAGCGATTCCCTTCGGAAGCCGTTGCCGTGAACGTGGCTGGCACGCGGGTAGTAGCCGACCTGGCCGTGGATTATGGTTGCCGCAAGTTCATCATGATTTCGAGCGATAAGGCAGTGAATCCTACCAACGTGATGGGTGCCACCAAAAGGTTGGCCGAGATCTATACGCAATCGCTTAACCCTGCTACATCTACTTCGTTTATTACCACCCGTTTTGGCAATGTGCTGGGTTCAAACGGTTCGGTGATTCCTCTTTTCAGGAAGCAGATTGAGGAAGGGGGACCCATCACCGTAACCCATCCCGATATTACCCGCTATTTCATGACCATTCCCGAGGCTTGTCGCCTGGTGCTTGAGGCAGGTAGCTTTGGAAAAGGGGGCGAGATTTTCGTGTTTGATATGGGCGAATCGGTTAAGATTGCTGATCTGGCCCGCAAGATGGTGAAACTTTATGGACTTGAGATGGGACGCGACATCCAGATGGTGTTTACAGGCTTAAGACCCGGGGAAAAACTCTACGAAGAATTGCTCAACATGGCCGAGAACACCCTGCCTACCCACCATCCCAAAATAATGATAGGTCGCGTGAGAGAATACCCCTGCGACGAGGTGAAAAGTCAGATTTCAAACATTGTAAACCTGGCTGCAACCACCAACGAAATGACGCTGGTGAAAGCCATCAAACAGATGATTCCCGAATTCATCAGTCAAAACTCCCGTTTCGAGGCTCTCGACGATTGATAGCAAAGCTTAGAGCCATTTTTGTTGAAAATGAATAATTTACTATGAAATTTGATCTTCTTCATACCGATCCATCCTCTTCGGCCAGGGCGGGCTTGCTTCACACCGATCATGGTGCCATCGAAACTCCCATCTTCATGCCGGTTGGAACTGTGGGCTCGGTTAAGGCCATTCACATTCGCGATGTGCGCGACGATGCCCGGGCTCAGATTATCCTTGGAAATACTTACCATCTTTACCTCAGACCCGGTCTCGACGTGTTGCAAAAGGCAGGTGGGTTGCATCGCTTCAATGGTTGGGACCGCCCGATTTTGACAGACAGTGGCGGCTATCAGGTTTTCAGTCTGGCTTCCACCCGCAAGATAACACCCGACGGGGTTACTTTTCAGTCGCATATCGACGGATCGCGACATCAGTTTACACCCGAGCGGGTGATGGACATCCAGCGTGTGATAGGTGCCGACATTGTGATGGCCTTTGACGAGTGCACTCCATACCCTTGCGATTACGAGTATGCCCGGCGCAGCCTGAGTCTCACCCATGCCTGGCTCGACCGATGCCTGGATCGTTTTAACAGCACCGAAGGTTTGTATGGCTACAAGCAAGCCTTGTTTCCTATTGTTCAGGGAAGTGTTTATGCCGATTTGCGGCGCGAATCGGCCGAAAAAATTGCTGCTCTCGATGTTTGGGGCAACTCCATAGGTGGGTTGTCGGTTGGCGAGCCCCATGAAATGATGTACGAAATGACCGATCTGGTTTGCCGTATTCTTCCTGCAAACCGCCCCCGCTATCTGATGGGAGTGGGAACCCCGGCCAACATTCTCGAAGGGATCTCGCTGGGAGTGGATATGTTCGACTGCGTGATGCCAACCCGGAATGGACGTAACGGCCAGTTGTTCACCTCGGAGGGCATTATCAACATTCGAAACGAGAAGTGGAAAGACGATTTTTCGCCGCTTGATTCCAATGGCTTGTCGTTTGTTGATAGTCAATACTCCAGGGCCTACCTGCGCCACCTTTTTGTAGCCAACGAATACCTTGCTCCAATGATTGCCAGTCTTCACAACATAGGTTTTTACCTCTGGTTGGTGAAAGAGGCCAGGGCCCACATCTTAGCGGGTGACTTTGCTTCATGGAAACAGGGCATGCTGAACAAGGTGACTCAGAGGTTGTAGTCTGTTAACCAATTTGTTGTGTATCGTGTGCTGCCTGCATGAAGATTTGTAGTAAGTTTGTCCTAAATATTTTGTCAACAAGTGAACTGGTTACGTCCGCGCATTCTCGACCTTTACATCACCCGCAAATTTCTGGGTACTTTTTTCTATGCCATCTCACTCCTTATTTTGGTGGTAATCATCTTCGATGTTTCTGAAAAAGTTGATGATTTTATCACCCGTAAGGCTCCGTTGCAAGCGATAGTGGTTGATTACTATTTGAATTTCATCCCTTTCTTCATCAATCTTTTCAGTTCGCTGTTCACCTTCATCGCGGTTATCTTCTTCACTTCCAAACTTGCTGCCCGTACCGAGATAGTGGCCATACTCAGCAGCGGTATTAGTTTTCGCAGGTTGCTGGTTCCCTATCTGGTTTCCGCCTCCATTTTGGCTGCCCTTTCCATTGTTTTGTCTAACTATGTAATTCCCATAACCAACAGAGGTTTGCGCGAGTTTGAAAAGAGATACCTTCACGATCCCAAACGTAACATCAACCAAAACATCCATATGCAGATTTCACCAGGTGTTTACGTGTATGTTGAAAACTTTGATGCCAAAACCAATTCGGGGAAGAAGGCTACAATCGAAACCTATCGCGATAACCGTTTGTGGTCGAAGTTGATGGCCGACGAGATGGCCTGGGATTCTGTAAAGAATGTCTGGACGCTGAAAACCTACGCCTTGCGGATGTTGCCTTCCGATACTGTTCAATCGTTGCAAACAGGAGCTTCCCTCGATACTGCCATCCAGTTGTTGCCTGCCGATTTTCTTGTATCACGTGAAGATATGAAAGTAATGACGGCTCCGCAACTTAGCGATTTCATTGCCAAAGAGGAGTTGAAGGGGTCGTCGAATGTTTCTGATTTTTTGATCGAGAAATATGGCCGCACAGCTTTCCCTTTGTCGGCTATTGTGCTTACAGTCATTGGTGTTGCCCTGTCGAGCCGTAAGGTGCGGGGGGGCACAGGCATGCACCTTGGTCTGGGTATAGCCATCACCTTCAGTTATATTTTGCTGATGCAGGTTACTTCGGTCTTTTCGCGATTTGGCAACCTCTCGCCTTTGATAGCAGTCTGGATTCCAAATTTGCTCTTTGGTTTGCTGGCTATCTACCTTTTGGCCAAAGCTCCAAAGTGATGGGTAGCCAATTCCGAAAACCAAGCCTGCTGTAGCCTCTAAGTGTTTAAAGTGCTGTTAAAAAAGCGATGTCTGGCGGCCCGCGGTTTTGGTTTCAGGTGCGAATCGCGGAATTTTGCTGATGCCGTATTTTTGTCCAAGTTCTGCGGTAATTTCCAGCATTTGACTGGTGTAGGATGGCGATGCTGATGAGCCATGAAACAGACCCGTGTAGGGAGCTACCAGCGCGGGAAATTTTTCGCGCAGGAACTGAATGAATGCCGGCTTTACTTTTCCCCTGAGATTCAAAGGCCAGGCTATGATCCCTTCAACGCCAGCGCGGGCAGCCTGTTGGTATATTTGCTCCAATTGGTCAGGCTCATCAGTAAGATATGGCAGAATTGGCATGAGCAGAATGTATGTTTTAACCCCAATCTCTTTCATGGCTCTTAACATGGTAAATCTGTGTGAGGGAGCAGTAGCACCGGGTTCCAGCAATTGAGCCAGCGAATCGTTGGCGGTTGTTATAGAGGCTGCCACCCGCACTTCTGTTCTTTCTGACAGCCGTGCAAAAAGAACCTTATCGCGAAGAATTAGATCAGATTTTGTGCTGATAAGCAATGGGTTGCTGTGTTTGATAAACACTTCCAGTATGGGCGGTAGCAGCTTCAGGGTAGCTTCAACGGGTTGATAACTGTCGCTCACTCCGCCCAGGTTCACAGGTTCGTGCAGCCAGGTGCTTTTTCTGAATTCTTTATCCAGTGTGGGCGCCAGATTGGTTTTAGCAACAATGTGGTTGAAAAAATCGCCGCCACCTATGTAATCGTGCGAATAGCGGGCAAAACAATAGGTACATCCATGGGCACATCCTCTGTAAACATTCAAATCCCAGTGGGTGGGTTGCTCCTTATCGTGGTAATGCAAAGCCGATCGGGCTTCAATGCATTGAACACCTGTGGTTTGGCAGGTAGATGTCGGTTTAAAAGGGTGGGAAGAAAGCATGGCGCAAATTTAAACGAAATGAGTTTCGCAGCAGGAGGTTTTTCGCTTGATCATCGCAATTGTCAGCACATGGCAAATGGATCTGAAGGTACCGACAATGCGTTTACCAACGATGTTTACCTGGAGGTTGTGATGTTGACAGATAGAAAAAACCAGCAGTTTGTGGAGTGTGGTGGTATGGAGACTGTTCTGAATACAAAAACCACCTGGCTCGTTCGGGAAGGGCAACCCCGGGCAGTATCTTTACGTCATAACAATCGAAAAACCCAGGATGCTTTCTATCTTTGCCAATTCAAATTATGCTCATGCAAAACCGATCTATAGAAGTGTGTTTAACCCCGGCGCTGTTCCCATACCGGCAGTTGGGTGATGCACTCATTGTGGTGGTTGATGTGCTTAGAGCCACCACTTCCATTTGTACTGCGTTCGAACATGGGGTTGAGGCCATATTGCCAGTGGCCACTTTAGAAGAAGCCCGGGCCTTTAAGCAGCAAGGTTACCTGGTTGCTGCCGAGCGTGATGGTCAGGTACTCGATTTTGCCGATTTTGGCAATTCCGCTTTCAACTTCATGAACAACAAGGTGAAAGGAAAAACAATAGTGTATTCCACCACCAATGGAACGCAAACCATACAGATGGCTGCTGCGAGCGGACACCTTGTTTCTGTGGGGGCTTTCTCCAATATCAGTGCGCTTGCAAAATTTGCATGCAACTGGCATGGAAATCTAACGGTTCTTTGTTCCGGATGGAAAAACAGGTTCAACCTCGAAGATACCGTATTTGCCGGAGCATTGGCTCAAAGACTTATCGAAGAAGGGAAATACCAAACACGCGACGATGCCACTCAGGCCGCTGTTGGATTGTGGAATCAGGCAAAAGGCGACCTTCAGGGGTATTTGTTGGCCGCCGAACACCATGAGCGGTTAAAGAAATTGAACCTCGACGATGTGCTCCCTTATACCTTCACTCTCGATACGTGCCTTTCGGTACCCGTTTTAGAGGATGGAGTTCTTACCGACTATAGAAACCGTAAACTGTGAAATGGATGAAAAAATCAGATACAAAACAAATATTCACACTTAACGTTTCAAGTCATTATTTATGAAAAACCAATTCATTATGATTGCTTTGGCAACCGCAATGCTCGCCTCCTGCGGCAGCAACAAAACTTCGCAGGACGATGCCACACAACCTCCATTTCAATTTCAGGTTGATCAATTCAACGATCTGAAAGTGCTGCGCTACCAGATTCCTGGTTTCGATTCTCTTACTCTTAAACAAAAGGAACTGGTGTATTATCTGAGTCAGGCTGCCCTGTGCGGTCGCGACATCGTTTTCGATCAGAATTACAAGTACAACCTGGCAGTAAGACGCACCTGCGAAGCTATTTACAAAGGCTATAAAGGCGATCGCACTTCGGCCGATTTTGCCAACTTTACAACCTACCTCAAACGGGTATGGTTTAGCAATGGTATTCACCACCACTATTCCAACGACAAATTCTTTCCGGAAATCACTCCCGAGTATTTTGCCGGATTGATGGCTGCAACAGAAGGGGTTGAATTTCCTTTGATGGAAGGCGAAACCCTTGAGCAGTTCAAGGCACGTATCAGCCAGGTAATTTTCGACCCCACAGTTGCCCCCAAAAGGCTCGATCAGACTGAAGGGGTTGATATGGTTGCTGCATCGGCCTGCAACCTTTACGAAGGGGTAACCCAAAAGGAAGTAGAAGATTTTTATGCGGCCATGCGCAAACCCGGCGATACCGAACCAATCTCCTATGGCCTCAATTCACGCGTGGTGAAAGAAAACGGCCAGATAGTTGAGAAAAAATGGACGGTCAACGGCCTTTATGGTCAGGCTCTTCAAAAGGTTGTTTACTGGCTCCAAAAAGCCATTTCGGTGGCTGAAGACGAAACCCAGCGCAGCGGCCTCGAAAAACTGGTAGAATACTACAATACCGGCGATTTGAAAACCTGGGACGACTACAACGTGCTTTGGGTTCAGGATACTTCAATGGTTGACTATGTCAACGGTTTTATCGAAGTGTATGGCGACCCTCTGGGTATGAAAGCCGGCTGGGAGGCTGTTGTCGATTTCAAGGATTTGGAAGCCACACGCAGAGCCACCACCATCAGTGCCAATGCCCAATGGTTTGAAGACCATTCACCCATTGATCCCCGCTTTAAAAAAGAGACTGTAAAAGGTGTATCGGCAAAAGTAATTACTGTTGCTCAATTGGGTGGCGATTGTTATCCTACCACCCCCATCGGTATCAACCTTCCTAATGCCAACTGGATCAGGGCACAACACGGATCTAAGTCGGTTACTATGGAGAACATTACCTATGCCTACAACCAGGCTTCGATGGGCAGCGGTTTCCTTGAAGAATTTGCCTGGTCGCCCGAAGAGATTGAACTCGCCAAACAGTATGGCCCTCTTGCCGACAACCTCCATACCGACCTTCACGAGTGTTTGGGCCATGGCTCCGGAAAGCTTCTGCCAGGCGTATCAACCGATGCTTTGCGCAATTACCATTCGCCAATCGAAGAAACTCGCGCCGATCTTTTCGCTCTCTACTACCTTGCCGACCCGAAAATGGTTGAATTAGGTCTGGTTACCGGAGAAAACGAATACAAAGCCGAGTACAACAGCTATATCCGTTATGGCATGATGACACAGCTTACCCGCATCGAACCGGGGAAAAACATTGAGCAAGCTCATATGCGCAACCGTGCCCTCATTGCCCATTGGGCTTATGAGAAAGGGAAGGCCAACAACGTGATAGAACGTAAAAGCCGCGAGGGGAAAACCTACTTTGTAATCAACGATTATGCAAAACTTCGCGAATTATTTGGCGAACTTCTTATTGAAATACAAAGGATTACATCAGAAGGTGATTTTAACGCGGCCCGCCAAATGGTTGAAACCTACGGGGTAAAGGTTGACCATGATTTGCACCGCGAGGTGCTGGAAAGATACGCCAAATTAAATCTGGCTCCTTATGGTGGATTTATGAACCCAATGCTGGTTCCTGTATTTGAGGGAGATAAGATTGTGGATGTTAAAGTGGATTATCCTGCCGACTATATGGAGCAGATGATGAACTATTCAACCAACTACAGCTTCCTTCCTACCTATAACTAAAAAAGGCTTTGAAAAAAAGATGAGGCAGACCTGGAGCTGCCTCATTTTTTTTTCTTCATAAAACGTCGATCCCATCGGCCTTCTGGAGAAATGTATCACACGAAGAACAATTTTATGCAAAAAAGTCTTGACAATTATGTAGTCGATTGTTACTTTTACTGAACAAATTCAAAGGGGTGATGTTAATCACCCTGTCGGAGGAAACGGTAAAAAAATGAGACCATTATGTAATTCCTTCGCGTAAATAAAGATGATAACCACCGTTGTACATAAAGATTTGTATGCCGGACAAATACATAGCAAAAATGAAGAACAAACTAATTACACCCGCCAACATCAGCCAGATTATGGACGAGGAATTGTTGGCTCAGATCAAAACCTGCCCGGTACGCTCTTTCAAGGAGAAAACCCTCCTAATGGCCGAAGGCGATCCTGTGGCCTACCTGCCAATTGTGGTCAATGGAAGATTGCGGGTAACCCGCGATGATGATTCCGGACGCGAAGTTCTGCTGTACCAGGTGATGGACGGCGAAACCTGCGTAATTTCACTTACTTCAGGTGCCATCAATGAGCCAAGCCGTGTTGCCCTCACTGCCGATGCCGGAACCATGGTCATTTTAATCCCAAGTAAACTTTCGCTTGATTGGATGGATGTATTTCCCGAATGGAGGAGGTTCATGTTCAGTTTGTGCCATGCAAAACTTGGCAGTCTGGTCAGGGTGATTGATTCGATGAGTTTTCAAACAACCAACGAACGAATTATCAGAAGACTTGAAGAAAGTGTGGCCATCGGTCAGGTTGAACTCCACATGACCCATCAGCAGTTGGCCGCCGAGTTGGGTACGGCTCGTGAAGTGGTTAGCAGGCTGCTGAAAAAAATGGAGCATGAAGGGAAGCTCAAGTTATTCAGAGGAAGGATCTTGTTGCATAATTTTCCTGTAACTCATTTTTAAACAACAGATCAGCCTTACTATGAATAAGAACATTGGAAATGTTGATCGGATCGTACGCATAGTTATTGGGCTTGGCATTGGAGGCGCAGGCCTCTGGTTTCAGAGTTGGTGGGGTTTGGTGGGATTGGTTCCCATCCTAACGGCTTTCATCAGGTTTTGTCCACTCTACTGCCCAATAGGCTTGAATACAGGTTGTAAGGATAAAAAATAGATGCCTTGCTGACAATGTGGCTACCCAAAGGGTAGCCTTTTTTTATTCTCAGGCAACGGATTGAAGGTCAGCCGGATCGGCATGATGTTTCAAGAAGGTTTGATCTGACGGAAATTCAGGTTGGTTTTTCCCGGGCACACGCATTGTTGGTTTAGTTTAATTGAATAGTAGTTTGGGTAAAGTGATCGATGATGATAATTGAAGTTGCAAATAATCAGCACGATAGTGTTAGATAGTAATTTAAATTATTTCTAAATTAGGTTGGATGACAGAAAGGGTGTGAAAACATAGCTGCTCTTTGTCTAAAAATCAGTACTTTCGTGAAATTAAATTCAAATAACAGAGTATCTACAAATCACACCATTATGGCAAAAATCACAGGAGACATTGTCATCGACATCGAGCGTTGCAAAGGATGCGAGGTGTGCACCACCGCCTGTCCGCAGGAAGTGATCGCGATGTCGAAAGAAGTTAATAGCAAGGGATATAACTATGCTATCAAGGTAAACGCCAATTGTATAGGCTGTGCAAATTGCGCAGTTGTATGCCCCGACGGGGTTATTACCGTTTATCGCGCGAAAGTTTAACGAGATTCACACCAAAAAAATCATTAAAGGGATGAAAGAACTCAAATTGATGAAAGGCAACGAGGCATTTGCTGAAGCTGCCATCAGAGCCGGCGTTGACGGCTACTTTGGGTATCCCATCACTCCGCAAAGCGAGGTGTTGGAATATCTTATGGCTCAGAAACCTTATGAACAAACCGGAATGGTAGTGCTTCAAGCTGAAAGTGAAGTAGCTGCCATCAATATGGTATATGGTGGAGCCGCTTGTGGGAAAAAGGTGGTCACCTCCTCTTCGAGTCCAGGTATCAGTCTGAAAATGGAAGGGATATCTTATTTGGCAGGAGCAGAATTGCCTGCCGTAATCCTGAATGTTGTTCGCGGAGGCCCCGGGTTGGGTACCATCCAGCCCTCCCAAAGCGATTATTTTCAGGCTACCAAGGGTGGCGGTCACGGCGATTACCGCCTGATAGTGCTCGCACCTGCATCGGTTCAGGAGATGGCCGATTTTGTTGGCCTTGGCTTCGACCTGGCCTTTAAATACCGTACCCCGGTTATGGTTCTGTCTGATGGTGTTATTGGCCAGATGATGGAAAAAGTTGAGCTTGAACCACAGGTGACTCGTCGTACCAATGAGGAGGTTGCTGCACAGTGCCCATGGGCAACTACAGGTCGCCCGGTGAACGGTCCGCACCGCATCATCACCTCGCTCGAACTTGATTCGGCCAAACAGGAAATTCATAACCATAAGCTCCAAAACAAATACAAGGAGATTGAAGAGCAGGAAACTCGTTTTGAAACCATTGGTTGCGACGATGCAGACTACCTGTTTGTTGCCTTTGGCTCTTCGGCTCGTATTTGTCAGAAAGCAGTTCAAATTGCCAGAGCTAAGGGAATTAAAGTTGGATTGCTTCGCCCCATAACCCTTTTCCCGTTCCCCAGCAAAGCCATCGACAGTTACAGCAAGCAAGTTAAAGGAATACTGACTGTTGAGATGAATGCTGGCCAGATGGTTGAAGACGTGATGCTTGCCGTGAACGGTAAGGTGAAAGTGGCTCATTTTGGCAGGTTTGGTGGTATCATTCCAACCCCCGATGAAGTTGTTAAAGCTTTGGAAACTAAAATTATTGGAGGATAATCATGGTAGAAACATTTGATAAGCCCGAAATCCGGACTCCCGAGAACCTGGTCTATTCCAAAACCAAAGTTCTCACCGATAACGTATTGTCATATTGTCCTGGCTGTGGACATGGCACCACACACAGGCTTGTTGCCGAAGTAATTGAAGAGATGGGTATTCAGAACAACACCATTGGGGTAGCTCCTGTAGGGTGTTCGGTGCTGGCATACAATTTCTTTGATATTGATATGCAGCAGGCAGCACACGGTCGCGCTCCCGCGCTTGCCACAGCCATCAAAAGGTTGCTTCCCGAGCGGTTTGTATTCACCTATCAGGGCGACGGCGATTTGGCTGCAATAGGTACTGCCGAAACCATTCACGCATGTAACCGTGGCGAAAACATTGTGATCATCTTCGTCAACAATGGTATCTATGGAATGACCGGTGGACAGATGGCGCCAACTACACTACCTGGAATGCCCACTTCAACTTCGCCTTATGGCCGCGATACCCAAATAATGGGTAATCCGTTGAAAATTACTGAGCTTGTGGCTCAACTGCCTGGTACTTATATGGTAACTAGGCAGGCTGTTCACACCCCCGCTGCCGTGCGCAAAGCCAAGAAAGCTATTCGTCAGGCCTTCGAAAATCAGATATTGAACAAGGGCGTAAGCTTCGTCGAGGTTGTTAGCAATTGTAACTCTGGTTGGAAGCTTCCTCCGGTGAAAGCCAACGAGTGGATGGTGAACCATATGTTCCCGTTTTATCCGCTGGGTGACATTAAGATCAATGGAGAAATGGTTAAATAGTTGTAAATCAGAAAAACGTAATACAATGACTGAAGAAATTATCATTGCCGGATTCGGCGGGCAAGGAGTCCTTTCCATGGGGAAGATTCTGGCCTACTCAGGCATCATGCAAAATCAGGAAGTGAGCTGGATGCCCAGCTATGGCCCTGAAATGCGCGGTGGAACAGCCAACGTGACCGTGATTCTGAGCGACGAACGCATCAGTTCACCTATCCTCAACCAGTTTGATACTGCTATCATTCTTAACCAGCAATCGATGGATAAGTTCGAAAAAACAGTTAAACCTGGTGGAACGCTTCTTTACGATCCTAACGGAATTACCAAGCACCCTTCGCGCACCGATATTCAGATTTACAAGATCACGGCTGCTGAAGCCGCTGCTCAGATGGGGTCGGCTAAAACTTTTAACATGATCGTTTTAGGTGCTTTTTTGAAACTGAAACCTCTTGTCAAAATGGAGAATGTGGAGAAAGGCCTGGCCAAATCGCTGCCGGCACGTCACCACAAGTTAATCCCCATGAATATGGAGGCCATCACCAAAGGAGCTGAAATTGTTGAAAAGGTCTAATCCTTCTGTTGTATAGCTCAAAGCCTGGTTGATCTCAACCAGGCTTTTTTCGTAGAACGGATGGGTAACTTATTTATCTGACATAGCGTAGAAAGGGTTTGGATTTGTTTATCTTTACACTCGAATGATTTCTTCTTTGGGTAAAATTGACAAAGATTCCAAGTGTTTCATCAATCCTGAAAGGCCTTTTATGTCGATATTTAATAATGGTAAATATTTGATTCGTTGTTTTAACCAGCAGCTAAAAATACCTGTTGTTTTTACTGTGTTTTTGTTGTTGATTGCGGCGAATAGCTTTTCCACGACAGCAGCAGCGTTTTCCTCTGTTGACAGCCCCGAAATAGACTCTGTCAAATTAAAGCTTCTGTTAAAAAACTATTCAAATAACAAAAGTTTAGAGGAAGGAGCCAATATCTTACGCGAGATCATTCAAATGCAGGTGAGGGCGGGTAATGAAGGACAAGAGGCTGTTTATTACGTGCAATTAGGCCGTCATTATCAGATGGCAGAACAATACCACCTGGCTCTAAAATACTTTATGGAGGGTTATAAGATTTTTTTTAGTCAAAACGACATTACCGCGATAGCTTACACTTTAAGCGATATTGCCAATATATACTTTGCCCAGGGGTTTTACGATATGGCCATTGTGGAATACAGAAAGCAGTTGCTTATGTTCAGATCGGTTGCCAATACACATGGTATAGCTGTGGCCATGAATAATATAGCTTTGTGTCATCAGGCTGAAGAGCGAACAGATTCGGCCTTGTACTGGTTTAATCAGGCACTTGAAACTCGCAGGCTTCTTAACGACCCCTATCTGATAGCTCACTCAAAAATATACATAGGAAGAGTTCATTTTGATAAAAACGAGCTGAACAGAGCCGACTCTAACATTAAAGAAGCCCTGTATGTGTTGTACAACAAACCTCAAATTGACCTTAATGACTCTTTACTGATTTCAGCCGCATTAAGAAGCCAGGCGGCTATTCTTGTGAAAATGGGCGATAAAATTTCAGCAATTAAAACTTTTGAAACCGCCCTGAAATTTTATAAAATATTGACAGATAGAGGTTATGTTCGGGTAGCCATGGATTACATTATGTTTTTACTGGATATTGGGAAACAGAAGGAAGCCATGACTTATTTGCAGCAAGCCCTAAGCATGAGCAAGCACCGTAGTTTGCACGAGGAGTATTACAGTGCCGTTAGGGTTAAGTGCTACGAATTGAACAAAAGCCATGGCAACATGGATACCCTGACGTATTATCTGGATCAATTGGCGATAGTTACCGATACTCTGTTGAATTCCAGACGATACAGCAGGGTGAATGAAATCAGGTTGGCTCTGGATGTGATGCAACACGAATTTGATGCCCAAAAGCAACAGACGGTTTCGCAAAATCGCATTCGGGTGGCTCTTACAATAGCAATAGCCGCGATGGGAGGCTTGCTGCTGATTGTGTTCTTCTTTCGAAGGGAGCGCAGGAGCGAGCGTAGATTCAGGCAGTTGGCTGACTCAACTTTTGAAGCTATTGTTATTCATCACAATAACAAGATACTTAGAGTCAATAAGTCTTTTACAGCTTTAGTTCAACTTGATGAAAATGATGTTTCTAACAGACCATTCAGCTCTTTTTTCTCCTCTTCAGAATTTAACCGTTTGTCAGATTTATTTTCTACGACTGCTGATTTTGAGGATCAAGCCACGTTGCTGATCGGACCGGACGTTTCTGCTCCGGTTGAATTGTTAAACCGCCCGATAAGTTTTAAAGGGAAAACCTTCAACATAACTGCCATCCGGGATATAACCACCCTGAACAGGGCGCTGCAGGAGAACAAATTGCTGCGCACTGCCGTGGAGCAAAATGCAGTAGTTGTTGTAATGACTGATGCAAACGGGGTTATCAACTACGTGAACAAGAAATTTTCCGATGTAACTGGTTATACTCTTCAAGAAGCTGTAGGATTGAAGCCCTCGGTACTCAAGTCGGGTCATCATAACGATCTTTTTTATTCCAATTTGTGGCGAACTATAACTGCCGGAAATTCGTGGAAAGGGGAGTTTTTGAATAAGAAAAAAAACGGTGAATTGTATTGGGAGAACGCGCTGATTACCCCTGTTAAAGACCTTAAGGGGGTGGTAACGCATTTTATAGCAATCAAAGAAGACATTACTGTTCAAAAGAATATCGAAAAAGAGTTGATGCGGCGCACAAATATGTACAGGGAACTGGTGCGTCAGTTACCAAAAACCGCTGTATTCCTCTATGATCTGAACCACAAATATCTTCTTGTTGAGGGGCCACTTCTGTCTGATTTGGGAGTCCAGTCAATTGACTATGAAGGAAAGGAACCCGGTGTAATTATAAATTCTCCGGGAGTTGTGAACCGTCTTCATGAGATGATGTCGAATACTTTTTTGGGACATTCAGATTTTGAAGAACTTCATATTAACAATAGAATTTATGACTTGCAAGCTATTCCTGTGAGGGAATCTTTTGAAGAGATTGATCTGGGTATGATGGTGCTTCGTGATATTACCGACGAACGAGGTGCCAGCTTGAAAATTGTTGAAAGTGAAGCACTGCTCAGGGAGTTGAACGCTACCAAAGACAAGTTTTTCAATATTCTTGCTCACGACCTTAAAAACCCGTTTAATATTATCTTAGGTTATGCCGATTTGCTTACCGGTGAATTTGAGGTTCTTGACGATAAGTCTAAAAAAGAATACATCCGTCAGATTTCAATAGGAGCTGATAGTGCTTACAGGTTGCTCAACAACCTTTTGGAATGGGCGAGAGCTCAAACAGGAAGCATCTATTTTGAGCAACAACCTGTACAACTTTTGATCCCTTTGCGAAACAGCATGCAGGTTGTAGAGCCACAAGCCCAGGCCAAAGGCATCAAAATTGATGTTAATATTGATCAAGATCACTGGATTTTTGCAGATATTAATATGGTTAAAACTGTGTTTCGCAACTTGTTAACCAATGCTGTTAAGTTCTCAAATCCTAACACTATTGTTGCCGTATATTCTGAGATTCTTGAACCAGGTCATCCCGATATTCAGATGGATGCTAATTCTCGATTTGTCAAAATAACAGTTGAGGATCAGGGTGTTGGGATAGAGTTTAAAGATCTCCAAAGGCTCTTTAAAGTAGGTGAGAAGGTAAGAACAGATGGCACAGCAAAAGAAACTGGAACAGGATTGGGATTGTTGTTATGCCACGAGTTTGTTCAACGCAACCAAGGAAGGATTTGGGTTACAAGCAAACCTGGTTCTGGTAGCAAATTTATGTTTATTTTGCCCGAAGCTGTTCAATAAGAAGTGTGTTTGATCCTAATGTAATTATAATGAATAAAATTTTCGTCTTTTTTGCATTCTTTTTTGCATTTTTTTCGCTTGTAGCAAATGCATCACAACCGCAACCCACCAAGGTTGACCTCTGGCTTGTGGCTGGTCCTTACACCCTCGCGAAACCTGTTTTTGATACAGTGCCTGATATCAAGGGCAACGTTTTCAATCTATCTGATTGGTTTCAATTGGTTGATTTTCCTCTAACATTTGATCGACCCGACAAGGGTAAAGAGTCGCCCATTGGTGGTTGTTTTTGGGAAGAAAAAAAATGTAACAATTTTTCGCTCACGTTGCCTGAGTCAACCAACGGGGGGCATGCCCTTTGGCTGGCAAGCACCTGTTTCAATCTGGAAGAATTCTCCAAGATTCAATTTTCATTATCAGGTGATTATTCCTTTGAGGTTTGGCTCGATGGTGTAAAACAAACTTCCGCTATTGCTAAAGAAGGAGCGAAAGGTGAGTTTAAGGCATCGTTGGCGCGGGGAAGCCATTGGCTGATGCTAAAGATACTTGTTGGTTCAGGGTATAATAAAAAGAGAATTCCAGGAATTAAAGTTGAGGCTTCCAATTTTATTGCATTTTCAGTTTCGCCAAAACAACCCGTTTCACTTGCGCATGTCTTGGAGGGGGTAAGTGTTGCCGATGGTTCCGTCAGTTCTGATGGTTTGTATGCTATGGTTCGATTAAAAACTGTAACAGGCGATAAGGGCAGATCGTTTTATGAAACAAGGGTATATCAACTTTCAACCGACAGCATTTTGTGGAAATCCAGATCAGGCCATCAATCCAATATTATGTTTTCGCCAGTCCCTCACTGTATAAGTTATTATGAAGATCTGCCGGATGGGAAGGCCTTGGTGGTGGAGAACCTGGTTTCAAAAACGAAGCAGAATTTTTTCGGTTTGAATAAAATAAGTGGATATTCCTGGTCGCCAAATGGCGATTTTCTGATTGGCACCCAAGATGTTGAAGGGGAAAAAGAGGAGGGCATTCCCAGGTTGGTTGTCAACCCCAACGATCGCTGGCCCTGGTATCGTTCACGTACCAAATTATGGATTTACCGGCTCAGCAGCAAGGTGTCGGAACCACTCACATGGGGTTTTCTTTCGGCCAATCTCGAAGCCGTGGCTGCCGACGGTAGTTTCATTCTGTTCTCGACTTCTGAACCCGACTTTCATCAACGACCTTATTCGCGACATAAACTGTTTAAAATGAATTTGTCAACCAGAAAAACAGAACAGATTTGGGATTTATCCGGAAGCTGTTCTCTAAAGCTTTCTCCTGATAACCACACCCTTTTGGTAACTGGTTCGTCAACTTTTTTTGGCGAGATTGGAAATACATTAACACCAGAAACCATTCCTAACGATTACAACACCCAGGCCTATTTGTATGATTTGAACGATAAAAAGATAATACCAATAACTCGCGATTTTGCTCCCAAAGTATTGGATGCACAGTGGGCTGAAATGGGTAAGTCAATTGTTCTTTTGGCTGAAAACAAAACCTATTGTGACGTTTTCCTGTGTTCGAGAGACGATTTGCATTTTCAAAAAATAGAATCAGCAACCGATGTTGTTGCCGGAATGGCTGTTAGTGAGAATAGTAATCATATTTTGTGCTGGGGCACGTCGGTGAGTTACCCTACTGTAATATGGAAGGGCGACCTTGGCAAAAAAACATCAAAGCTTGTTTTGAATCCCAATTCAGATCAATTTAAAAATGTGGAGTTTGGGAAAGTAAAATCTTTCGTATTCAAATCGGTAAGTGGAGATTCTATTGATGGTATGGTGTTCTATCCCCCACATTTTGATTCAACAAAATTGTATCCGGTTGTTGTTTATTATTACGGTGGTACCAATCCGATAAATCGTTCGTTTGAAGGTCGGTATCCGAAAAATCTGTTTGCCGCCATGGGATATATTGTTTATACGATGAATCCTGATGGTTGCACGGGTTACGGCGATAATTTTGCCGCCAGGCATGTCAACAATTGGGGCTCGACTACTGCCGATCAGATTATTGAAGGCACCCGCTGTTTCCTGCGATCACACACTTTTGCCGATAGCACCAGGGTTGGCTGCATAGGTGCCAGTTATGGCGGTTTTATGACCATGCTGTTGCAAACCAAAACCGACCTGTTTCGCACTGCGATATCACATGCCGGAATAAGCAATCTGAGCAGTTATTGGGGTGAAGGTTACTGGGGGTATCTTTACGGGTCAGCTGCCAACGCGAATCATTTTCCATGGAACGATCCAGGCTTGTTTACCCGACAGAGTCCTCTGTACAATGCTGATAAAGTTAAAACTCCGATTCTTTTGCTTCATGGGAACAAAGACACCAATGTTCCAACTTCAGAAAGCCGTCAGTTTTTTACTGCACTTACTTTGTTGGGAAAAGAGGTTACCCTGGTCGAGTTCGACGGGCAGGATCACCAAATTCTTGAATACAACGCGCGAATAAAATGGCAAAATACTATTTTTGCCTGGTTCGATAAATGGTTGAAAGACCAACCAGAATGGTGGTCCGAACTCTATCCGGAACGCAAGATGTAAAAAAAAAGCCGCGTCGCGGCTTTTTTTTTTAATTCACAGGAGCAAACATGGGATCCCATGCAGGCAGTAGAATGGGTTTTTGCTCGAATAGTTTTAGAATGTCAGCCTCGATGTATTTCTTGTTTATAACCAAACGGAACATGTATTCATCAAACCACCGGTCAGTTATGATTAAAAAACCATCATGTCCGGATTTTCCCCACGAGTTTTCAACAAGCCATTTATTGGGTTTCCCTTCCTCATTGAGGTCAACTCCGCAAAGGGTCATTCCATGACTGCTCGAGCTCTCAAAAGTTCTGATTCTGTCAGCTTTCGACATTTCCAACCTGACATCAAAAAGGCTCTCACTATCAAAATTTTCGAGATCCAGAATGCCCGATTCTTTCTCAAGTTGCTTGCCAACATCGCATGAAAAATACATCGCTTCTCTATTTTTAATAGAGGCAATGGCTGCTTGTTTTATTTTTTGAACCGGGATGTTGAGGTAGTTGCAGTTGACCCCTTCGGTTGTATTGCGATCGTATTCAATTTCATACGTTTTGTAGTAATCTCGTGACGGATCGTCCATAAACTGAACAAAGTCGTTTAAGTCGGCCTGAATAAACTCCTTGAAAAACGATTGTGGTGTGTACTTTTTTGTTGGGCTTATTTTGCCGTCCGCATCTTCATATCGCCAATCGAATGATTGAGGTGGCTCTCCCAGGCTCAGCGATAAAACTCTGTAAACATCAGAAAGCATCTCTTTTTTTAATGTTCTCAACTCTTTTTCAGATGATTTGTTTTGAGCTTTATGCCTCAATTCTAGAGCGTTTTTTCTAAGCAGGGTTGTTAAAACATTATTTAAAGCACTGGTGCTCTCTGCCTGTTTTGAATCGGGCATTACAGTAGAGGGAACCACTCCGTATTTTTGAACTATACTTACAAAATTACTCCAGATACCTCCGTCGGCAATAGGGTTTTTGAGCAACCATTCCACTTTCCTGTCATCTGTTGGAAGTTTGGCAGTTTCAATAACTGCCTCCAGAAAGAGGTTGGCCTTCTCGAGTTGGTCAAAGAAAAAGGAGTAGTTCTGCGAAAAATAGAACTCTTTCATGTTGTTTTTTTCAATTGCTAACACCCTCATAACGTTAAGTCCTGTAAAGAGCCAGCACCGTCCTGACGATTTTTGATCGGTGATTCCCTGTATCTTGATTTTGTCAGAGAAATAGTCGTCAACGTTTCCTTTGTTTTCAAAATTCTGAGTTAATTGGCGGATGCTTGTTGAGGTCACAGCATTTCTGAGGGCAGTTGTTTGATTGTTGCCTTCCAATTCGGTTTTAAACTGTTTGATCATTTCAGGAGTTATCACTCCTTCTGAGGTTGCAGGTTGCGCTTTCATCGGTTGAAATGACAGAAGAATCATTCCCACGAAAAGCAATGAATAGAATTTGTAAGGTGTCATATGGTAATAAAGATTTAATAGTTCAACGAATGATGATTTTTTTCGATATTCCCGTTTGGTCAGCATGCAGTTTCAGGATGTACAACCCTGGCTTAATGCCCTTGATATTAAGATCGTACGTTCCGTCGTTCTGAATAAAGGATGAGAAATCGGCAACAGTCTTCCCTGTTATGTCGAAGAGTTTTAACTGGCGGCTGGTGGCCCGGTTCGCGGTTAGTATTGTTGTGTGCAGGGATTGATTAACCACTTTTGCATCCAGCACTATTGCGTTGTATTCCGGCTGTTGTTCTCCTACGATGGTTGATCCTTGTTTCAGCACAATGTTGTTGTTGAAGTCGAAAAACAGTTTTGTTATTTTATTTGACGACTCAAAAACAAAAGATTGATTGTTTTCAGTGTTCATTACGCGCAAATTCGTATCAAGACCGTTTTGCCCAATTATCCTGAGTTCAATGGGCATTTTAAAATAGGGAGGATCGTTTTGGATTTGGTTTGCGGTAAAGGTCAACCTCCATCTTTGATCGGGTAGTTGCTCAATCCAATATACATTGTTGTAAACCGGGTGGTTGGGCTGGTAGAGCCATTGTTCAAAGAACCATGTGTAATCGTCGCCGGTGACGCTGTTTACAACATCAATAAAGTCTTGTATTTCAGCTGATTCATAAATAAGATTGGGTTGGTGGGCGTATTGATTCAACACCTCGAAATATAAGGAATCGCCGATGGTGTACCTGAGCATATGATGTATGGAAGCCCCTTTGGTATAGGTAATTGCATAATTGAACAGAACATTTGCAGATGGTGTATTGATTGCCCAGTCTGGGTTGCTGATGGCCCATCCTGGGTTGTTGCTCAGGTAGTAATTGGCATTGTTGATAACATCTTGTTTGTAGGCGTCATAGCCATAGGCATGTTCGGCCCATAAACTTTCTGAATAAGTGGCGAACCCTTCATTGAGCCATATGTCGGCCCATGTTTTGCAGGTTATCATGTCGCCAAACCATTGATGAGCAAATTCGTGAACGGCCAGATACTCGCTCCAGCAATTTGGACACAAGCTTGTGAGTGTTTGGTTCTCCATTCCTCCCCAGGTAAATTCACTGCCCACTGTAGCAAATCCATTTTTAGGGAAAGGGTGATCGCAGAAAATCTTCGAGAAATACTCTATAGCTCCCATAATAACTTCTTCAACTTCCTGTGGATTCTCCCCTGGCTGGTAGTAAAACCTTAACTGTACAGAGTCTGCCGGATTTGATGTTCGCGGCCAGTACAAAATATCGAGCAGATAGTTGTTGTAGGCCGAAAGAACCATGATGTAGGTGGCAACCTTGTCGTTGCTTACCCAATGGTAATACAATGTATCGCCAACCATAGCAGAGTCGGCGAGTATTCCATTGGAACCCAATTTGACATTGGCAGTTGTGCCAGCGGTTAACTCGAAAAGTGCTTTATCGTCGGGAGAGTCGTAGCAAGGAAACCATTTTCTGGCACCTTCAGGCTCGCAATCTGTAAACACATGACCGTTGCTTGCATAAAAAGCATGGTCGGTTACATTCAGATGCTCATAATCGATGGCCAAATGTATGGTGTCGCCTGGTTGAAACACCTGATTTAGATGCAGGGTAAGGATATTACCAACATGTGTGAAAGAACTGGCATCAAGGCCAACACTCTCAATAACCAGCGATGTGTTTTCAGCGTTGAGTTGAAGCGAGTCGGTAGGAATCAACGTCAAAAACGTAGCCTCCAGGCGCGCATCGAAATTATTGGGATATGGGGGCAGAAAGCAATGGTAAAGATTTGTATGTATGTTGTATTTAAGGGCATTAGCTATTTTTGGTAGTGGGGCAGAATAGCTTTTCCCTGGCTTGAATCGGTTGATTTTTGCTTGATGACACTGAAAGGCTCCTGAATGATTCGAAACGTTTTGTGCCCCAAGCATGGAACTCCAAAGTATAAAAACGATTACAGCAATGTTCTTCATATAATTTTTTTTTCGACGGCTAAAATAGTCCATTTTCAAAAACCATTTGCTTTTGGTTGTTTATAGTGTTTAATATGTGTTAAAAAGTGATTGATTAGTAGTAGTTTATATTTATTAGTATGTTGGCAGTTGTCGTTTTTAATATACACGTATTTAAATATTTATTTTTAAAGTGTGCTTTTAGAATGCCGAAATTTTGTTTGTTGTTGTTTTTCAGAAAAGGTGTATCTTCGCAGGCACAAGCAAGGCATATACAAGGTTAGAAAACAGGTAAATTATGTCGTCGTTGTCAAAGGTATTCACCGATTATGCAGGTTCCAGGGTTCTGGAAGCTCTGGCAGATGTTGTGTTTGTAATTGATGCTGAGGGTTATTACAAGAACGTTTTAACGAAATTTCCTGAATTGTTGGCCGCTCCTGTAAGCGATTTAACTGGAAAAAATTTGATCGATTTTTTCCCGGAACCTACACGAATAGCTTTGATGGAGACTTTAAATGAAGCCATCGAAAGAGGGAAAACCGGAAATGTTAAATACCCAATGGAAATTGATGGAAAAACCCGTTGGTTTGAAGGAAGGTTTGTCTCTATCTCTGAAAAAGAAGTCCTCTTTTTCGTTTTTGACATTACCCAAAGCTATTTGTCGCAAAAAAAGCTCGCCAATTCACAAGCCAATCTGAATTTTATCCTCGACAATACCGAGCAGGCTTTTTTTCTGGTGCACAAAGACAGCCGGTTAATCGATGCTAACCGAAGCGGTTATCGCTTGCTTTCTGAACTGGGATTGCCCTCCAGACAACCCGGTGAGAAAATGTCAGAGATATTGCCCAAGGCCTTCATCGCTGAACTGTCCAATGCTTTCCTTAATGCCTTGAATGGAAACAATACCCATGTTATTAAGGAGTTTAATATCAACTCGCAGGTTTATCATCTCCGAATAGAGATTGCCCCCATCTGTGGTTCCGACCAAAAACCCAACATCATTGCAATTGGTATTTTAGACGACACAAGTCAATGGAAATCAGATAGAAAACTCTTAGAAGCGGAGAGAAATCTGAGTTTTTTTGCCGACAACATTGACGACATCATTTGGCAGATTTCAGCAGACGGAACATTGCTGTATCTGAGTTCGGGTATCGAAAAATTGTTGGGGTACCTGCCTGAAAGTATGCTCGGAAGAAGTATTCTTGAACTGGTGGCTCCTGCATCCCGGCATATTTTCAATCAGTTGATCGATAGCGGGTTTTCTAATGATGTTGATCTCCCCAGGAAATTTGAAATGCAATTGTTGCATGCCAATGGGTCTGTTCGTTGGGGAGAGGTCAATTACATCGTCAGAAATGGCTTTTATACCCGACAGATGAAGATCATCGGGATTTTAAGCGATATTACGCTCAGACGTGAATCAGAGCGGATTTTACAAGCAACCTCTCAAAGGCTGCTTGAGTTGAACAAAACTAAAGATAAGTTTATGTCGCTTATAGCTCACGATCTTCGCAACCCGTTGAACGCCATAAAGGGTTTTACTGAGTTGTTGATTGAAGATTTCAGCCTGATTTCCGATGGTGAAAAAAAACAGTACCTCAACACGATCAGCAATTCGTCATCTGAATTGCTGCGATTGCTCGATGATTTGTTGGTTTGGTCAAGAACCCAAATGGGAACTATCAGTTTCAATCCCGAGGTAATTGAAGTTGATATTATTGTCAATGAGGCTTTGATTATTTCTCAAGCGAGTGCATTGAAGAAAGGCATTCGGTTGGTGAGCAAGGTGGAAGCAGGGAAAACTGTTTATGCCGACGCAAATATGGTGCGCACTATTCTTCGTAACCTCATTGGTAATGCTGTTAAGTTCTCTTTTCACGATGGCGTAGTGTGTGTTACCGAAACAGATGATGGAAAATTTGTAACCCTTTCGGTATCCGATCATGGAATGGGATTGCCTCATGGGCATGATAAAGAGGTATTTATACCCGATATTGAAAAGCATCTTCCTGGAACCGACGGAGAGAGGGGGTCTGGTTTCGGATTGGTTATCACTCGTGAGTTTGTTCAATACCACAAGGGTACCCTTTCGTTTGAAGCGAATTATCCCGAGGGGACAATCGTTTCCTTCTCACTCCCCGCTACTGAATCAGAATGGAAATCAGGAAAGTAGCTTACCCGCAAATTGCCTTCGACAATCCGGGAGCATTAAAATGGCTATTCCGTACCAGGCAGCGATTCGCCTTGTTACTTTCCTTGTGTGCTACCTTGTGATCGTAGCATGATTCGAGCCTTGTCATTCTAAAAGTGCCGGCTTGAATGAAACTATCTGGGATATTTGATAGGATCACCGTATATTTGTCATGCATTTTACTTGAATATTCTTATGCGGAGGCCCCATTCTATTCATAAGGTTTTTGCCAGCTACATCACCGGAGTAGTACTGGTAACTCTTGCCTTTCTTGGGGCCGGATGGATTTGGACGGAGTTAAGCCGTCATCGGGAAACCCGAATGAGTGCCTATTACAAATACCTGGCCGATCAGGATAAAAGGTTGCACCAGGATATGCTGTTGTTGAATACATCGATGGCACATGCCAGACAAATCTATAGCAAAACTTTCGACAAAGAGCTTCTCATGGCAGTTGACGGAGCTTCAATGGTTTTAACTGCTCTGCATTCGTCAACTGGGGGCTGGAATGGAGAGTCGCGTGACATTGTGCGAGTGCTTTCAGATTTATCAAGAATAAGTGGCAACGAATCAAAGTCAGGATCTTTTTTTGCTTTCAGGCCTGATGGATCTGTCCTGATTCCACCAGTTTGGTTGACATCCGGAACCACTTCTCTAAAGCAAGTTGTCGATTTCGATGGATCAGATGTGTACAATGCCATGCTCGGAAGCAAGGAACAACCCGAAGGTAGTTATGTTGATACCCGCTGGTTGTCTGTAACCTTATTCGATTCAACATTCACCCGACGTAGAGCTTGTGTGAAATATGTTCCGGCATTTAACTTGTATCTAGGGTATGACGATACTCCGGAACGGATTGAAAAAGAGTTGCGCAAGGAGTTGCTGATTGCTCTTGAGACCAACTACAGGATTAGTAAAAGGTTGTATGTGATGTTGTTTGGGCTCGACGGGAGGATGTTCTTAAACAGGATGCCCAATCTGAATCCGGGTGGCTACTTGTGGAATTTTGCCGATTCTCATGGTTTGCCCATTTTTGAGATGATGCTGGATTCGGCTTCAGGAAAGGGGACCGGATTTGTGAATTACCACTATTCTGATGAGTTGAATGACACGAAGCACCGGATCAGGATGCATATGTGTTATATAAAGGAGTGGGATCAAATAATGGTGATAGGCGAGAGTGCTGATTCTGTATTTGATGTTGTGGGCGAGGCTGTGGATAGGTCGTTGGTTGGTGTTCGTGTTCAGTTGATTAGTTTCTCACTATTCATCCTGGTTTTAGCGGTTTTGTTGGTTGGGGTCAGTTTTTGGTTCTCACGAAGGATTCGCCATGGTTTGGATCTTTTTACCCGACGGATGTCGGAAGCTCTTCGTCAGCGCACCGAGATGGTGGTTGATGAATTTCGTTTTCTCGAACTTCAGCAGCTTGCTGTGGCCTTCTCAACTTTGTTGAAGAAGAGGGAAAGGGTGTTGAGTGACCTGCTGGAGAGCGAAGAGCGTTACAGAATGATAGCATTCAATGTTTCTGATATTATTTTTACTTTGACGCCTGATTTCAGGTTCTCATTTGTCAGCCCCTCGGTGCATCAAATGTTGGCTTACTTGCCTGAACAAATCCTCTTGTTATCCCCAGAGTCGTTTCTCGAAATTCAACACCACAGGAGGGTCAGGGTAACGGGGCGTTATCTTATGAGTCGTCGTTACAGTGCTGCTGAAAGGCCGAAAAGGGTCACAGTAGAATTCGATATGAAACGAGCTGATGGCGAACGTGTTCCGGTTGAGGTTTTTATCAACCAGGTGTTTGATGCAAAGGGTAATTTTCTGTACCTACTTGGCGTGGCACGCGATATAAGCGAGAGGCGAAAGGCTCAGGTAAAACTCTCAGAGAGTGAATCGCGCTACAGGATGATCAGCGATAATGTTCGTGATGTAATATGGAGTTGCAACAACCAAATGGAGTTCACCTATGTAAGCCAAGCCGCATTTTATCTTTCTGGTTACCAGCCTGATGATTTGATTGGCGTCTCAATCAAGAAAATTCTGACCCCGGAGGGTTATTCCAAACTTATGACAATGCTGGAGGATTCGCAACAAGGTGTTGTGAGCGGGGGAGTGAGCCAGAAGAGTCTGGTGATGGAATTGGAACACCAACACTTAAACGGAAAAACCTACCTGGCAGAAATGAGCATTTCACCTGTTTACAAAGATCGCGTTCAATTGATTGCTTTTCATGGCATTACGCGCGATATTAGCGAACGCATTAAAGCTGGCCAGGAGTTGCTTCAATCTGAACGTAAATTGAGGGAAATCAACGCATCAAAAGACAAGTTTTTCTCTATTCTGGCTCACGATTTGCGAAATCCTTTCTCTTCGTTGCTGGGATTCGCCTCGGTGTTGGCCGAAAGGTTCGACTTGTTTTCTGACAATGAGAAAGTAACAATCATCAACCAACTGAAAGTGTCTTCAGAAAGTGCGTACCGCCTGATAGAGAATCTTTTGGAGTGGAGCCGGACACAAACCAACAGCCTCCAGTTGTATCCTACTTCGTTTGATTTTAGCGTACTTGTGTATGAGGCGATTCGTCTTCATGCTTCGCAGGCCACCAGAAAACGTATTGAAGTAACGAGTGAGATTCCCCCCGGCACTATGGTTTACGCCGATAAAAACATGTTGGGTACCGTGATAAGAAACTTGATCTCCAATGCTAAAAAGTTTTCTTTTGAGCGGGGGCGTGTTGTTGTGTCTTACGAAACCAGCGGTGATATGATTACCATCACTGTAACCGACGATGGAATCGGAATTCCTGGTCAAATCCTTCCGAGATTGTTCCGAATTGACGAAAAGATTAAAACCAACGGCACTTTTAATGAACCCGGAAGTGGTTTAGGTCTCATTTTGTGTCGCGAATTCATTATTCGCAACGGTGGCACTTTATGGGTTGAAAGTGAAAGTGGCAAAGGTTCCCGGTTCAACTTTTGCTTGCCTGTTAGGTAGCGCATGAATAAAAAAGCCCATCCTTTTACGGGATGGGCCTTTTTCTGTGATTAATTTGATCAGCTAAGGCTTTCAATCTGTTCCTCAATCGCCTTAATCCGGGTTTCAGCATCAGCTTTCTTCTTGAGTTCGTTTTCGACCACCTGAGCAGGCGCTCCAGCCATAAACTTGGCGTTGTTCAGTTTTCCCATCACCGACCGGAGGAATCCTTGAGCGTATTTCAGATCGGCTTCCAGTTTGGCTATCTCTGCTTTTACATCAATTTTCTCGCCCGCGGGAACCGAAAATTCTGTAGTCTTAACAAGGAAGGTAAAGGCTCCCTGAGGTTTTTCGTCAACATACTCCAAAGCTTCAAGGTTGCAAAGTTTGACCACCACATCGTCGAAGGAGTTTGGTTTTGACGAAGAAGAACGGGTAACCATCAGTGTAATTTTTTCGCGGTTGGCAATCCCTTTTTCTTGCCGCAGCGCCCTGATAGCGTTGATCAGTTCGGCAGCAAAGTCGAAATCGGCCAGTAGAGTGGTATCTCCTGGTTCCATTTGTGGCCAGGTTGATACGATTAAATCTTTTTCGGGTTTTTCGTTGAGCAGGTGGTACATCTCTTCGGTGATGAAGGGCATAAAAGGGTGAAGCATTTTGAGCAACTCATTGAAAAAACCTAATGTTGCCTGATAGGTTTTGGCGTCGATAGGTTGTTGATAAGCAGGTTTAACCATCTCGAGATACCATGAACAGAAATCGTCCCAAACCAATTTGTAAGCAGCCATCAAGGCATCCGAAAGCCTGTAACGATCGAAGTGTTCGTTTATTAATGCAAGCGATTCGGCAAATCGGGCTTCAAACCAGCTGACCGATTGAGATGCATAAGAAGGTTGCGCCAGACTTTCATCAACGTTCCAGCCGGTAACCAATCGCAGAGCGTTCCATATTTTGTTGCTGAAATTTCTGCCTTGTTCGCACAACGACTCGTCGAAAGGCAAGTCGTTACCGGCTGGTGAGGTAAGCAGCATCCCCACGCGTACACCATCGGCTCCGTATTTTTCCATCAGGGCAATCGGATCGGGTGAATTGCCAAGCGATTTCGACATTTTTCTTCCAAGTTTATCGCGAACGATACCTGTCAGATACACGTTACGGAAAGGTATGTCGCCGCGGTATTCCTGCCCTGCCATAATCATTCTGGCAACCCAGAAAAAGAGAATTTCGGGTGCTGTTATCAGGTCGTTGGTTGGGTAGTAATATTTAATCTCTTCATTTTCAGGAAATCTTATGCCGTCAAAAACCGAAACAGGCCAAAGCCACGATGAAAACCAGGTGTCGAGTACATCTTCGTCCTGTTTGAGATCGGAAGCTACAAGGTTGAGTTCGGGGAACTGTTTGTTAGCCAAAGCCAAAGCCTCAGTTTGGGTGCTGGCTACCACAATTTCTCTGTTGGGGAGATACCAGGCCGGTATCCGTTGTCCCCACCACAATTGTCGCGAAATGCACCAATCGCGGACGTTTTCCATCCAATGCCGGTAGGTGTTTTTGAATTTCGGAGGATGGAAGGCAATCGTGTCGTTCATTACCACCTCCAGGGCAGGTTTGGCCATTTCTTCCATCTTCAGGAACCATTGCAGCGAGAGCTTTGGCTCGATCACAGCGTCAGTCCGCTCCGAAAAACCTATCTTATTCAGATATGCTTCAATTTTAACAAGGTTGCCGGCTTTGTCCAACTCGGGAATAATCAGTTCACGAACCTCAAAGCGGTCTTTACCAACAAAAAGTTGAGCAGCTTCTGACAGAGTGCCGTTGTCGTTGAAAATATCTATCGTGTCGAGTTTGTATTTGATCCCGAGGTTGTAGTCGTTGATGTCGTGAGCAGGTGTAATCTTCAGGCATCCGGTTCCGAATTCCATGTCAACGTATTCATCAGCAATCACAGGTACAGCTCTGTTGACCAGGGGGACAAGTACTTTGCGGCCGTGAAGGTGCTGGTAGCGTTCGTCATTCGGGTGCACACACACGGCAGTATCACCAAGTATGGTCTCGGGTCGGGTGGTGGCAATGGTTATCCACTCATCTTCAGAGTCAACCACTTTGTAGCGGAGATAAAAAAGTTTAGAGTTAACCTCCTTGTATATAACCTCTTCGTCCGACAGGGCCGTAAGGGCCTTGGGGTCCCAGTTTACCATTCTTACTCCTCTGTAAATGAGTCCTTTGTTGTATAAATCAACAAACACTTTAATTACCGACTCGTAACGGGGTTCATCCATGGTGAAAACAGTACGATCCCAGTCGCAGGAGGCTCCAAGTTTTTTGAGTTGTTCAAGAATAATCCCCCCGTGTTTTTCCTTCCATTCCCAGGCATGCTTCAGAAATTCATCGCGGGTGAGCTGCGCTTTCTCAATTCCTTCCTGTTTGAGTTTGTTCACCACCTTAGCTTCGGTAGCAATGGATGCATGGTCGGTCCCGGGAACCCACAAGGCATTTTTTCCAAGCATGCGAGCCCTCCTGATGAGGATGTCCTGAATGGTGTTGTTGAGCATATGCCCCATATGCAGCACCCCGGTGACGTTGGGTGGCGGTATAACAATGGTGTAGGGCTCGCGGTTATCGGGAACCGATCTGAAGTAACCTTTTTGCATCCAGTGGCTATACCAACGCTCTTCGGCGGCAGTTGCCTCAAATTTAGGGGCAATCTCTTTCATTTGATTAAAAAATCTGTGATATGGTTTTAAAACGAAGGTGCAAAAATAAGGATTTCCATCAGATGCTATGTCCTGTTCAGGCAACCATTCCTTCACCTGCGACTTTTGTTATTTGCAATTTCTTATGGTTGCTGCAGCAATAACGACAACAGTAGATCGTTATGGGAGTTTGGTAAGTTTTTGTACTTTTGCACCATGCAGATAAAGCGTTTAATCCCGGTGTTTTTGCTGGTTGCTGTCGTCCTGAGTTCGTGCAGCAAATACCAGAAGTTGCTGAAAAGCAGCGACAACGATCTGAAATATCAGACGGCTATCGCCTTTTTTGAGAAAAAAGATTACTACAGAGCTCTGCAACTGTTCGATCAGCTCGTTCCCATCTATAAGGGTACCGAACGAGCCGAGAAAATGGCCTATTACTACGCCTATTGCTATTATTATCAGGAGGATTACATTCTGGCTTCCTACTATTTCAAACGGTTTGCTCAAAATTATGGCAACAGTCAGTATGCCGAAGAGTGTTATTTCATGAATGCTTATTGCAATTACTTGAACTCACCGGTTTACCATCTTGATCAAACTGCTACCTACGAGGCTTTGAAGGAGTTACAGGCTTTTGCCAACAAGTATCCGGCCAGCGATCGCATTCCCCGTTGCAACGAATTGATCGATAAACTTCGTTCAAAGCTCGAAGAAAAGGCCTATCACATCGCGATGCTTTACAACAAAATGGAAGATTATCAGGCCTCGATCGTCTCTTTTCAAAACCTGATGAAAGACTATCCAGATACCCGCTACAAAGAAGAGGTGATGTATTTAATCGTTAAAACTTACTATAACTACGCCCTGAAAAGCGTTAAAACCAAAAGGGAAGAGCGCTTTCAGGCTGCAGTCAGTGCCTTTAACGATCTTAAATCGTGGTATCCTGAAAGCAAATATCTGCCAGAGGGAGAACAACTTTCCAGAAAAGCGATGAATGAAATCGCCAGAATGAATTAACTTTGCAGCCCCTTTTTTATAAGAATGAAATATTTTTGATTTATGGAATATACACGACGCGTTAAGCCCGATCAAACTGCCGTTACAAGAAAAATCAGACAGTTTGATGCAAAAACCGGTAATATTTATGAAACAGTGGCTATTCTCTCGAAGAGAGCCAACCAGATTTCTCAGGAGATTCAAGAAGAACTTAATGAGAAACTTGGCGAATTTCAGAACCCATCAGATAATCTGGAAGAGGTTTTCGAGAACCGCGAGCAGATTGAGATTGCCAAACACTACGAGCAGCTTCCAAAGCCGACTTTGGTGGCTGTTGCTGAGTTTCTTTCAGATCAGATTTATTACAGAAACCCCGCTAAAGAAAATTCTCCCAACAATTTCTGATTTGTTGGTACTGAAAATGCCCATCAGGCTTGCGATCCTTGTTGGTTGATCTCTCTTGACCCGGGGTGCAAACTTCCGGGCATTTTTTTATTAATTGCATATTTGCAGAAGGTTAAAATCGTTTCTAAATGGTGTTGAAAGGAAAGAAAATTTTGCTTGGAATTTCAGGTAGCATAGCTGCCTATAAAATTCCAATCCTTGTGAGGTTGTTGATGAAGGAAGGTGCTGATGTGCAGGTAATCATGACACCGGCAGCACGTGACTTCGTAACGCCACTTACCTTATCAACACTGAGCAAGCGTCCGGTTTTCACGGAACCTTTTAACCCTGTTGATGGTTCCTGGAACAGCCATGTTGATATGGGAAACTGGGCCGATTTGATGCTGATTGCTCCTGCATCGGCTACCACTTTAGCAAAAATGGCCAATGGAATTGCTGATAATCTACTGATTACAACATATCTTGCAGCTGTATGCCCTGTTTTTTTTGCCCCGGCTATGGATCTGGATATGTTTCAGCACCCAGCAACCCAGCGAAATATTCAAACTTTGCAATCGTATGGCAACCACTTGATTGCCCCTAGAGATGGTGAACTTGCCAGCGGACTTTGTGGCGCTGGTCGCCTTGAGGAGCCAGACGCAATTGTGGGTGTTATCCGGAAATTCTTTGAAGTGCCACAATCATTGGCTGGAAAGAAGGTGCTTATCACGGCCGGCCCAACTGTCGAGCCAATTGATCCCGTCAGGTTCATCAGCAACCACTCCTCGGGAAAAATGGGATATGCACTGGCAGCCGAAGCTGTGAAAAGGGGAGCTGAAGTGGTTCTAATCTCAGGCCCTGTAGCACTCGAAGTTCCAAAAGGGCTTACCCTCCGAAAGGTGACAAGTGCCCAGGATATGCTCCAGGCCTGCACCGAAGAATTTGAATCAAGTCATGTTGTTGTTATGGCAGCAGCAGTTGCCGACTACCGACCTGATAAAGCTGAGACATCAAAAATTAAAAAAACCGGACATAAGCCCGTTTTACAGCTTACAGAGAATCCTGACATTATCAAGACTCTGGCTTCCATGAGATTGGCAGGGCAGTTTATCGTTGGCTTTGCATTAGAAACCGATGATGAGGTTCAGAATGCCATGAAAAAAATTGATAGCAAGGGATTGGATGCCATCGTTCTTAATTCGTTGAACGATCGTGGTGCCGGCTTTGGAACCGATACCAACAAGGTTACCATGATCCACCGATCAGGTTCGAGTTTGATTACAAAGCTTGAATCCAAGGAGGTTATTGCCTCGCGTGTATTTGATTTTATTCAGGAATCGTTTGATTTGTAAAGTATTATTATATCAAAGAACATGAAACAGAGTTTGCTTTTTTTGTTGCTTCTTTCGGCATTTTCTCAAGGAATTCGTTCGCAAGAACTCGATTGTCAAATTTCGGTAGCCACCCGTCAGGTTGAAGGTACCGACAGGCAGATATTCAACACTTTGCAGACAGCTTTGTATGAGTTTGTTAACAACCGGCGCTGGAGTAGCTATACCTTTACTATCGAGGAGCGAATTGAGTGCACCCTCATGATCAACATCACCGAACGGGTTTCGACTGATGAGTTTAAAGCCACAGTGAATGTTGTTTTGCGCCGCCCGGTTTATAAAGCTTCTTACAATTCGGTTCTGTTAAACCACATTGACAATGATTTTCAATTTAAATATGTCGAGCTTCAACCGCTCGATTTTCAAGATAATTCATTTGTTTCGGAGCTTACCTCAGTCATTGGGTATTACGCTTACATCTTCATGGGTCTTGATTTTGATTCTTTTACACCCAATGGTGGCACGCCCTTTTATGAGAAAGCTCAGAATATTGTAAATCTGGGTCAAGGTTCCAGCTATTCGGGCTGGAAGGCATTTGAAGGAACCAAGAACAGGTACTGGCTTGTTGAAAACCTCACCAATTCGGCTTATTCAAAGCTTAGAGAGTTTTTGTATCAATATCACCGTCAGGGGCTTGATGTTATGTCAGAGAATGTTGAAGGGGGCAGAGCCGCCATCAGCGAAAGCCTCAAGCTCCTTCAACAGGCCAATCGCGACAAACCTGGTAGTTTCTTGTTTCAGTTGATTATGGATGCTAAGAGAGATGAAATCATCAATATTTTTTCAGGAGCTCCTGATAACGAAAAGGTTATTGCCGTGAACATCTTGAGCGAGATGGATCCTGCTAACACTTCAAAGTATCAGAAAATACTCGAGAAATAATTCTAACAGGGCTGAAGCAATTGAAAATACATGTTATCAGAACTTTCGATTGAGAATTATGTCCTCATCCCTTCACTTAAAATCAAGTTTGGACAGGGCTTTAATGTAATTACCGGCGAAACCGGTGCCGGAAAATCAATTCTGCTTGGCGCCCTTTCGCTTATTCTGGGGCAACGAGCCGATAGTCATTCACTTCTTAATCAATCAAGAAAGTGTGTTATTGAAGGGGTGTTCACGCAGTTGGGCGTGGTTGTGAACGAATGGCTTCAATACCACGAACTCGACGATGGCGACTCTGTAATCCTGAGAAGGGAGTTGGCACCAGGAGGCAAATCGAGGGCTTTTATTAACGATACACCTGTTCAACTCTCTCAGTTAAAAGAGCTTGGCGACCTTCTGGTTGATGTCCATTCGCAGCACAATACCTTGTTCTTGAACGAGGCAGGTTTTCAGTTGGCAGTAATCGATCATTTTGCTGACAACAACTCCTTGCTGGCTGGTTACAAAAAAGCTTTTCTCAGATACCATGACCTGCTGAAACAGCGTGAAACTCTTGTGGCAGAGGAGAAGCGCAAGGCAACTGAATCAGATTTCCTGCAGTTTCAACTTGATGAATTGATGCAGGCACGGTTGAAACAGGGTGAACAAGAGGAATTTGAAGAGGAGTTGAAAACCCTGACTCATGCTGAGGAGATCAAAGCAAAATTGAGTGCTATTACTGAAGGACTCATCTCTGCCGACCAGAATTTGGTTGGCAATTTAAAAGTTATAGAGAACCTGCTGAAGCAGGTTACTCTCATTTATCCTCCTGTTGCACAGCTTGGCGACAGACTTCAATCGTGCCTTATCGAACTTTCTGATATCGGTGACGAAATAGCTGCAAAAGGCGAAAAAATGAGTTACAACCCGGAGCGGATTGCCGTGTTGCAGGAGCGGCTTGACCTGATTTATCGTCTAGAACACAAGCATCGGGTAAACTCTGTAGCTGAACTTATTGCCATTCAGGAATCGCTTGCCAGCCAGCTTAATTCTCTCGCTTCATTGAGCGAAGAATTGGCTGAAATCGAGCGTCAAGTAGCACTTTCAAAAACCGAGGCGCATACACTTGCAGTTGGTTTGTCGGATCGAAGGAGCAATTCTTTCAATTCCTTTTCAAGGGCTGTTCTCGATAATTTGGCCCAGGTGGGAATGCCTCATGCCCGTTTGATAGTTTCGCATCAGGTTTTGCCTGAAATGAATGAGTGGGGAACCGACAGAATTGAATTTCTGTTTAATGCCAACCCGGGTGGCGAGTTGCGGCAATTGTCGAAAATTGCTTCAGGTGGAGAATTATCACGTGTAATGCTTGCAGTGAAAGCTGTTTTAGCCAATCGGAGTCTTGTCGGAGCTATCATTTTTGACGAGATCGACACTGGTGTTTCGGGCGAAACTGCCTCGAAACTGGCCGCGGTGATGCATCAAATGAGCCAAGGCGTACAACTGATTGTAATTACCCACCTTCCTCAGATTGCTGCCAGAGGTGACTGCCATTTCAGGGTGTTTAAAACCATCAACGATGGCCAGACCTGCTCCAACATCGACCAACTTGATTTCAATCAACGCGTTGATGAACTTGCCGGTATGCTGGGCGGTGATGCCGTTTTGGCTGAAGCCAGGGCAACGGCTAAACAATTGTTGTTATCAAATGTTTCGTTAAAAAACCATTAGTATGTCATACAACCTTCTTAAGGGAAAAACGGGAATCATTTTTGGGGCACTCAACAACCAGTCAATAGCCTGGAAAGTTGCCGAAAAGGCTCATGCCGAAGGGGCTCGTTTCGTTCTTACCAACACTCCTCTTGCACTCCGTTTCGGAGAACTCAACGAGTTAGCCCAAGCCACCGGATCGCTCGTGATCCCGGCTGATGCCACCAGTCTTTCCGATCTGGAGATGCTTTTCTCAAAATCCATGGAGCACTTGGGTGGTCAGATCGATTTCGTTTTGCACTCCATTGGTATGTCGCTCAACGTGAGAAAGGACAGGCCCTACGACGATCTTGACTACAATTTCCTGGTGAAGACTATGGATATCAGCGCCTTTTCGTTTCACAAAATGTTGCAGGTTGCCAAGAAAATGGATGCGATTAAAGAATGGGGATCGGTGGTTGCTCTCTCATACATAGCTGCGCAACGAACGTTGTTCCGCTACAACGATATGGCAGATGCCAAAGCCGCCCTCGAATCCATAGCCCGCAGTTTTGGGTATATTTACGGACGAGAAAAGAGAGTCAGGATCAACACCATCAGTCAGTCGCCAACCATGACCACTGCCGGTAGCGGAGTAAAAGGGATTGACGACCTTATTGATTTTACCGATCGGATGTCGCCTCTTGGCAACGCTTCTGCCGAAGAGTGTGCCGATTATTGCGTCACCCTCTTCAGCGATCTGACCCGTAAAGTGACCATGCAGAACCTTTATCACGATGGCGGTTTCAGCAACATGGGAATGAGCCAGCGAGCCATGCATGCTTACAGCCGAAGCCTGAATTGCGATGAATGCAGGGAAGAGATGGATTGATTCAAACAGTTTTCGATAATTCAAAATACTTTTATTATGAAGCTTAGAAAATGTTATACGCTGTTAATCATCTTGATGTTAGCAGGAAGCCTGATGGCGCAAACATCCGAAACCAGCGACAAGGCAACGGAGGCCAAACAACAGTCGCAAGTTACCTCTCCTAAAAAGGAAACCAAATCGCAATCGGGAACCACTACTGGCAAAACCGGTACCTACCAAAAGGCCACAAAGCAAACCAATGCTGCATCTGCTGGCAAAACCGGACGAAAGCCCCGCACCAAGAAAGAAAGGCTTGAGATGGAAGCGGCTGCTAAAGCAGGTGCTCTTCAGAATGCAGGTGGCCAACAGGGTAGTTTTCAACCCGGACCCGATGGCTTTATTGAAATAAGTCATGCCGATGCCGAATCTTTTATCGCGCGCATTGGGATGGGAAAAGTGAAAATTAAATCGTTTTCGCTGGTGTTTACTAAAAACGGAAAACAGGAGACAATCGAAAATGCTTCTTCATCTGTTACTGGAGAGGTGAAGGAGGCCGTGAAAGGATTTACTGCTGGCCAGACTTTCTTTATTGAGAACGCCAGAGGAGTCACCCGCGAAGGACGTGAGGTTACATTGCCCACGCAGAAATTCAGAATGAAGGATTCGGCGGAGCAGTCTCCATCCAAAGCGGCAAGATAACAATAAGGGGAAGTGTGTTATTCAATTGTTTGTTGATGGCCATCCGCAATGGGTGGCCATTTGATTGGGTAACAATGCCTTAAAAGCCTCGTTGAGCATGTCAGGTACCCCGTGAGGACGATTGTGCTGAACCAGAAGTTTTATATTTGCAATTGAATCCGAAATTATTGAAAAATGAAATACATTGGAGCTCACGTAAGTGCATCAGGAGGTGTTGAAAACGCACCATTGAATGCTCACAGGATTGGTGCTACAGCATTTGCCTTATTCACCAAGAATCAGAAACAGTGGAGTGCCCCACCTTTGACCGATCAGAGTATCGAGAAATTTAAAAATTATTGCAAAGAATTTGATTTCAAGCCTTTTCAGGTATTGCCTCACGACAGCTACCTGATTAATTTAGGGCATCCTCAGCCCGAAGGACTTGCAAAATCACGGTTGGCTTTTGTTGACGAGATGCAGAGGTGCCAGCAATTGGGCCTCGACAGGCTTAACTTCCACCCTGGAAGCCATTTAAAGGAGATATCGGAAGAGGACAGTTTGAAACGAATCGCTGAATCAATTAACATTGCATTGAGTGAAACAGAAGGTGTTACAGCCGTTCTGGAGAATACTGCCGGACAGGGAACCAACCTGGGCTACAGGTTTGAACATTTGAAACAGATCATTGATTGGGTTGATGATAAAAGCAGAGTTGGGGTGTGCATTGATACCTGCCACGCTTTCACCAGCGGCTATGACATCCGAACCCGCGATGGTTTTGAGGAGACTTTTCGTCAATTTGACGCCATTATCGGTTTTAAATACCTCAAGGGGTTGCACCTGAACGATTCCAAAAAGGATCTTGCGACACGTGTTGACCGTCACGACAGCCTTGGCGTTGGCTTTATTGGTATAGATCTGTTTAGCTTTATCATGGCCGATCCCCGTTTCAACAACATGCCATTAATTTTGGAGACCCCCGTTGAAGAGAAATGGCCTGAAGAGATACAAATGCTCAAAGCAATGGCGCGCTGATCCCCTTGCGTTGCCAGATGAAGCGAAACCCCTAATTTTGCAGCAAATTTTCAAGAATGATTAAAATTGTTACCTTAATAGGGGCTCGTCCCCAGATTATTAAAGCTTCAGCCCTCAGCCGAGCTATCCGCAATCATTTCGCTGATTCTATTCAGGAAGTGATTGTTCACACCGGTCAGCACTACGATCAGAACATGTCGGCTGTGTTTATTGAACAGCTTGAAATACCACAGCCCAACTACAATCTTCAGGTTGGGTCGGGTACACATGGAAAGCAGACCGCCAGAATGCTGGAAGGAATTGAAGAGATTTTGCTGTCTGAAAAACCTGATTTTCTTGTAGTTTATGGTGATACCAATTCCACCATTGCGGGCGCGATGGCGGCTGCCAAAATTCATATCCCCGTGGTGCACATCGAGGCAGGACTTCGTTCCTTCAATAAAACGATGCCCGAAGAGATCAACCGGATAGCATGCGATCATATGTCAACCTTGCTTTTTTCGCCAACTCTTGCTGGTCTGAACAACCTGCTGCGCGAAGGATTCGTGGTTGGCAACCAGGCACCTTTTACATCCGACCATCCCGGGGTGTTTCATTGTGGCGATGTTATGTTCGATAATTCGTTGTATTTTAGCACAATATCATCGAAAGAGAGCCGTGTTTTGTCGGAGAACCAATTGCTCCCCGATGCATTTATACTGGCAACTATACACCGCGATCACAATACCGACGACCGGCAAAACATGGAGTCTCTCTTCTCGACGCTGTTAGAAGCATCCCGTATGACAGGTCGCAAAGTTGTGCTGCCACTTCACCCCCGAACCGCCTCTGTTCTTGAAAAACAGCTTACTGTGGAATTGTATAAACTGGTGAGCGAGGGAAAACATATCAGGATACTGCCACCGGTTTCTTTCTTTGATATGATCGAACTTGAACGGCATTGCCACCTGGTAATGACCGACTCGGGTGGTGTGCAAAAGGAGGCCTATTTCTTCAACAAACCAGTAGTGATTCTTCGCAACGAAACTGAATGGGTCGAGATAGTGGATGCAGGTGCAGGGAAAGTATGTGGCACTCATCGTGAAAAGATACTCGACGCAGTTAACATTTTTTCTACAAGACCTGCCCCATCCTTTCCTCCGGTTTTTGGAGATGGAAAAGCCGCAGAGTTTATCTGTAAAACATTGATAAACTGCAAATAGAGTTTTTGCAGGGAGAAGCCTTCTCAGACCCTTGAAGCAAAAGTCACTAAAGATTATCAGGATGATAGAATTTTTAAGATAACCGATCTTTGGATGTATCGAAAAAATATCTAATTTTGCAATCCGTTTTGGGGTAAACCCATATATAAGTTAAACTATTAATAACCAATCAAATGGTAAATCAGTACGAAGCCGTTTTCATTATGACTCCCGTCTTGTCTGAAGAACAGATGAGGGAAACGGTACAAAAATTCCACAATTTTCTCCTCGAGAAAGGGGCAGAAATCGTGATGGAAGACAACTGGGGCTTGCGCAAGCTGGCCTATCCCATCCAGAAGAAATCAACAGGTTTTTACCACCTGATTGAGTTCAAAGCTGAAGGTGAACTCGTTGCCACTTTAGAAACTGCGCTGAAACGTGATGAGCGGGTGATGCGTTTTTTGACTGTTAAGCTCGACAAACATGCCGTTGCTTACAACGAAAAGAAACGTGCCCAGCACAAAGAAGCAAAGGCAGCAGAAGTTAGTAACTAAACAAAGTTAAGAAGATGGCACAAGCAAACACCGACATTAAGTATCTGACTCCGATAGCAGTTGATACTAAACGCAAAAAGTACTGCCGTTTCAAAAAGAGCGGTATTAAGTACATCGATTACAAAGACGAGAACTTCCTCTTGAAGTTTGTCAACGAGCAGGGAAAAATCCTTCCCCGCCGCCTTACCGGTACCTCAACCAAATACCAGCGTAAAGTGGCTCAGGCCATCAAACGCGCAAGGCACCTGGCTCTGTTACCCTATGTTGCTGATTTATTAAAGTAAGGAGGAAACAAACAAATGGAAGTTATTCTCAAACAAGACGTTGCAAACCTGGGGTTTGTTAACGACATAGTGAACGTTAAAAACGGTTATGCCAACAACTATCTGATTCCGCAAGGAATAGCTGTTCAGGCAACTGAAACAAACAGAAAAATTCTTGCTGAAAATCTGAAGCAAAGGGCTTTTAAAGAAGCTAAAATCAAACAAGACGCTGAGGCTGTTGCTGCTCGTCTGGATGGTGTTTTGCTTAAGATTGGTGCAAAAGCTTCTGCTACCGGTAAAATCTTTGGTTCAGTTAACAACATCCAGATTTCTGATGCTATTAAAGAGCAAATCGGACTGGAAATTGACCGCAGAAAGATTGCCATAGATGGTGAGGCTGTTAAAGAAATCGGCACCTACAAGGCTAAAGTGAATCTTCACAAAGAGGTTCGTGTATTAGTTGACTTTGAGGTAGTTGCTGAATAATCTGCTTGAAAATTACTGACAAGCCGTCTGCAACTTATGTTGCAGACGGCTTTTTTACTTATCTTCGCAATTGGTTTTTGCGCCATTTTTCACCCGAAAAGCAAAAATCCTGATTAAATGACAGAATTCATCTAGGATAACGACCATGCTGACACGCAACCAAATAAGGTTTATAAGTGATTTGCGTCATTCGGCTCATCGCCGCGAAACAGGACTTTATCTGGCCGAAGGGCACAGGCTTGTTGCTGATTTGATTCACAGTGGGGCAGAAATTCTTGCAATCTATGCCCGCGAATCGTGGCTCTACCAGCATCTGGCTCTTTGTAAACTAAAAGGCCTTGCCCCGCAGTTGATTTCAGAGCAATTAATGGGTCGTATGACCGCCCTGACTACCCCGTCACCGGTTTTGGCTGTTGTTAAAATTCCGGAACCCCCGGTTGTGGATGTCCCTGTAATGGATAGCCTTGTCCTTTTGCTTGAAGACATAAAAGATCCTGGTAATATGGGGACCATTATCAGAACAGCTGATTGGTTCGGAGTAAGGCATATATGCCGCTCCAGAGGATGTGTGGATATCTACAATACAAAGGTTGTACAGGCTACTATGGGGTCTATAATCAGGGTGAAGCAATATGAAGTGGAGCCGGCAGAATGGCTTGAATCGCTTCCAACCGGAGTTAATGTTTACGGCACCGTATTGAACGGTCAATTGATTTACCAATCTGAACTGGCACGTGCAGGTGTTATCGTGATCGGTAACGAAGGTAGGGGGATAAGCGAAGAAATACAAGCATTCATGACCCAGCGCCTTACCATTCCCAATGGGATTACTGAAGGACTGACCGCCGAATCGTTGAATGCAGGCGTGGCTGCCTCCATCGTAATGTCAGAATTTAATCGACGAAGACTCTTGGGTAAACTTTTGTAAGGGTATTGTTGTTGTTTGTAAAATCTTTAATCATGAAGCTGTTTTTTCTTGTTCTGGTTTTGGTGGGGCTGGCAATTGCCGGTTTTGCCATAAAAATGTTTTTTATCAAAGGTGGTCAGTTTTCTAAATCATGCAGCTCGGTGGAGACCGATTCAAATGGGAAAAGGGTTGGTTGCACATGCAGTGCCTCTGGTGGCGACGACACCCAATGTGAAAATTATGAAAAGCATCATGGCAAATCTGCCTGAAAAGAAATGAATTAACTCATATTTAAGCAGGAACCTACCGGTTCCTGCTTTTTTTATGGTGATTCGCCAGGGTAGGAGAATAGGTGCAGATGAGATGATCCTGTTCGAATGGCTTGTTCTACCGATATCATTCAAACTGTTGTTGGTATCAAGGCGACTTGTTTCTTATAAGGAATCCTGATTCACTTCAATCATGATTTGCGAGAATATGTTTTCTGATAAATTCATTTGGGGTGGGCAATCCCAGCTGTCGGGAGCTCTTTGTTGCATCAAAAACAAACAGACGATTTCTTTGTTGAAAGAGAAACTTGTTAATTGATACCAATATGAATAAATTATTTACAGTACTGTTTTGGGTAGTGCTAATGGTTCTTTCAAACAGCCTTTTTTCTCAAAACGCTATAAAGGAAGCATCACAGAAGCTTAACGAATATCAACTGAAGGGGCAGTATCAGCAGGCGCCTTTACCCTATGCTTTTAATGCTTTGGAGCCATATTTGGATGCTGAAACTATGGAAATACACTATTCGAAGCATCACGCCGGTTATACAAACAACCTCAACAAATCGGTTTCTGCATCAGGGTTAGCGGAGATGCCTTTGTTTGATCTTTTTGCCGAGATCGAGAAATACCCGGTAGCGATTCGTAACAATGGAGGTGGTTTTTACAACCATTTGATCTTTTGGCAAATGTTGAAACCCAATGGCGGAGGAGAGCCAACCGGCGCTTTAGCAGCAGCCATCAAGTCTGCTTTTGGTGATTATACTGCTTTTCAGTCAGAATTCAGTAAAGCTGCGTCAGGAAGGTTTGGAAGCGGATGGGCTTGGCTGTCTGTTGATAGTGCGGGTAAATTGTTTGTGAGCAGTACTGCCAATCAGGACAACCCCTTGATGAGCACTGAATTGCAACAAGGAATTCCTGTTTTGGCGATAGATGTTTGGGAACACGCTTATTACCTGAAATACCAAAACAAAAGAGGTGATTACATCAGCTCTTTTTGGAGGGTAGTCAACTGGGACGAGGTGGCCAACAGGTATGCCCAGGCTTTAAAAGCATTAAATCTGTAAAAGCCAGCCCCTTTTTTAGTATGAGATTGTAAACCTGGTCATTCCGATCAGGTTTTTTTTGCAGGCCTGGTTGATGATGGAAGATGTTGATTGAGTTAGCCTTCTAACAAACTAATCTGAAAAAACCTTAATAATCATGGAGAATTTGATGTATGGATTGCTATTGTGATTTCAATGACTTAATTATTTCCGATTTTTCAAGAAAAAGTGGTGGAAAATTAGGAAAGTTTATCATCAGGTTATAACTTTACTTTAATAAGGCAAATGCTATTCAGGCCATCTTCTCTGGATGATAATTTGGCTGGCAAATGCACTGTTTTATTTGGATGCAATTGATAATTAGTGTTATGTGTTGAAATTCGATTTTTCTGAGACTTGAATCCAGCTCCTACAGCCATTTGATTGCCTATGTTGTGTTAATCGATGATTTGATGCGGTAGAGTAGGAATAATCTCTAGATAGTTGGTTTTCTTGATGTTTTTAAAGTGATAAATGTGTTGTAAAACAGGTTATTATATATACTATGAACGATCAGATTGATTTAACAACGGATCGGACCGAGCAGATGGCTTATAGCTGGGTGGAGTGCAAGTTGGTGGCGGAGCCAGAAAACTTGTTGCGCTATTTTGTGGTAAACAGTTCAGAAAATGTGTCGGAAGATTTAGGATTGCCGGTAAAAATTGCCCATGGTTTTTTTCTCGACGATCATTTCTCTGGTTTATTTGGGTACTCCGGTCTTCAAATAAAGGAACGGTTGTTGGCATCACAAGGCGGATTTAGATTTGGTTTTCAATCTCCCCAATCAGGAAGGTGGTACCATGTTTATGTCTATCTAACAAGTCCCGATGAAGTTACGTTTTTATTCAGCCGGGCGTCAGGTTTAGCATCTGCATCGTTCAGAGCGGGCTTTCCCGGAGATGTTTTAGAACACAATCCACTTGCGGTGCAAATCATTGACCAGGAAGGCAAAACGCGTTACGTAAATCATGCCTTTAAGCAACTGCTTTCGTTGGATTGCGAATTGTATCGTTCGTTTTTTGATGATCCCCAGCTCAAGTCTCAAGGTTTTGAAACCATTTTTGACGAATTGAAATTGGGTAAAAGATTGGTTTCTGGTGTTTTTTTGTATGAAATTAGCCATCCGGACTCCTTAAATGCCAGTAACATTCTTTATCTGGAGGCTACCCTGTTGCCTCTCGATGTATTGGAAGAAATGGGAGGGGGCTGCGTTGTTTTTTATACCGATAAAACCCAAACTTATATTGAAAAGCTTCAAAAGCAGCATAACGAGGAGTTAAGCAGCATCACGTTGCGTTCAATAGGCGATGCCGTAATATCAACAAGTAGGGTGGGTAAGGTGATGACCATGAATAAGGTAGCCGAACAGCTCACCGGATGGACAGAGGTTGATGCAAAGGGGAGGATGCTGAATGAAGTTTTTCGTATTATAAACGCTGAAACTCGCCTGGAGGTGCATAATCCGGTTGAAGATGTTCTGCGATCGGGGAAAATTGTTGGGTTGGCCAATCATACTGTACTGATCTCAAAACAAGGATCAGAGTTTCAGATAGCCGATAGCGCTGCTCCTATTTTGAACGAAGATGGAATTATCGAAGGGGTTGTGTTGGTTTTTCGCGATGTTACGAAGGAATATGAAGTGGCTGCCGCTTTGCAAGAGAGCAACGAACGCTATAAGGCCGTGTTTACCTGGGCGCCCATTGGCATATTGCATTTCGACAACAACGGGGTTATCTATGATGTAAACGAGGAGTTTATCAGAATTGTAGGCTCATCCAGAGCATCGTTGATTGGTTTGAAGATGCGAGAGAGAATTGTTGATAAAGAGATTATTGCTGGTGTTAATGGTTCATTATTAGGGATTTCAACTTATTATGATGGGGTTTACCAATCGGTGACAGCCGATAAAAAAACACCGGTCAGAGGCAATTTTGTCGCGATTCGAAATGGTGAAGGTGAGATCATGGGCGGAATAGGTTTGTTTGAAGACGTTTCTGAAAAAGCGGCTTTTGAACGGGAATTGCAGTTTAAGAATTCGGCTTTTGAGGCATCGCTTGCCGCCAACAGCATCGCCACTCCGGATGGACTTCTGTTTTCTGTCAATCAGGCATTTGTTGATGTATTTGGTTATACCTCTTCTGATGAAGTGCTGGGGAAACACATCAGCGATTTCTTTCTGGAAACCGACAACTATCATCGCGTTCAAGAAGCACTGCTGAAAACTGGAAAATGGAGCGGAGAGTTTAGTATCCGACGCAGCGATGGTAAAACCGTTGTTGTGCAAGGAACTGCTACCGCGCTTTTTGATGACAGTCAGGCGCTGATAGGCTACCAGTCGTCGCTTATCGATATTACTGCAACCAAGAATGCTCAGTCTTCCCTTATGGAAAGCGAGTCGAAATTTCGTTCTATTGCCGAGAATTCATCGGATATGATTTGCCTTTTGGATCAAAACGGCATCTTTCTGTATTGCAACAAATCGTATGAGCGGATTTTAGGTTATTCTCCTTCCGATCTGGTTGGCAAAAGCTGCTTTGAATTGGTACACCCTGACGAAAAAGAGGAGATCGAAGAGCTTTTCAGAATCGAAACAGTTGATGTAACTCATTCGTTTAACCAGTTTAAAATTAGATTACTTGCAGCAGATGGTTCGGTCAGATGGGTTGAGCATAGGCTGGGGCATCCTGTGGTTAAAGATCAAGTCAAAATTAATGTACTGACAGCCAGTGATATCACTGAGCAAATTCTGTCAGCCAGAAAACTTGATCAGACTAAAACAAGTTTTGCCGACATTTTTAACAACGTTTCTGAGGCCGTTTACATTCAGGATGAGGAGGGTGTGTTTTTGGACGTGAACAGGGGTGCAGAACTCATGTATGGCATGAGCCGGATGGAACTTGTGGGGCAGAGTCCTGTTAAAGTTTCTGCACCGGGGTTGAACGATATGGAGCTGGTCAGGCAATTGTCTGTTAAAGTATTTCAGAGTGGTATTGCCGAGCGGTTCGAGTTTTGGGGACTAAGAAGCAATGGAGAGGTATTTCCTAAGGAGGTAATTCTTAACAAAGGACATTACTTTGGGCGGGATGTACTTATTGCTACGGCACGCGATATTTCAAAGCAAAAACATGCTGAAGAGCTATTAAAAAAAGCTGTATCGCGCAGCGAGGCGTTGTTGGGAGCCAACCCCGATATGATGTTTGTTTTTAGCAAGGAGGGCTTTATTGTTGATTTTCATGCAGAAAGGGATGGTGAATTGTTGATTCCCCCCGATCAGTTTTTGAATAAAAAAGTGGATAACGTTCTGCCTCCAATTCTGGTTGAATTGACCTACAGGATGATAGAAGCAGTATTGCGAACAGGTGAATTGCAGGTAGCTGAGTATAATTTGCTAAGAAATGAACAGTTAAATTACTATGAATCAAGATACGTACGTTGCGGAGAGGATGAAGTTTTGGCTATCGTTAGGGAGATTACGACCCAGAAAAACAATGAAATAAAACTGAAGGAGAGCGAGGAGCGCTACAGAGCCCTGGCCGATAATGCTTTTCAGGGTATTTTGGTGCTAAGCCTTCAGGGTGAAATTCTTTCGGCCAATCCGGCTATGGTGAAAATTCTGGAGGGTGAGTCGGAGGCAGATGTTGTTGGCCGGTTTGCTACAGATTTTATTCTTCCGGATTCTTTGGAATTGGTAACATCCGATTTTGCAAATGTAGCACAGGGAGTCGATTCCTATGTAAGTCAGTATCATTGTAAATCGTTGAAAAACAACTTCCTGTGGGTTGAAAGTATCGGAAAGGTAATTGATTATAAGGAGGGTCTGGCCAATGTGGTATCGATAAAAGATATCACACAGAAAAAGAAGGCTGAAGAGGCGCTTCGAAAGCGCGATGTGCTGTTGCAAGCTGCTGCTAAGGTTGGAAAACTGTTGCTTTCATCCATCGATGTCAGAATTGGAATGCAGCAGGCTATCGACTTGATTGGTAAGGCAACAGGACACGACAGGGTGAGCTATTACAAGGTTTCGGGTTCATTCTCGGAGGATGATCTTACAGCAGTGATGATCTACGAATGGGTGGCAACAGACGTGAAGCCAAAAATTGATCATGAGGATATAAGCAATATCAGTTTACAACAAATTTCGCATGAGGCTGTCAATTGTTTGTTGAATGAAAAATGTTTTTCAGATTTTAAATCCTCTCCTGACGATCCTTTTGCTCCTATTTTGCAAAAGCATGCCATTCAGAATTTCCTGATGGTTCCGGTAATTGGTCAGGATAGTCTTCTTGTCGGAATTTTGTGTTTCGATAACAGCGATGTGGATTATAGCTGGAACAACAGCGAAACCGATGCTTTTGCAACAGTAGCCTCAATTATTGGAAGTTATTTGCAACGAATGGCTCATGAAATTGCTCTTAGCGAGAGCGAGACGAAATACAGGTTGCTTGCCGAAAACACCGACGACGTTATTTGGATGATGGACTTGGAGGGTAAATACCATTTTATAAGTCCTTCGGTTGAAAAATTGCTGGGTTATTCTCCTGCTGAAATCACTGCAGGGATCTACAATCAATGGCTTACCCCGGAATCGTCCGAATTTGTGGCAGTTTTGCTGCGCAAAGCTATAGAAAAATTGGTGCATGGAGAGGAACTCACCATTGAGGTTTTCAGGGTTGAGCAGGTTCGAAAAGATGCCTCAACTGTTTGGACCGAAGTGAATGTGTCGGCCGTGTTTGACGAAACGGGTGGATTCAAATACTTTCTGGGAGTTACGCGTGATATAACACAACAAATTGACAGAGAGGCTGTTCTTGCCAATAGCCGACAGCAAAAGGAAGCCTTGCTCAGAGCTATTCCCGATCAATTGATTGTTTTTAATCATCGGGGGATGGTGATGGAGGTGTATAATACTCCACAATCTGATGAACCTATTGTGAACTGGGAAAACCAGCCTTTAAATGAGATTTTTCCTCCCGATGTGGTCGCTTTGTTCATGAAATCTGTTTTAGATTCGGATACTGACGGTCATCTCCATGAATTTTCTTTCTCTTTAAACAAACCGGCAGGAAATAAATATTATACAGCTAAGGTTATCCCCTTACTTAACCGTTATTTAGCCATAATTCGCGATGTAACCAGAGAATATCTTGCTGTGGATCAATTGCGTGAAAGCGAAAATAAAAATAAAAAACTGCAAGAGTTGTTTCGCAATATTGCCGACAATATGCCCGACATGATATGGGCAAAAGACTTGGAAAACAAATACATCTTTGTAAACAAATCTGTTTGTTCTAATCTTCTGAACACGAATGATCTGGATGAGCCTATTGGAAAAACAGATTTGTTTTTTGCATCACGAGAGAAGGAACTACATCCCGATGTTGCTGATTGGCATACTTTCGATCGTTCTTGTCAGAATTCTGATTCTATTGTAATTCAAACCAGGCAGCCAGGACATTTCGTGGAGTCAGGAAATGTGAGAGGGCGTTTCTTGTCACTTGATGTTGTGAAAGCCCCTTTGTTCAATGAACAGGGAGAAATTGTTGGAACAGCAGGAGCCGCACGCGATATAACCTCGAGAGTCAGGGAGGAGAAAATCAGAAAAGTGCAGTTTGAAATAGCCAGAGCGGTAATAGAAACCAACACGCTTAAGGATTTTATTGAGGTGGTACAAAGCAAATTAAGCAAACTTGTCGATACTACTAATTTTTATATTGCTTTTTATGACGAAGTCACAGGTATGTGTTCTTCTCCCTATTTCAGCGATGAACTTGACGATGTGAGTGAGTGGCCGGCAGAAAGATCAGCCACGGGTCGGGTTATTTTATCAGGTGAAGCCAGGCTTCTCCATCGATCTGATTTTGAAGAGTTGATCAATTCTGGTCAGATCGATTTGATTGGGGTGATGTCTGAGTGTTGGCTGGGAGTGCCCTTGCGTTCAGGATCGCAAACAGCAGGGGCTTTCGTGGTACAGAGCTGTGTTGACGCCTATGCTTACACGGTTCAGGATATGGAAGTTTTGCAGTTTATGGCTGAAATTATCAGTCTTGCTGTTCTTAAATTCAAAAACGATGAACTTTTGCGAGAGGCTCTGGAGAGAGCACAGCAGAGTGATAAGTTGAAGTCAGCTTTCATGGCCAATATGAGTCACGAAATAAGGACCCCTCTCAATGGAATTTTAGGTTTTTCTGGTTTAATGACCGACGACCTGATAACTATGGATGAAGTGAAAAAATACTCCGGTATCATCACAAAGAGTGGGACCAGGTTGCTCGAATTGATTAATAATATTATTGACATCAGCCGTATTGAGGCCGGGATTACCTTAATTGAGCCTACTGCGGTTTCTCCGGCTGATGCTGTTAGCGATGTGGTCAACCAATTCATTGTTCATGCTACAAGAAAAAAACTCGAGTTAAGAAAAGTATGTCCAACGAATTCTAATGGATTAATATTCCAAACCGACTCGCTACGACTTCATCAGATTTTATCAAATCTGGTTAGTAATGCCATTAAGTTTACTTCCGTCGGTTTCGTTGAATTGGGTTTCTATTGTACCGACAATTACATCCATTTTTTTGTAAAAGACAGTGGCATTGGAATTCCTGAAAATGAGTTGACCCACATTTTTGAGCGGTTTTATCAGGTTGATAATTCATACTCTCGTGGTCATGAGGGTGTTGGCTTGGGGCTTTCGTTGTGTAAAAGTCTGGCCGAATTGCTTGGTGGAAGACTCACTGTGGCTTCAAAAGAGCAGGAGGGTACAACCTTTACGTTGGTTCTTCCTTTAAACAAAATGGAAGAGGTAAAAAAGGCATTCAGCGATTTTCAGAATCCAGAAATCCCTTTACCTGAGGTTTTTTCTCCTAAAATACTTGTGATTGAAGACGATCCTATAAATGTGGAATACATGAAAGCCGCTCTGTCACGTCCGGGATTTGACGTGCATTTTACTGTTGATTATGATGAAACACTTCATTGGCTTGAACTTAACAAAGGCAACCTTCCACATTTGATTTTTATGGATATTAAACTGCCCGGGAAAAGTGGATTTCAATTGACCGAGCAAATAAAGAAGTTGTATGCAGGTATTCCGGTTGTAGCACTTACAGCATTCACCTCAGAGGTTGATAAGGATAAAGCTTTTAAGGCTGGTTGTTCACGGTTTGTTTCAAAACCAGTAAACAAAAAAGAGCTTTATAAAATACTGAATGAAATGTTGAATTAAAGTATGAATTCTATAAGCATGCTAAATAAACCAAAAGTATTGATTATCTGTCATCTAATAAATGATCTGGAATCTTTACAAATTTCCGTAAAAAGTTCATTCCATGAGACAGAGGTTTTTCTGGCAAAATCGGGGATGGATGGTTTGGAAATCGCCAGAAAGCATCTTCCTGATATTGTTCTGCTTGATGAAAATATTGGTGATCCTGATGTATTTCAGACTGCCAGATGGATGAAGAAAGAATCTGAATTGCAATACACTCCAATCATAGTACTTACAACGGACAGCTTTTCAAAGCAAAGCAGAATAACTGCTTTAGAATGTGGTTGTGAGTCTTTTTTAACGAAGCCTGTTGATCAGGAAGAGCTAAAAGCATTGTTTAATGTTTTATTGAAATATAAGAACCAGATGGATGTAATAAACCTCGAAAAAGCAACTTTGACCCATTTTGTTCATAATCAGACCATAGCTTTTGATCAGGAACAGTCTGGCAGAAAAATGGTTAAAAAGGTTTCAATACCTGAAATTAATATAATTAATCCCCCTGGTTTGTCGTATGATGAACTGACGATTCACGACCTTTTTGAAATAAAAGAACTTCAAGAAATTCAGGATTCGTTTTCAAAAGCCACACAAGTAGCCAGTATCATTACAACACCCGAAGGATTGCCCATTACAAAACCAAGCAATTTCTGCCGTTTGTGCAGTGATGTTATCCGAAAAACTGACAGAGGTCTTCAAAATTGCATGAAATCTGATGCGGTTATTGGGAGTCAAAATCCTGATAAACCTACTATTATGAATTGTTTAAGCGGTGGATTGTGGGATGCCGGAGCCAGTATAATGGTGGGTGATCGTCACATTGCGAACTGGTTAATTGGTCAGGTAAAAAATGAACAACAGGATGAGGCAAAGATTTTGCAATATGCAAATGAAATTGGGGCTGACCCGGATGAATTTCTGAACGCCTTGCGTGAGGTTCCTGAAATGACATTAGAACGTTTCACTCAAATCTCAGAGATGCTGTTTTTGATAAGCAAGCAATTGTCATGGAAGGCTTTTCAGAATATTCAGCAAACCCGTATAATTAACAGATTGCAAGAGACTGAGGCTTCTTTAACTGAAAGCCAGGCTTTGTATCAATCTTATCTTAATTCGGTTGGTGACCAGATGTTTATTAAAGACTCTGAGCTAAAGTATTTGGTAGTAAATCAGGTGGCACTTGATTGCTATCGACTGACCAAAGACCAGATTATTGGAAAAAAAGATCATGAAGTGTTCCCTGATGATTTTGCGGCCCGCTGTGCAATTGTTGATCAAATTGTTAAAAACGAGCGTAGAGAAGTTACAGTTGAGGATAAAGTCGGCGAATTGGTATTTGAAATCAAAAAGTTTCCAATTATATTACCCGATGGTCGGATTTATGTTGGAGGAATTGTACGTGATATTACCAAACGTTATCTGAACGAGGAGGCTATCAGGCAATCCCGTCAAAGTTATTATGATATTTTCAATTCTGTTTCCGAGGCCATTTATATTCAAAATCCTGAAAATGGTGTTTTTATTGATGTAAATAAGGGTGCAGAAATCATATACGGCGTTTCTCGTGAGAAAATATTGGGACAAACCCCTTACACGATATCTGCACCTGGATTAAACAATATGGATGAAATCTGGCAAATGTCGAAGAAGGCTTTTGAGAGTGGCATTTCAGCCAGATTTGATTTTTGGGCTGTTCGTAACAATGGTGAGGTTTTCCCCAAGGAGGTGATTGTTAACCGTGGGAAATATTTTGGAAAGGATGTTATGATTGCTACAGCTCGCGATATTTCTCTGCAAAAGAAAGCTGAAGAAGAGCTTAAAAGTATTCTTCACCGTAACAAAGCTTTGCTGGATGCGAATCCGGATATGATGTTTTTATTTGATCATAAGGGTGTTATTGTAGATTTTCACAGCAATGACAGAGAATTGTTAATAGCCGAACCTGCGGCTTTTATCGGGCGACATGTTAGCGAAGTTTTACCGAATGATTTGGTTGTTCTGACACATCAAAAAATTGCTGAGGTCTTAAACTCTAATGAACTAATAGTTGGTTATTATCAACTTAAATTAAGGCATCGCACCCGTAATTTTGAATCAAGATATGTTGCGTGTGGCGATAATTATGTATTATCTATTGTTCGTGATATTACTGATCTGAAACGAGCCGAATCGCTTCGCGATATTCAATATCAACTAAGCAAGGCGGTAACAGAGTTCTCCGATTTAGATAGCATTTTTCGGTTAGTTCATGCTTTGTTAGCCAACATTATTGATGTAAGCAATTTCTTTATTGCCTTGTACAACCCTGTCAGTGATAAACTTAAAGCTCCTTTTCAATATGATAAAGGTGGCAGGATTGAAGAATGGAGTGCTGCAAAATCATGCACCGGATTGGTAATAAAAAATAATAAAACTATATTTCTTTCCAGATCTGATGGAGAAAGGCTTTTGAAAGAGGGGATTATTGAAAATGTGGGTGAAGTAGCAGAAAGCTGGCTTGGCGTGCCACTTCGTAACTGCGGGTTGGTTGTGGGTGCAATGGTTGTGCAGGATTACGAAAATGCTGATGCCTTCGATGAAAAAGATATAGCAGCATTTGAGGCTGTCGGAAGTTATGTTTCAACGGCTCTAAGAAAGCATGAAGATGAGCAGCGCATTTTGCTCTTAAACAAATCTGTCGAGCAGAGTCCTGTAAGTATTATAATTACTGATAAAGATGGAAATATCAATTATGTTAACCCTAAATTCTGTGAAATATCAGGGTTTTCTTTCCAGGAAGCGGTCGGACAAAATCCCCGTTTGCTTAAGTCGGGTGAACAGTTAAGTGATGTTTATCAAAATTTGTGGGATACTATTTCCAGGGGAAATAGTTGGACAGGGGAGTTGCAAAACAAACGAAAAAATGGTGAGCTTTTTTGGGAGAGTGTGAATATTTCACCAATCTACAACAACCAAAATCAGATTACCAATTTTATTGCTGTAAAAGAGGATATCACTAACAAAAAGCAATTGTTTGATGATTTGCGAATTGCCACCGAACACGCTCTTGAAAGCGACAGACTAAAAACAGCCTTTCTTAATAATATTTCGCATGAGATCAGGACACCGTTTAATGCAATTCTTGGATTCCTTGCTCTGCTTAACGATGAGGACATTTCAAAGGAAGACCGGGGTTATTACACAACCTTGATCAACCAGGGTTCTGAAAGACTTATGAACACTTTGAATGATATTGTTGAAGTGTCAAAAATACAAACATCCCAGACCGAAATTACTCCTCAGGAAGAAAGGATTAATCTGTTTTTGAAAATCATCGAAAATGAAAACCTGCCACTGGCTTCCAATAAGAATCTGACTTTTATAATTAATAATGGTATCGAGGCCTCAGATCTAACATTCGATCTTGATTATATCAAGCTCAAGACCATTTTAAATCACCTGATTGAGAATGCTATCAAGTTTACTTCATCTGGAACTGTATCTGTTGATGTTTCGTTTGAGAACAACAATCTTGTTTTTGCAATATCAGATACTGGAATTGGCATTCCAAAAGAGAAGCAGGATTCAATTTTCGAACCATTTATACAAGGAGATACTTCAAATTCACGTAATTATGAAGGAACCGGACTTGGTTTAACAATAGTTAAAGGTTATATCAATCTTTTGCAAGGTAGTATTGATTTAAAGAGTACGCCCGGTCAGGGGACAAGGTTTTTAATTCGTATTCCGGCGAATGTTTGCAATACCGAATTGGCTGCAGAAAGCCTTCCTGACAACGAACTGGTTTTTGGTTTTGATAAAAAGCATATTGTGATTGCCGAGGATGATGATGCCAACTATTTTTATATACAGATGGTTTTGGTTAAAGCTGGTTATACTGTATCGCGCGCACTCAATGGTGTTGAACTTCTGGCTCTTATTAATCAGTTTCGAAATATTTCAGCGGTAATACTTGATATTAAAATGCCAGAAATGGATGGTTATACTGCTGTTAAACAGTTGCGAACTATTAATTCAACCCTTCCGGTTGTGGCTTTAACCGCGTACAGTTTTCCTTCTGACAGAATTCGAGCTTTAGAATCTGGTTGTACTGAGTATTTGTCGAAACCCGTTGGTAGAAGTTTGCTGCTTGAAACCTTATCAAAGGTTATTTGGAATCAGGTATGTAATTCTAATTAATTTGGTGGAAAAATAATAAATTAGATTTTTATGAAACGAAAGAATCAAAACAGTGATTTGAATGAAAAACGAGCTGATTACATTGTTGGTATTGGCGCCTCTGCTGGTGGCCTGGAGGCTTTGCAGGAGTTTTTCAAGGCTGTACCAATGGATACAGGTATCGGTTATGTTGTGATTCAGCACCTTTCGCCCGACTATAAAAGCCTGATGAATGAGCTGCTTGCAAGGTACACCCGTTTGCCTATTCAAAAAGCTACCGACAATATGCTTGTTGAGGCGGATACTATTTACCTGATTCCGCCCCGAAAAAACCTTACGATTTTTCATGGAAAGCTCTTGCTTGAAGATCAGGGAAACAGAGCTGGATTGAATCTTCCAATCGACATTTTTTTCAGATCCCTTTCTGCCGATTTGGGTAAAAATGCCATTGGCATCATTCTTAGTGGGACTGGTAGTGATGGTACACTGGGTACCCGGGCAATCAAAGAAGCCGGTGGTATGGTAATGGCTCAGGAAGAACATACCGCGAAATTTGATGGAATGCCCCGAAGTTCAATTTCCACTGGTCTGGTTGATTACATCCTTCCCCCAGGAAAAATGCCTGAGGAATTGGTGAATTTTATCAAACACCCTTTCGTCGGAAAATCGAAAGAAGTGGATACTGTTCTGACTGGTGACGATGAAAGCCTGGTGAAAATTATGATGATTCTCCGTGATTATTGTGGAATTGATTTTAGTTATTACAAGGAAAATACGATCATTCGCCGGCTCGAAAGGCGATTGAGCATTAATCGTTTAGAGCAATTACCCGAATATCTGAAGTTTTTATCGGAGTCAGATAAAGAGAAAGATACTCTTTACAGGGAGTTGCTTATTGGTGTTACCCGCTTTTTTCGCGATGAACAAGCTTTTTCTATTATAAAGGAGACACTTCTTCCTAAAATGCTGTATCGTGGACAAAAGCAGATACGAATCTGGTCGGCAGGCTGTAGCACCGGTGAAGAGGTTTATTCTCTTGCCTTGATAATTAAAGAGTATATTGATGATAATGATCTTGATGTTGAAATAAAAATATTTGCTACTGATATTGATAAACGCTCTATCGAGTTTGCTGGCATTGGCTATTATCCTGAAAGCATCGTGAGTGATATTGATCCGGGTTTGTTGGTGAAGTATTTCAGCAGAAGGGAGAGCGGTTTTCAGGTTAATGAAAACATCCGCAAAATGGTGATTTTTGCAACCCACAACGTGTTTAAAGATCCTCCTTTCTCGAAACTTGACTTGATCGTTTGTCGTAATTTATTTATTTACCTGAAGCCGGAAAGCCAATCTAAAGTACTGGGTACATTCTATCTGGCTTTGAAAACTGGCGGATATTTGTTTATGGGTAGCAGCGAAACCCTGGGTTCTCATTCTGAGGCTTTCAACGTGGTAAGCAGCAAACACAAAATTTACGGAAAGAAAGCCGGGTTTAACCAGACCCTTCAGGTTGAGCACCTTTCGCCAAGTTTTCTTCATGCAACACGTGAGATGGAGTCGATGAAGACCGTCATGAAGCGCTCACACCGCAAAGATTTAATTACTGAAAAACTGTTTGATCTCCTGTTGCCTCCCTCTGTTATTGTTGACGATCAGTTGAACGTTTTTCAGATAATTAATGATATCAACCCATTTATCCAGATTAAATCTGGCAGGTTTTCTCAAAATATGAACAATATGATCGCCAGTGACTTAATCTTGGTGATCAACAACATTATTCGACGACTGAAATCATCAACTGAAATCGTGCTTTTCGAGAACGTGAAAATGAAAAGGGAAGGTTATAATGTGAAATTGAATCTCGAAGGGCGGTTGCTTAAAATGGATGACGACAACCCTTTGTTTCTTATCTCCTTTATTCATACCGACAATCAATTTATCAACGAAGAAGTTCCTGAGGTTGTCAACCTTGAGACCCAATACCACGATCGGCTGCTCGAATTGCAAAACGAACTTCAATATACCAAGGAAAACCTGCAAGCCACTGTGGAAGAGCTCGAAACCTCCAACGAGGAGTTGCAGGCAAGCAACGAGGAGTTGATTGCAAGTAATGAAGAGTTGCAAAGCACCAACGAAGAGTTGCAATCGGTGAACGAGGAACTTTACACCGTGAATTCTGAATACCAAAGCAAAATTGAAGAGCTCACCCAACTCAGCAACGACATTGTAAACCTGCTCAACAACACCGAAGTGGGAGCACTTTATCTCGACAGAAAATTGTGCATCAGAAAGTTCACACCATCGTTTTCCCGTGTTAGCAATATACTGAACCTGGATATTGGTCGTCCGATTCATCACATTTCTATTGCTCATGTCTATCCGGAGTTTATGTCTGATATCTTGTTGGTTCAGGAAAAACTGCAACCCATTGAACGGGAGGTACTCATTAACGACAGTGAATTGTTTATGCTCCGTATCGTGCCATATAGGACCGATTATCAGGCTGTTGATGGTATTCTTGTTACTCTGGTCAACATCACTTTCATTCAGAAGGAACGGCTTACTACTCTTAAAGCCAACAAGCGGCTGCAGGCAGCGCTCGAAATGGGCAATATGGCATGGTGGGAGTGGGATATCCCGAGTGGAAAAGTTAAAATGCACGAAAAAAAGGCTACCATGCTCGGATACACTGTTGACGAGTTTCCTGCCGATGTTTATGAGATCTGCAATTTGATTCATCCCGATGATTATGAAACGGCTATGCAGGCAATGCGCGACCACCTGTCAGGGAAAAAACCTGTATATGATGTGATCTATCGAATTCGCACCAAATCGGGTCACTATAAATGGTATTTCGATAAAGGGGGTGTAGCCGAAAGCGACGAAAACGGAAAGCCGACGAAAGTTGTTGGATTGGTGATTGATATAACCGACCGGAAGGAATTGGAAATTCTGATCAGGCAGAATGAAAACGTTTGATTCTTTTTTGGAAGTCTATGGAAAACTCAAATAAAAAAGCATTAATACAAAGAAAGATTGACGAGGTACTCGCCCGAAGGTCAAACGACACTACAGGGGAGTACTCCGAATCGCTCGAAAATTTGGTGGAAGACCTGAAAATATACCAATATGAACTTGAGTTTCAAAAAGAGGAGCTTTTGCGCATTCAGGAAGAGTTGGAAATATCGCGCAACTCTTTTAGAGATTTGTTCCAAAACGCACCTGTTGGGTATGTTTTGTTAAACAATGATTTTATTATTAAGGAGTGTAACCAGGTTTTTAAAAAACTGTTTCAATTTACCAACGATTGTCCTCCCGGAACCGATTTCCGCCGTTTTATTGCTACTCCTGATCAAGATCGTTTTTACCATTTCTGGATCACCCTCCTCAAGGGTTTTGGTTCGCACGACCTTCGTGTCGAAATGATCGCTCCTGGGCAAACCGAAACGCTCTTTATTCACCTTCATGGCAATACGTATGGCAGCTCTACCGACAAGCAGATCAGGCTCTCTCTGACAAATATCACCGCGAATGAAATTCAGTCCCGAAAACTTGCCCAAAGCGAAGCTCGTTTCAACAACCTGATCTCACGTATGAATCAG